>CAYNWK010000287.1:0-3620 GCA_964400875.1 uncultured Anaerolineaceae bacterium | reverse complement strand
CGGTCCACAATTCGCCGCGCACCTGGACCGAGCCCTCCAGGTGGATGTCGGTCTTGGCTTCGCCGGTGGCGCCTACCAGCCGGCCCAGGTCGTGGGTGGGCTGCTCCAGGTTGGCCTCCAAGGACTTGGTGGCGATGATCCACATGAAAGCGCCCACCGACAGCGTGACCGCCAGGGCCAGGATCGGGTTGACCGCCGGCAGCAGCCCCGCGCCGCGGAACATGAAGGCCGAGCCCACCCCGAGGGCCGCCAGGGCCAGGGCGAGCCAGCGCCGCTCGCGGGGCCGGCGCACCGCCAGGATGAAAACAGCCACCCCCAGGCCGAGCAAGACCAGGGCCCACCAGTTGATCGGCAGCTGGTACACGCCCCAGCCGGCTACTATCAGGACGATCAGGGCGGCGATCTCGAAGATGCCGGTCCCCGGCGCCAGGATCGCCATCATCGCCAGGAACAGGCCGGCCACCAGCAGCACGTACGCCACGTTGGGGTCCAGCAGGATCTCGCCGACGACCATTGACTTGCCTTCTTTCTGCCTTGTTTGGCGGAGCCCCCTCACTCCGGTGCGATGCCTAGATTATACATCCTTCGGCGCCCTGCTCCGCCGGATTCAAGCCCTCGCAAGCACCTCCTTGCTTCCTTTAAATGCACGCAGCGCGGGAAGCAAATATTCGTTCCGCGGAACGAATAGAAACGAATAGGTAAAATTTTGACATAATGTGATTTGCTGAGGAAGAAGCTATCGGCGAATTACGCGAATGCGAAAGAAAACAGGGGAGAGGGGAAAGGGGATAGGGATTCGGCAGAAAGAACAATTTTGTTACAAAACTCACGAAAATTCTGTGGTTGATATAATCATGAGGGGGAATGATTAACGGATAAATTCCATCATTCAGCATCCACAACATACATTAGTTGGCTAATCCAACCGTTGGTTGGCCAGCTCTGGATCAAAAGGAGCCTGTATGTCCAGTCCAATCGTCTACGTTGACATGTCCACGATCCGCGAGGGACAGCTCGAGAAGCTGAAGAGCGCCATGAAAGAGCTGGCCGCGTTCGTGGAAGCGAACATGCCCCGGCTGATTTCGTACGCCTTTTTCCTCAACGAGGAGCAGACAGAGATGACCGTCGTAGCGGTGCATCCCGATTCCGCGTCGCTCGAGTTTCACATGGACACGGGCGCGGCTGAATTCCGGAAGTTCGCCAGCCTGATCGAACTCTTGAGGATCGAGATCTACGGAGGGGTGAGCGAAGGCGTGCTCGAGCGGCTACACCAAAAAGCAAGGATGCTCGGCGCCGGAACCGTGGCCGTGCACGAGTTCTACGCCGGGTTTTCCCGGTGAAGGCGAAGCCGGGGACGGACCCACAGCGCCGGCCTGCGCGAATGCGAGGCGCGGGCGTGTCCCTGTGAGTAGGCGCAGCGACCGAAACAGCCTCAGCTCTTCCAAGCGAGAGATGGCCACGCCCACCGGAGAACGGTGGGTCCACCAAAGTACGGTGGGCTCGCCATGACATGGCGAATCTACGCGCCAACCGCGCGGTGAAGGCGCTGACGCCTGATAAAATGGAGGCGTTCACAGGAGGTGCATCCAATGGAAGAAACCGGCTTCAAAGTCTACGGCTACCGCTGGGTCGTGCTGCTGGCCTTCATGTTCGTGGTGGCGGTCAACCAGCTCTTATGGATCACGTTTGCCCCGATCACGGGCAGCGCGGCGGCTTATTACGGGGTTTCGGACCTGAGCATCGGCCTGCTGTCCCTGAGCTTCATGATCGTCTATATCGTGGTCTCGATCCCGGCCTCCTGGATGATCGACACTTACGGGATCCGGGTCGCGGTGGGGATCGGCGTCGTCTTGACGGGGGCCTTTGGCCTGGTGAGGGGTCTCGTGGCGGCCGACTATACCTGGGTGCTGATCGCCCAGATCGGGATCGCGGTCGGGCAGCCATTCATCCTCAACGCCGTGACGACCGTGGCGGCGCGCTGGTTCCCGGTCCAGGAGCGGGCCACCGCCACAGGCCTGGGATCGCTGGCGATCTACCTGGGCATCATCGTGGCCCTGGCGCTGACCCCGTACCTGACGCTGCGGTCCCAGATCGGCGGCATGCTGCTGACGTACGGGGTCGTGGCCGCGATAGCGATCGCGGCCTTCTTCCTGTTGGTCAGGGAGCGCCCGCCGACGCCGCCCGGCGCCCCCGGGGACGAAGAACGCTCGCTGGTTTTCGACGGCCTCAAGGGGGCCTTGCGGAGCAGGAATTTCGTGCTGCTGCTAGCGATCTTCTTCGTGGGTTTGGGCGTGTTCAACGCGGTGACGACCTGGATCGAAGACATCGTCAGGCCGAGAGGCTTCTCGATCGTGCAGGCCGGCAACACGGGGGGCCTGATGATAGTGGGCGGCATCCTCGGCGCGCTGGTGATCCCGATCCTGTCGGACCGGTCCGGCAGGAGGACGCCCTACCTGCTGGCGGCCATCGTCGGCGCGACCCTGGGACTGGCAGGGATCACGTTTGCGGGCAGCTACGGGCTGCTGCTGGCGGCGGCGTTCGTCTTCGGCTTCTTCCTGCTCAGCGCCGGCCCGGTGGGGTTCCAATACGGCGCGGAAATCACCCACCCGACGCCGGAGGGGACCTCCAACGGCCTGCTGCTGCTGATGGGCCAGATCTCGGGGATCGCCTTCATCCTTGGCATGGACGGCTTCAAGTCCCCGGCAACGGGCTCGATGACGGCGCCGTTGAGCGTGCTGATCGGGCTGATGGTGGTGAGCCTGCTGCTGTGCACCCGGCTGCGCGAGGCAAGCGGTTGAGGGTCAAGGCGAGAGGCATTTTTTGCGACGAAACAGTCTCCTGCTCCTGAGTAAAGAGATGGCCACGGCCACCGGAGAAGAGTCAAAAGTTTTACGACGTATCTCCGAGGTAGAGATCGCTCTATAGTAGGACAGATAGCCAACTCAACAACAGGCGTAGTGACAGATATTGCGGCAGGCTGTTGAAAAAGAGGACCTGAAATATTGATATAATCCATTAACGTGAAGATTTAACGGATAAGCTCCAGGATTTCACGTTATACACGAATTTGTGTTGATATTATCCCAGTGAATGACTTTTTCCAAATGAGATGTCGATCTTGATGCAGATAAAATGGCCTTGGTGGATTGCGCGCATCAAGACGTTTGGTTATCAACCAGTTAGGCGGACAGCTCCGAACCCATGAGCAAGATCTTCTTCTACGGCCTGTTTATGGATCGGTCCCTTCTCGTTGAGAAGGGTCTTCACCCAGAGATGATCGGGCTCGCAGTGCTACCCGACTACCGCATCCACATCGGCGAGCGTGCAACCTTGCTGCGTTCCGCTGCGAGTCGCGCCTATGGAATCGTGATGGAGCTCGCCGACCAGGAAGCTGGCGCGCTCTACTCGGAACCGAGCGTGCGCGAGTACATACGAGAACGCGTAGAGGTGGAGCTGTTGGACACAGGCGAAACTGTCGAGGCGTACTGCTACAACCTGCCGCGCGAGTTGGGCCTGGCCGGGGCGAATCCCGCGTACGCGACCGAGCTGTCACAGCTGGTTGAGGCGCTGGAGTTCGATTCGGCATACGTCGAAGAAATCGCTGCGTTCGGCGAGGCGTC
>CAYNWK010000286.1:715-3662 GCA_964400875.1 uncultured Anaerolineaceae bacterium | reverse complement strand
GCATAGCGAGGCGGGAAAATCCAGTTGGTTGTTTCGCCTGAAATATTGGAAGAATATCATCGAGTGGGGGATATTCTGGACGAGGATCACCCAAATCTTGACCTGAAGCCTGTGCTTGATTATGTAATTCAAAATGCAGAGGTGTATGCTGCGCCAGCGCTGCCTGAAGCAGTTTGCGAAGATCCTGACGATGACAAATTTCTTGCGTGTGCGCTGGCAAGTGAGAGCATTGTCATCGTAAGCGGAGACAAACACCTGCTCAAGGTGTTAGCATTCAATACCCCAGTGAAGGGGTGGCCGGGTGCGTTTGGGAGTAGACTCTCTGATGGTTAGAGAACGGGAACGTTCTGCTCCGGGTGTGAGACGTTTGGGCCAGCCGATAACCCGACTGAGAAGCCAATGGCAAGCTCGCCAAAGTGTTTGGCTGCCCGTTCGAATCCGCTAACCTGGGAGGCTCAGAAGAGCCAGCCCGAGTCCGTGTGTGAAATCCAGCCCATAAATCAACGTGCCCGGCCTATTTTCACTTTCACGGAGGGATTGACATGACAGATGCACCCAATCGCTATATCGGATTAGACATCCACAAAGAGTACTTCGTTGCAGTAGGGGTCAACGAGAAGCTTGAAGCCGTATTCGGACCACAAAGGGTATCGAATTATCAGCTGGACGATTGGATCTTGCGATGTCTCACACCGAAAGATGCCGTGGTATTGGAGATGAGCACCAATACCTACCAATTCTATGATGCTCTGTTACCCCATGTACACTCAGTCATGGCTGTCCACTCGCCAAATGTAGCTATGGTGACAAACGTCCGGGTAAAGACGGACAAGAAAGCAGCCTTGGCTCTCGCCCAGTTACATGCAGCTGGGCTACTTACAGGAGTGTGGATCCCACCATCCCCCGTACGAGACCTGCGCTCGCTCATTGCTCGGCGGGATAAGATGGTCCGACTAGCAACTATGGCCAAGAACCGCCTGCATGCTATGCTGCACCGCCACCATCTGATTACACCGGAAAAACCCTTCGCTTTTGAACAGCGCACCTGGTGGGAGAGTCTGCCCATCTCTGCGAATGAGCAGCTCCTGGTACGCTCCGACCTGGATACGCTCGATTTCGCCCAGAAACAAGTTGAGCAGATCGAAGAATGTCTCAAGCAGGCCAGTGCCGAAGACGAGCGTATTCCCTTGCTGATCCAACTTCCAGGCGTAGCCATGCTGACGGCCATCACCATCTTGGCAGCAATTGGTGATATCACTCGCTTTCCCAGTGCTAAGAAATTGGTGGGCTACGCAGGGCTCGGTACCCGTGTCCATGACAGTGGCATGACCCATTCGAGCGGCCGTATCACGAAGGCGGGTAGAAAAGACCTGCGCTGCGCTATGGTGAACGCTGCCAACCATGCCGTGGAACATCACGTTCACTGGAAAAAGGAGTTGGAAAGATTGGCACCTCGCCTGGGGCGGTCCAAGGCGATTGTGGCGATTGCTCGCAAGCTTCTGGTAGCTGTCTGGCATGTACTCACTAAAGAAGTGGCAGACCGTTTTGCGGACCCGCGTGACGTGGCCAGTTCGTTCATTCGGCATGCGTATCGGATCGGGGTGAGAAATTTACCAAGCCAACAATCTGCTTTGGCTTTCACCCGTGATCAATTAGATCGCCTGGGCATTGGAAAAGATTTGAAGGAGATTCCTTGGGGTTCGAGGCGCTTCAAATTGCCGCCTTCGAAATTCCTACTTGAAACAGAGTGAGCGGTGTCCCAAGTAGGTCGGCGCTCCTGATATCAGGATATATTCCGGACGCCCCGGGACAAAGACCATAACCCGGTATTTGGAAACGGGCTCACCGCTCGTAGCCATTATACATCCAGGGATAATAGAACGTTACGCGCATATGCGGAACGGTATGGATAGATTTGTTTTTTAAGGTTCGGTTGTTATCGCTACTATTCTACAGGGAGTAATATTTTCCTTAATCGAATCAGTACTCTTGACAGTTTATTGAGTCCGTGTCGGGTTATCGAAATATTGAGGTTCTGAAGCCGCGCGATTTTGTAAACAGGTATCTTGCGTAAGAGGTCATCTCCTTTTCTCCCGCCGGGATTGATGCAACCTTTGCGGTCCGCTTCGGGACTATCAAAAGCCGGCATGCAACTTATCGGTTGCATGCCGGCGTTGATTGCTCGGATTATAAGTTATCCGTTCTTGTGAGTCGCGGCCCACCCTCTCCTGTTACTGTACAATAGACGACAGATGGAAAACTGTAGTTTTGGAATTGCAAGGATATCCGGAACCAGTGGAAGTCAACATCGACAAGCCTTCCTTCTGGGGCCCGAAATGTAGGGAGCTGATCAACAATGAGATTGGATTGTGGTTAATAACGAACAATCTGGCCCCCTGGCCAAAAAGGAAGCCTCCAAGGTTGCTCGTCGAACCCGTGGCCGGGAACCGTTTTTCTGTCCGCTTGCCTGGTTCTGATGATCAGAGTAGATAACCCTAAGCACGGAGAGCCGGATGAATAGGATCAATCCGCCAAAGGCTCTTTACATCAAGCTGGGTCGCAAGGGGGAGTATGAAAAGGATTCTATCGCCGCGCCGGGTTGGCTTCACGTAGGGTGGAACGAAATCAAGCACAAACTATGCCTATCAGGTGACTGGGACGAAGTTCGCCGTCTGAACTTAAGCGTCTATGCCAACGCAGGCACCGCCACAAGGCAAACCAATCAACTACAACTTTTTTATGAAAGCGATCCGACAGTGCTGTGGATCACCTTTTACCACGGTCATCTCTATTGGTGCTTTGCAAAGAATAAGATCATCCCTCAGTCTGATGGCTCAAGGATCCGCCCAACTGTCCAGGGCTGGTGTAACCACGATATCAATGGTATGGCACTGGATAGCAGCCGGCTGAGCGGCAGCCTGCTCGCTCTCCAGAGCTTTCGGGGAAC
>CAYNWK010000286.1:0-705 GCA_964400875.1 uncultured Anaerolineaceae bacterium | reverse complement strand
ACCATTTGCAATGTGGGAGAGTTGGATTACCTGGTCCGCAAGATCAATGCAGAGACCTCCACAACCGAGCAAAAAGCAATTGAAGCCCGTGAGGCATTGATCCAGGCTCTGGTTGGGATCATACAAAGCCTGCACCCGAAAGAATTCGAATTACTGACTGACCTGATTTTCAGACAGGCTGGCTGGCAAAGGCTTGCAGTTCTTGGAGAAACCACTAAAGATATCGATCTTTATTTAAAGTCGCCCATTAGTCAAGAGCGTTATTTCGTTCAGGTGAAGTCCAAGGTGAGCCGCGCCGAATTTCGTTCTTTCTCCGAACTGGCTCAAGAACGATCTGTGGATGAGCAATATTATCTGATCGTTCACCAGCCCAATGCATGGATTAACGATGCGGCGAAATACTCGCCGGTTAATATTTTGTTGTCGAAGGATATCGCCCGGCTGGTGGTCAACTATGGCCTTGTGGATTGGATGATCGCAAAGTCCAAATAGAAAGATCAACAGGGAGTGCCAGGACGATGAATCAGTGGTTAGATTGGATCAACGCAATAGCTTCTCTAGCTACCGCCGCGGCGTTATTGGTAGCGATCTGGCAGTTAGGCGAGGGACGAAAACAAGCTCGGACTGATTTCGAGGATCAGTTGAACCGAGGGTATGACAACATCTAAACGTGGTCAAGAGCACCACCTATCGATGAGGTCCAAA
>CAYNWK010000285.1:0-3722 GCA_964400875.1 uncultured Anaerolineaceae bacterium | reverse complement strand
GTAACTGGTTAACGGTGGATGTCTGGGTCGCCACCCAGTAAAAATAGCGCCCCTCTAACCCTGAGAGCCAGTGAGTCAAGAGTGTTGTTTTCCCGATGCGCCGGCGCCCATACAGGACCAAGAGCTGGGCTGATCGCCGCTGGAAGAGATCGTTCAGCAGGCTTAATTCCATTTCCCGATCGACAAATTTCAAGATTGCCTCCGGAGAACCCAAAAAATAAGGAGCAAGTAAAGTATTATACTATGTTTGCTCCTAGTGGGGAATTGCTCTTTTCACAAGCCGGCTTTATCGAGTTCATCCTGGAGAGCCGGCAGGCGACGGTTCTGTTCCCGCAGTTCAGCAATATATGCCTCCCACTTGAGGCCGGTGGGCAATCGTTCGTATATTTCTCGAACGCGTTGCAGAATCGAGGCCGCCTCGCTATAATTCCCGCGCCCCCGGTGAGCGATAAGATTTTCAATTTGCCGGTGGTAGATCTCGATGGCTGCCTGGGGATATTCCGTTTCAGCGGCACGGGCAACTGTGAGATCGTGGCGACCCCAGCGTTGGCGAGGGAGCAGCTCGAGCGCCCGGCTCACCTGCCCCTCGTCTAAGGCGATTTCGATCAGCAGATCCCATTGTTGGTCAGCTTCCAGGGTCCGGATCAAATCCGGCCGCAGCGAGGCCCAGTGCTCGAGCTGCTGCGCCGTTGCTCGTAAATTCCTGTAGGTTTCCAGGATGGGCTGCCGGTTAGTCGAAACGGCAGTGGCTGGCAGGTCTCATCGATTGGGAACCTCAGTCGCTAGCCTCCAGCTCTGGTTGGGATCTGCGGCTATCCCCGGAAAGACCAAACCCAGACTCGACCAGCTCCTTGAACTGCTGTGTGAAGCGTGCCGCCGGAGCGCCATCGACGACGTCGTGATCGAAGCTGATCGTGACGCTCAGATATTCCCGGATCGCAATTTGGCCCTCAACGACGCCCGGTTTTTCGGCGATGCCGCCTAGTGTGACTTGGAGTGTATGGTTCGGGACGGGAATCCCCCAGCCGGCCCCACTCCCAAACATGCCTATTGAACTCAAAATTACCGTGCCAAAGTAATCCTTCTGCCAATACGGGTTCTTGAAAAGCATCCCATAAAATAAGCGCCTGACCATTCCGGGCAGCAGGACAAACCAGCGGATGAACGCTGCTTCCTGGCTGCCCTCGTGTTTGGCCTGGAAGTCCCGGATCTCCTTGTGAAGGTCCCGGAAGGTCTTCTTGTTCACCGCACGGATGATGTGAGGGCGGATCAGTTTGCGGCCGTCCACTTCAACCTCAAACAAGGTGCTCACGTCTACTTCGTCAAATATAATGAGCTGATTCCGCCAGTTCCGGCAGGCATGCAAGGGTTTGTTCATTTCGATGGCTTGCCCCAGGCAGGCTAAGATGAACGCCGTAAACGAGAGCGACTCGCCGGTGCGGACTTTATGTGCGCGGATAGCTTGGCGGGCTCGAGTGACGTCCATTTCGACCAGCCCATGGATCGTGTGTTTCTGACGTCCCATCCGCCCGCCATCCACCATCAAGCGCCGTATTTTAGGAAAAGGGATGGTAGTGGACTCGTAGTTATGCTCATTCATTGGCTATGCTCCCAGATATTCCTCGACCTTGCCCACGGCATTGCTCAGGCCATCCTCAGATCGGATGGCCTCGCCCAAGCTGGCAGCGCGCCGCTTGATCGCGGGCTGCTTAACTGCTGCTTGGATCGCTTGAGCCAACCTGTCGGCGGTTAACTTCTTACGGGGGATCGGTTCCGGTCCAACCCCCAACACCTCAACCCGTTTTCCCCAAAAGGGTTGGTCCACCATATAGGGCAGGATCACGGAGGGTATCCCAGCCCGTAGACCTTCCGCAGTCGTCCCGGCGCCGCCATGATGTACCACCGCCGCCATCCGAGGGAACACCCAGTTATGCGGCGCAGAGTCGATCACGAAAACGCTGTCCGGCACCGAGATGGCCCGCATCCCGCCCCACCCCGTAAACAACAATCCCCGTTGGCCGCTGATTGCCAGCGCCTCTAAGACGAGCCTGGCCGTTTTTTCTGGGTTGCTTCCGGCCATGCTGCCAAACCCAACGTAGATCGGCGGGTCGCCCGCCTCCAGAAACGCTTTCAGTTGGTCCGGGGGCTGCCATTCTGTGGGTTCATCCGGAAACCAATATCCGGTTATATGCGCGCTCTCAGGCCAGTCTGGAGGACGAGGGATTACATGGGGGCTATAGGCGCCTAACAGCGGCGTAGACCTGAGTATATGGTAGAAACTGGCGCTTGTATAAGGCGGCAACCCAAAGCGCTTGCGGAAGCCGTTGATAAACGGGCCATACCACTGCCAGATCACCTGCAGCACGGCAATCCCGGAGATACGGTTGTGCAGCCCACCCAGATTTCTCTGCACTGGCCACCCGGGAGCCGGGAAGGCGCGGGTTGGCAGCAAGGGCGTCGGTTCGACGTTGATCAGCGGGATACCCTGGAGCTCTACGATTGAACTCGCGATGGGCGCGAATACGCCCAACGAGATCAGCGCCTGGCTGTCCCGGCAAGCTTCCAGGGCGTCCTGCGCCATTTGCAGTGCGATCGGCCCGATCATCGTTCTCATGGTGCGTATCTGTTTTATCAGGTTAGCGCTGCCATTCTCCATGAACCCCCGTCCGGTTTCGCTCGCCATGATTTGCTGCACATCCCCGCGCAGCGGGTGAAATTGCAGCTCGTGTCTTTGAACGAAATCGGCATAGTTCTCGGGAGCAGCCAGGAGGACTTGGTAGCCTGAGCGCTGCAATGCTCTACCCAGCAAGATGCATGGCTGAATATCACCTCGGGAACCTGCCGCGAAAATCGTGATCTGCATAACTACGCTCCTGATCCAGGACGCATACTGTGACCCACTACTGGGCGCTCAAGTCCTTCGCAGTTAAGGTAATTCGATCCGCCAAAGTGCCTGCATGCTTGTGCAGCGCCATAGATAAATTATATGCGGGTTGTCCTTGGGTTGCGGAGGACGAAAGATGGAATTTGTATTAAATAGGATGCGAAACTGGAGGTCTCCAGCAGCACTGAAGCGGTAGCGCTGGCGCTGCAAGAAAACCTGGTCGCATGACCAGTTAAGTAAACTGTCCGACTGGCCAATTAACTCTACCCACCTGGCTGTTGAGCGCAGGGTGGGTTTTCTTTATACTTTTATAAGGACCCTGTCGCATAAGGATTGGAGGATTGCTATGAATGCTAGTACCGTTTACGAATCGGTTCGCTCTCCGAAGGGGACCACGATGACAACGAAAACACTGATCCCCTTCCTGGCACTTTGCTTCGGTTTGACCTGGGGCCTCGCTGCGCTTTTCATCCTGTTCACCGACCAGATCGGCGCTATCTTTGGCGAGGTCGGCCTCACGAACCCCTTGGTCATCCTCGCCATCTATTCGCCTGGCTTTGCTGGCGTGTTTCTGGTCTGGCGCCAATACGGACTTAAGGGCTTGGGCAGTTTCTTCCGGCGCCTGACGCTGGGGCGTGCCCCTTCGAAGTGGTGGCTGTTCCTCATCCTGGGCATTCCCGCCGTCGTCTACACCGGCGCCGTTATTAAGGGCACCTTTAGCGATCCGTTCCCCTTCTCCCCCTGGTACCAGGCGCTGCCGGTGCTGGCGCTCGCCCTGTTCCTCGGCCCCATCGAGGAGTTCGGCTGGCGGGGGCTCGCCCTGCCGCTGCTGCAGCGC
>CAYNWK010000284.1:0-3742 GCA_964400875.1 uncultured Anaerolineaceae bacterium | reverse complement strand
TGCCCGGAATCTCTCGATTTGGTCGACAAGTCCCTGATAATTCTCCATCTGGTGGCTGAATTGCTGAACCTAATTACCTCATAAACGTTGGTGACTTAATCCGGCCTCAATGTTACAAGATCGCAAAACCGCAGACGGCACTTGTCTGCGGTTTTATGTATATTTTCTGAAGCGGGTTCCTCTCTACGAAATAAATGGAGACTGGTAGTGCATCAAGCGCTCATAAAGACGGCATCCCAGGGCCGAGTACGTCTGATGTAAATTCGCCACCAGCATAGTTCTGTAACAGATCCAGTATATCCGCCAACGCATCCTTAACCAGTTCCTCTCCACCGGTGTTCTGCGCTTCGATGGTGAAGAAGGCTGCTCTCGTATCCTGACGCGCGGCGCTCTCGTCGCTCTGACGCCAGCACCAGCGCCGGGCGATGACCATGCCCGTCTGGTCGGAGAAGATCACTTCGCCAGGATCGGGGTGCTCGATTTGGGTTTCGCCCAACGGTGTAAAGCGCTCGGAGCCGTCAGCGTAGCGCACCGTGACCGGCAGTTCCAGGGTGCGGGTGTCGAAGGCAGCGACTGGCAAGGCATAGCGGATGCTGACCAGGTTGCAGATATCGACCAGGGTGTTGATGCTGGGGATATCGCCTTTTTTGGTCAGGCGGCGAAGCAAGGCTTCGGTGGCGCTGCGGTATTTGGTGGGGTTGACGCCGAACGACCGGAAGGCGGAGCGCCAGGCGGAAAGCGTCTCAAGCTCGCTCAGTGGGGTGTCGCCGATGCGCTCCAGCACGGCGTGCTGTTCAGCTTCAAAGGCTTTTTGCAGCGAGTCTGGCGAAGGGCCATTTTTGAGGTCGCGGGCGACGAGCACACCGCCGCGCAAGTCAAGGAATGCGGAGAGGATATCCGGGTGGTATTGAAAAGTCGGCATCGAGATCTTGGGAATGGCGTTATTCGCGCCCGGCGATAAGGCGTCCCTGGAGTTGCTGAAGGCTTACCCAATCACCCGAGGCAGCTAAGGCAGCTTGCTCGGACCAGGTAGCCGGATTGGCCAGGCGATAGCGGCTGCCAGCGGCCTCCAGGATGGCCCTTAAGCGTTCGGCGTCTGTTTCGGCTAATTGAGCATAAGTTGTGATACCCGCGCTTTGGAGGATGGAGGCTATCTTGGGACCGATGCCTTCGATCACGGTCAGGTCATCTTGACGGGGGGCTGCATGCCCTTCGAGATGGGCGTATTCGACGGCGATCGCTTGCGAGGTTTGACGGGCATTGCTGATCATCCGCCACCAAAGGATTAAGATAACCAGTATGATCACCAATAGAGATTGGATGTCAGCGGAGACATTCGCGCTCTGTTGAAGTACCCTGGTATTTGGTCTGGTGAGGATTAAGAAGGGCAGAGCGTTTAGATAGATGGTGAGTGGTTTCATCGGCAAAGGCTCCTGGAGGGTAATAGATATCTGCTTCGGAAGATATTACCATAACTATATCTCCAAAACCGGCCGCGGTTGGGTTGGCTACCTATCGAACGCGCTATAATCGATAGCGGCAACAGGGAGGTAATCTGCCGGGAAACTGGATTGTAGCGGCTGACCTCTCCATTCGAAAGCGAAATCATCAGGGTATAGTAAGGAGCACGGTTCAAGATGGTAACCATGAAAATCAAGCGCTTGTTTGACGGCGAGAAAATCCCGGTTTTAGGTCTGGGAACCTGGGAAGTCGGTGGAATGTCACAGCCGGACTATTCCCAAGACGAAGAGGTGGTGAAGGCCTGGCGGGCTGCCCTGGAGATGGGTTATACCCACATCGACACGGCTGAGATGTACGGCGGCGGGCATACTGAGGAGCTGGTAGCGCAGACCATCGCCGGCTTTGAGAGGGAAGATCTATTTATCAATTCTAAGGTTTGGGAGACAAACCTTCTTTATGACGATGTTTTAAAGGCATTCGAAGGCAGTTTGCGGCGCTTGCAAACAGATTACCTGGATCTGTATCTCATTCACTGGCCGAATGATGATATTCCAATGGAGAGCACTTTCCGAGCGTTAAACGAGCTGGTCGAGACTGAGAGGTTGCGCTATGTGGGGGTGAGCAATTTCAATCTCAACCAGCTGAAGAAAGCGCAAGAATTATCATCGACGCCGTTGGCGACGAACCAGGTGCCGTACAGCCTCAAGAACAGGAAATATGCCAATAACGGCGTCCTGGCGTATTGCCAGGAAAGCGATATCTTGCTGACCGCCTATACACCGATTGAGAAAGGCAGTTTAAAATCGCATGGCCTCTTACAATCGATCGCGGCGAAATACGCAGCAACCCCGATCCAGATCGCCTTGAGCTGGTTGATCCGCCAACCCGGCGTGATCACGATACCACAGTCGGTCAACATCGAACACTTGAAGGACAATCTTGAATCGGTAGAAATTGAGCTGACCGACGAAGACTTCGAGCGGATCAATCAGATAGCCTGACGAATATTTTCCCTCAGATTGCTTTGAGCCACCGGTTGGGATACCCGATCGGT
This sequence comes from uncultured Anaerolineaceae bacterium, assembly GCA_964400875.1. Taxonomy (GTDB): domain Bacteria; phylum Chloroflexota; class Anaerolineae; order Anaerolineales; family UBA4823; genus CAYNWK01. The sequence goes on along the minus strand of CAYNWK010000284.1, from coordinate 1,227 downwards.
GGCTCAGGTTTTAATTTGGTTCGATGCATTCCGCGGGAGTTGGAGTCACAACTTTTAGGATTAGGTTCAAGTCGTTGTTTTCTCCTCACTGCTGGCGGGTTCGGCGGCTTCGAGCAGGTTCCAAGAGATATAGCCAATGAAGCGCAGCAGCCAGAACGTGATCAGGCGGTAAGTCAGACCGGCGGTCAGGGCGACCGAGCCAGGGACGTCAAACCAGCTGAAGATCACCGGAACGAAAGCGTCGGCGGTGCCCAGGCCACCCGGCAGGACGGTCATGCCGTTGAACAGCATCACCAACCCGTAGCCGGTCAGCAATGTGCCCACAGAAACGGAATAGCCCACCATCAGAAAGGTGGCGCCTAAGGTGGCGATGTCAAGAGCAACTTTGCCAAAGGCGGACAAACCGAATTTCCATAAAGGCACACGCCGAAAATGGACCAGATTATCATGAAAATCATGCAAACGTTCGGTGTAGTGCTCGAGATCAAGTTCACGGAAGCGACCAAGATAACGATTCCACAATGGAATGAGCCGTTGCAGGATAGCCGTGCTACGTTCTTGGTGTTCGATCAACCGCCATCCGTACCAGAGCAGGCCAGCAAACACCAGAGTGACCAACAGCAAGCTGCCCAGGTCGGACAGGCCAAACTGCCCGCTCCTAACTAGATAGGCTACGCCAATCATGGAGACCCCAAACAGAACAATGCCTTCGGCGCCCGTTTCCACAAACATTGAAAACAACCCGACTTCGCTGGTGTAACCAAACTTGCGCAACAGGCGCACCCGCAAGTAGACTCCGCTGGCTCCTGCGCTAGGCACTGCAACCTGTATGAAGGCCATCGAGGCGAGCACCGCAGCCAGGCGCCAAAAACCGATGTTTCCTGGAAACGGCCTCAAAGAGAGGGCGTTCAACCAGGTTAGAAACAGATACGAAATGACCTGCAACACCAAGGCGATGGCTAGCCACTCCCAGCGCGCCTGGAGCAGCAGGTCTGCAGCGTTGCGGATCTCACCCAACAGGGGCCAGAAGAAATAGACCAGGGAGGCCAGCAGAATGATAGAAAGGACTCGTTTTACCCAGACCATTATTTTTCGGGTGGACAGTCGATAATTGAGATGCCAGAGCGCGATTGTAGCATCGATACTCTATAGGTCAAGGCAATCGGTGAAAGTGTGTAGGTGTTAAATGAATTTGTCACCCCCTAACTGTTAAGTGAAAATGTCACC
>CAYNWK010000283.1:0-3751 GCA_964400875.1 uncultured Anaerolineaceae bacterium | reverse complement strand
GCAGCTTACCTCTTTGTGTGACCACCTGCGTTGCACTTATGAGTTGAATCTACATTTTTAAACGAAACGCCGAATCTAGGATATTCTGGATCCGGCTGCAAGACTGGTACCCTTGAGATTTACAACAAGTTCAACGCCCTTGCTCGCGCTACGGCCTTCATTCGGCTGTTCACGTTCAGTTTGCGATAGATGCTGGCGGTATGGGCCTTCACCGTGCCGATAGAGATGACACACCTGGCCGCGATCTCCGAATTCGAGAGCCCATCCGCCAGGAGGTGCAAAATTTCTAACTCCCGATTACTGAGTGGCTCAATGAGCGGTTGGGCTACTATGATAGGGTTATCAGCTATTTGCTCAAATTCCGATAACAGTTTGGCGACAAACTGAGGTTCGATCCCCCTGGTCCCGGCCCGGCGAAGTAATTCTGCCATCGGCGCGCCTTCATTTAAAAACACGCGCAGATAATCCTCAGGTTGTGCCAGGATCAGAGCGTGTTCCAGCGGGACGAGCGCATGATCGTGTTCACCCTTTGCTTGGAAAGCGACTGCTCGCAAGGCAAGTATTTCGATCAAACTGCCCATTCGTCCGCTAGCCTCGGTCGCAGTCTGCAACCACCGGGTCAGCTCCAATAGCGGATCGAATTGCTCGGTTGCCAGGTAGACATGTCCAAGCGTGAGATATTCAGCTTCTCGCAGGTAAGAGAATTCATCGGCGCTGGTTATACCGCTTTCTTCGACCCAGCGTATTGCCGCCTCCTGATTGCCTTGCGCAAGCCACAATCGAACACGGAACGCTTTGACCCAGCTCTCCGCTCGTAGAGCCAGAGCGTGAGCCCGGGTCAGTTCTTCTGCTCTTTGGATGGCTTGCTGCGCGCCATCCAAATCTCCCCAAGCCTGTTTCAGACGCGATAACAAAACAAACGAGGCTGCCAGGTTGACGAAATGCCCCCATTGTTGGCAGAGCGCGATCGCTTGCTGTGTGTTATTTTCAGCGGCATCCAAATTGTTCCACTCGTAATGAATCAGTCCCAATCCAAAGTAAGCCATCCCAGCCGCCGGCAACTTTTGTCCTCCAGGGCGAGTAGCCAGCCGCAGTGTCTCCGTATAGATGTCGATAGCTTGATGCAGCTTCCCTTGATCGAAGGTTAAGTCGGCAAGGGTGAATACAGCGCCAAGCTCCAGATAGTGATTCCCCGCTATATGAGCGGCGCGCCTGGCGGTTTTAAGAGCACGCGTGGCCCGCACCTGATCTCCGGACAAGCGATAAGCGGTTCCAAGCGTGAACGTGACGACGCTTCTGACGGCTTGATTATCCTCGGAGAGCAACGCCAACGCTTTTCGAGCATGACCGATAGTTTGATCTGCTTCTCCATGTGCCTCCGCAATATAGGCCCGGATCGCTTCGATATGCCCGCTTATTTCCTTCTCGTTTTTTAGGTTGGACACAGGTATGGCGCTCTCCGCCTGCTTAAGACAGGACTCGGCCATATCCAGTTGTCCGGTGAGCGTCAGCGCCCAGGATTTGTAAATGCTTAACCATGGGCGTTTGCCGGAAATAGCCTCGATGGGTTTGATCCAATTCAAGAGCGTGACCAGCTCGCCGCGCATCAGCAGCGACATGGCGTTTTGTTCGATAAGTCCCGCGGCCCTATCGAGGTCTTTTGCGGATATCGCGTGGTGAATGGCTCGCTCGACAAAGCCGTTGTTTTCAAACCACGTTGAGGCTCGTTGGTGCAGCACTGCTAACGAGCCTGGTTCTGATTGCTGTAGCCGGCTCTGCAGTACGTCCGCCAAAAGATGGTGGTAGCGATACCAACGCCGCTGTTCATCCAGGGGAATGATGAACAGATTACGCTGTTCCAAGCGTTCGAGGACGGCCTGCCCATCCGCTCTTCCCGTGAGCGCATCGCACAATGGCCCAGTCATGCGCTCGAGTATGGAAGTGTGCAAGAGAAATTCTCGCACCGATTCGGGTTGGCGGTTGAGCACCTCTTCCAAAAGATAATCCACGATATAGTGATGGCTGCCAGTGAACGCGGCAATAAATTCCCCGACTTGCTGCGCGTCCAAATTTTGCAAGGAGAGGGCAGCCAATTGCAATCCGGTAATCCAACCTTCGGTATGCTCTTCCAAGGCGCGAATCAAATCAGGAGATACCGAAAGCCCCATGGTACGGTTGATGAACTGGGTTGTTTCTTCTCCCGTAAAACGCAAATCATCGGCGCGAATTTCAACCAGCTGATTTTGGGCCCGCAGGCGAGCCATCGGTATAGGCGGATCGGATCGGGTCAGGATAAAAAGGTGAAGGCACGAGGGCAGATGCTCAAGCAAAAAATCGAGCGCTTCGTGGATGGATTGGTCCGTAATAACGTGATAGTCATCAAGGACGAGCATAATTGGCTCGTCCGTATTGTTAAGTTCGTTGACCAGGGCCGTAAAAAGCAATTCTCGAGGCGGAGCTTGAGGCGTTTCCAAAATAGCCAGAGTCGCTTCACCAAAATCGGTGATCGTAGTCCGAATCGCGGCGATGATATCAGCGACCAGGCGTTTCCAATTATTAACGTCCGCATCCAGCGACAACCAGGCGACCGGCAGCCGGCTTTGATGGAGCCACTCACAGACCAAGGTGCTCTTGCCATAACCGGCCGGAGCAGATACGAGCGTCAGTTTGGCGTGATTGCTTGAGTTTAGGCGTTCGATTAAATGCGGACGCGGGACCAGGTTCGGACGGGCAGGAGGAAAGTAGAATTTGGTGGTCAGAACAGACGAGGACATGGCTGCCGGAACTTCATTGCCTTTTGCTACCAGCGTATAGATATGATAGCATGATTTGCGCTAATAATCACGAACGCTGCTGCCGATGCGGTGGTCACTCAAAAAGCGGAGTACGACTTAGTTTAAAATAGCCCTTCGGCAAGATAACACTTCCTTACGAGAGAAGCGCCTGGCCCGCATGTTGATTTGGACCTTTGAGCGGATATGTGGGCCTCTTCTTGCAAAGGCATGGCCTGAAGCAGAACCGTTACCTCACCTGTGGGAGATGAGTGACGGAAATCGGGCAAGCGTCAACAGGCATCCTAGAGATGAGACACCAACTTCTTCATCGTGTTAAAATACCGGTATGAATGAAAAGGCGCCAAAAACTCCCTCGCACCTGTCCGTTCTTGGGGGGAGGTAGTCAGCATCGAATTGGAAGATGACGCTAAGATAGTTTTTAGTTTTCAGATTGCCCAACGGTCGGCTCAGCTAGAACCAGCCAAAGTAGTCCCCGAGCTTGGCGTATTACTCGACAGTTTTTCCGATGTGATTGCCAGCAAAATGGTCGCGCTCGTCGAACGTGGCGCCCCCCGGGATTTCCGTGACATCCACGCGGTGTGTCAGGCAGGTTTAATCACTCCCCAGGGATGTTGGGATCTGTGGCGCAAGCGGCAGCACCTAGCCGGCAGCGATATGGATTATCACAGGGCAACACTGGCCATTGGAACTCACCTGGAGCGTATCTCCCAGCACCGCCCTCTTGATAAGATAACCGATTCGGAAGGACGAGACGAGGCGCATCGCTTGCGCGAATGGTTTCGAGAGGTGTTCATCAATGCCGCAAAATCGCAAATGGATTGATGGCTCGTTATATCCCGAGGTCGATCCCCCGGAGGATCTAGATAGCCTATCGCTAAAAGTAGATTTTCTGGCCCGTTTATGTGCTGCCTGGGACTTTGGGATCCTCCCAGACTTCGAGGTGGTTGAGGAGATTC
>CAYNWK010000282.1:0-3794 GCA_964400875.1 uncultured Anaerolineaceae bacterium | reverse complement strand
CAATTGATTTGCTCAATATCCATATAGGCATTTCAAACTTAATCACGACTTCTTCCTCGCTGTTTTGTTCTTTCGGCATTTGTTGCGTGGAAGAAGTCGTGATTAAGTTTGAATTGCCTATATGGATATTGAGCAAATCAATTGGGTAAATGGTGTTTGACACGCCGAATGGCACCAGATACATCGTTGAAAAAGGCAGGTAATACGTGTCAAAAGGGAACCGGCTTGAAGAAGATGATTTATGAGAAAATTGCCAGGTGAGCTCAGTTGTTCCGCTGAAAATATTCGAAACCGGATCCTTGTGTTCTAACGTAAATAAATCTGTTTCGCCAACGATTGGGCCCGACGTGATTGGCAAGTCGTCGAGATCGGCGGCGGTGATTGTCACCTGCGTAGCGCTTATCTCTGTTTGCGTGGGTGGTAAAATGTTGTTACCAACTTCGAAGCTGAGATCGAGATGTGCTTTAGCCTCTCCGCGCACAGGATCGATATCTTCGATAGTCACCAACGCGCTTACCCGTGGAGCTGAAAGATCGCTTGGGCCTGAAAGTGAAAACGTATTGAGTTGTATGCTGCGTTTCTGGTTAAAAATTTCATTCCCAGTGGCATTGACAAGCACTACGAAGGCAACCAAACCAACGATGATAGACAAGGTGATGATGGAATATCGGAATATTTTGGTTGGCATTATTGAGATTCTTCCATCGGTTGTTTGAAATAAAGAGCTTCGGTTTTGTCAGTGGACCTCGTCGAACTGATCAATTCCCACCCTTCTTCACCAAGTTTTAATAATTTATCGATCGGTTTGATATTCTTCCAATCTTCCAATACTTGGCCGTTTTCGGCATAGACGCGCCACTCCTCGCCTTCCAATACCAGGTCAATTACCAGATATTTCCATTTCTGAGCCATATAATCCTGAAAAGAAGTTTGTGTTTGAAGTGAAGTTGTTGCTTTGCTTGAGATAATATGAGGGTAATTGCTGAGCCAACCGTCGGTGAATCAGCCGCGATGGAAAAGTTGGCAATTCCTATTGTACTATCGTTGGATAGGTAGGGGGATGGACCTATCGCCTGCTTGATTTTAAGTGATAATATTTACAGGTATTTTCCCCGTTTTATCGTTATGGTTTTAGAGGCGCCCATGACCCGTACCCCGCTCACATTCCTGTTCACCGACCTGGAGGGCAGTTCCGCCCTGTGGGAGCGGTTCGCCGATTCTATGCGCCCCGCGCTGGCGCGGCACGACGCGCTGCTCAAGGAGGTCGTCGAAAGCCATGGCGGCCGGGTGGTCAAGACCACCGGGGATGGGCTGCACGCGGTTTTCGAGTCCGCCTCCGACGGGGTAGCCGCCGCGCTGGCTGGGCAGCTGGCCTTGGCGGACGAAGATTGGCCCACCGAGACCGGGCCTCTGTGGGCCCGCATGGGGCTGCATACCGGCGAAAGCCAGGCGCGCGGCGGCGATTACTACGGCCCGGCGGTCAACCGCGCCGCCCGCATCATGGCTGCCGGGCACGGCGGGCAGGTGCTGCTCTCGAACGCCGCCGCGGCCCTGGTGGAGGGAGCGCTGCCTGAAGGAGCCTCGCTCCTCGACCTGGGCGAGCACAGCCTGCGCGACCTGGCGCTGCCCGAACACCTTTTCCAGCTTTGCCACTCCGGGCTCCCTTCCGAATTTCCCCCCCTCAAATCCCTCGCTGCTTACCAGCACAACTTGCCGCTGCAGCTGACCAGCTTCGTGGGGCGGGAAAAAGAGCTGGCCGAGGTCAAGCGCCTGCTGTCCCAGACCCGGCTGCTCACCCTGCTCGGTCCGGGCGGCACGGGCAAGACCCGGCTGGCCCTGCAGGCCGCGGCCGACCTGATCGAGGGGTACCCAGACGGCGCCTGGTTCGTGGAGCTGGCCCCGCTGGCCAATCCCGAGCGGCTCCCCGAGCGGGTGGCGGCGACGCTCAACGTTGCGGAACAGCCGGGGACCTCGCTGCTGGAGGCGCTGACCACCTACCTGCGTCGCAAAGAGCTACTCCTGCTGCTCGATAACGTCGAACATTTAGTCCAGGCCAGCGCCGAACTGGCGGAACACCTGCTGTTGAACTGCCCCCAGGTCAGGCTGCTGGTCACCGGGCGGGAGTCGCTGTTCATCGCCGGGGAGACAACCTTGCAGATTCCCTCCCTGTCCCTGCCGATGGGGAGCGAGACGAACTTGGAGGCAGCGGTTGGGTCGGAAGCGGTGCAGCTCTTCGTGGCCCGCGCCCGGGCCGTCCAGCCGGACTTCCAGGTCACGGAGGCAAACGCGCCGGCCCTGGTCGAGATCGCCCGCCGCCTGGACGGCATCCCCCTGGCTTTGGAACTGGCCGCGGCCCGGCTGCGCATGCTGTCCGCCGAGCAGATCGCCGAGCGCCTCAACGACCGCTTCCGCCTGCTCACCGGCGGGAGGCGCACCGCCCTGCCCCGCCAGCAGACCCTGCAGGCGCTGATCGATTGGTCCTGGAACCTGCTCGAAGAGGACGAGCGCGTCCTGCTCCGCCGGCTGTCCGTGTTCTCCGGCGGCTGGACCCTGGAGGCTGCCCAGGCCGTCGCCGCCGGCGAAGACCTCGACGAGTATGCGGTCTTCGACGGCCTGGAGCAGTTGATCAACAAGTCCCTGGTGGTCGTCGAGCGCAAATCCGGGGGCCAGGTCCGCTACCGGATGCTGGAAAGCATCCACCAGTACGCCCGCGACCGCCTGTTCGAAGCTGGGGAGGGCGAGGCCCTGCGGGATCGGCACGCCGAGTATTACGTTCGTTTCGAGGAGACTGCCGGGCGGGAAATGGAAGGCCGGAACATGCTGGCCTGGATCGACCGGGTCATCGATGAGGCCGACAACGCCAAGGCTGCCCGGGAGTGGGCGCTGGACATGCGCTTCGACCTGGCCCTGAAGATGGTCGGGACTTCCCAGATGGTGCAGAGGTATTTGTACGTCAACGTGGAGGGCATGCGCTGGCTGGAGCAGGTGGTCGCGCGGGCGCGCGCGGTTCCGGAAGCGGAAGGTGACCTGGACCACCGCCAGGGGCTGGCCAGGGCCGTGATCGCCCTGGGCGCAGTCACAACTTTCCATGGAGAGAACGCCAAGGCGCGCCGGTTATTGGAGCAGGGCATCGCTCTGGCGGAACAGGCGGGGGTGTTCGAGCAGCGGATTTTTGGCCTGAATATGCTGTTTATCGCCTTGATGAATCTGGAAGAATACGACCGCGCCCGTGTGGTGGCCGAGGAGTCGCTGGCCCTCAGCCGGCAGTACGGGCTGGATTTCTTGCTGTTGATGGCTCTGGAATCCTACTCTCAGGTATTGTTTTTTCCCGGGGGAGGCGATCGAGAGCTGGCTAGCACGGAAGAGACCATTCAGCGCATGGCCCGGGAGCTCGGCAACCCGTGGAGCAGCGCGAGGGCCCACTTCTATTGGGGCCAGCGTGAGAAGTTCCGGGAGGATTGGGCGGGGGCGGAGGCCAGCTTTCTCCGTGGCGCCGAGCTGTTCGAGGCGGTCAGGGACCGGGGTTTTGCCAACATCTGCCTGAGCGAGGCCGGGCATATGCGGCGGCAGCGGAAGGATTATGCCGGGGCAGAGCAGATCTACCGTCGCACGATCCTGGGTTTCCAGGAAGTTGGGCACCGGTCCGGCGTGGCCCACCAGCTGGAGTGTTTCGGCATGCTGGCCGCGGCCCAGGGACGGCCCGGCCGGGCGGCCAGGCTGCTGGGCGCCGCGCAGGCTCTGCGCGAGGGGGTCCAAAGCCACCGGCTTCAAATTGAGCAGGAGGAGTACGAGGC
>CAYNWK010000281.1:0-3809 GCA_964400875.1 uncultured Anaerolineaceae bacterium | reverse complement strand
CGGCTATCGTCTCCTGCTTCTCCCCCACCTTGACTCCGCCGAGCCGCAGGTAGAACCCCACGGCAGGATTGCTCGCTAAAACCCAGACCATCAACGACTTCAACCCGAACCCCGCCAGGTATTCTGCCAGCGCGCCCATCAACCGGCTGCCTAACCCTCGGCCCTGGTAAGCCGCCAACAAATAAATCGCGTAGACCTCCGCCTCGAAGCCAAGTTCCCAGGCTCGCTCAGGCCCACCGCTGGCGAAACCGGCGATCTTCCCGGCCTCGCCCTCGGCGACGAAGATCGCCCGGGGCGGCCGCTGGGAGTTTAGCGCCCACTCCCAATACTCCTGCCGGTCGGCGTAAGAGCGCCGCGCCAGCCCTTGCTCCGGGATCAACCCGGCATACGTCGTCCGCCAGGCATCCACGTGCACCTGGGCGATCCCGGCTGCGTCGGCCTCGAACGCCTGGCGGATTAACATGCGCACTTCATCAGTCCATCAGCTCCAGGCGGGCTTCAACGTCCAAAAAGCGGCCCAGCTCATCGACCTCGGCTTCCAACCGGCGCACCAGCTCACCCTTCAGGGGCTCGAACGGTTCGACGATCACGTTTAGCCGGCCCTCCTGGCGGGTCATTCGCCAGGTCCCGGCTGCCAACCCATCCACCAGCACCGCCGCGTGCAGGAATCCGCCTCCGGGATGGATCCTTTTGGCGTAAGCCGCGGGCACGGATAGATCGCGGTCCCGGTAGCCCAGCAGATAGGTATCGTAGCGCGGCAGCAGCCGCAAGTTGGCCTCCTCCGCCAGATCGCCGCCCAGCCAGGGTTCCTGCGCGTCCAGCAGCCACAGCGTCTCACCAGCGAACTTTGCTTCGACCAGCTCGTCCGCCAGCGCCCGGAAGGCTGCGAGCGCCTGCGTCAGGGTCAAACCGGACCACGCAGCCAGGTCCTGAGGGGCGGCGGGCGCGTAAGCGCGCAGATAACGGCGAGCCAGCGCCAGGAGCGCTTCCTCATCAGGCAGGGCTTCACCTATCTCAAACCACTCCTCCAGCAGTACGAAGGTCTCCTCGCCATCCTGATCCGGCCCGAAGCACAGCACGCCGCTCAATCCAGCATGGTGCATCAAATGGTACGCTGCCTGTCCTTCGGTGGGGAAGCCGCGCGCCGCCAGGCGACGGGTCAGCTCTGTTCGGGTCACCGGCGCGCCGCCGATCAGGATCTCCCGGATTGCCTCCAGCGATTTGCGCCGCACGGTCTCGTCCAGGCCCAGTTCGGCGTAGCGCCGGCGGGTTTTGCGGATGAAGCGTGGCCCCAACAGCGGCAGCAGCCAGCCGAGGTCTTCGGCCGCGGCCTGGTGCAGGGTCCCCCTGAACAACCAGTTGCGCGCCAGGTTGCGTTCCTCCGCCAGCGCGCGTTCCACATCGCCCGCCGTGAACCCATCGCCGCGCGCCCAAAGAGAAAGCGCAGCCGCCGGGGCTTCCTGGGCCTGCACCGCGCAAACGCGCCGCACGACCACCAGGGGACCTCCCTGCTCCGCATCAGGCTCGCGCTGCAAGCCCTGGGCGCGCAGGCGCAGACGCCTCAGCTGGTCAGGAGACAATTCCATATCAGCCTCGCTCCGGCTTCAACGCCCGGGTGGCCAGGTAAGAGGGGAAATAGTCCTTCACCACGCCCTCATCACGGTAATCCTCATAAAGGCCAACCAGGACGAAACCGGCCTCCAGCTGCCCTCCGATCTGCTCCTCCAGCGAGTGGCTGAACTCCAGCGGGGCGTCCGGGCCGAAAGCGTGCTCCCGTTCCTCTGCGCTCATGCTCTTGAGGTCGGAATACGGGAGGGGAAAACGCACCACGAATTCGCCCTGATTCAGACGCGGGATGTCGAAGATGTATTCCATCGGGTTGAGGATGCCCGCCAGCAAATACCCGCCTGGGCGCAGCACCCTGAACGCCTCCCGCCAGACCGGGAGCACCGCGGGGGCGAAGATGTTGGAGACCGGGTGGAAGATCAGGTCGAAACGCCCGTCCGGGAAGGCGGACAGGTCGGCCATATCCCCCATCACGGTGGCAATTTCCAGGTTATCACGCGCGGCTACCTGGCGGTCCCTTTCCAGCTGTTTGGGTGAGTTGTCGAACACGGTCACGCGCGCCCCGGCGGCAGCCAGTATCGGGCCTTGCTGCCCACCGCCGGAGGCCAGGCAGAGCAGCTCGATCCCTGCCAGATCCGGGAACCAGGCCCGCGGCGTAGGCTTCGTTTCAGTCAGGTAAACCTTCCAGACCCCACGACGCGCTGCCGCCACCTCTTCAGGACCGACCGGCAGCGTCCAGCGGTTGCCCCCCTCGACCTCTTTATCCCAGGCCGTGCGATTGTGCGCCAATACGTCCATCGTCAACCTCCAAGGTGAAGATCGCAGTAGCTGAAACGACCTTCTCGCATAACCCGTTCGCCCCGCCGGATCTGCAGGTCTCGCTTGAAGATCGGCCCGGCGTAAACGAAGGTGTGGAATTCGCCGTTCTCCCCGCACGGATCGACCGTCTCGGGCAGGTCTTCAAGCAAGGCGCGATCGTACTCGCGACCAGCGAACGCGCCATCCAGCGCCTGGGTGTCCACGCAGGTGAGCACCGCTTTGAACCCCACCTCTATGAAGCGCTGGGCTAGGACGCCGGTCGGCTGGCCCCACAGCGGGAAGACTCCGCGCATGCCAACTTGGCTGAGGTTTTCCTCACGGTAGGCGCGCACGTCCTCCAGGAAGATATCCCCAAAGACGTTTCGGGTGAGCCCTTGCGCTTTATAGCGCTCGAGCGACCGGAGCATGCGCTGTTCGTAAATTTCGTTGTAGGATTTCTGGGGAATGTAAACCACCTCCAGGGGATAGCCGAGCGTAGCCGCCTGCGCAGCTAAGAGCTCCCGGCGCACCCCGTGGATGCTGACCCGCTCGTAGCCCTCCGTGACCGTGGTCAGCAAGGCGGCGACTTCATATTCACCGGCTTGTTGTACGGTGTGCAGCGCCAGGGCGCTGTCCTTGCCGACGCTCCAGGCGAACAAGACCGGCTCTCTACCTCCCACGCTGGCCTGCCCGTCCGGGGCGTTGATAGCCTCACCTCTCAACGCGGCTCTCCCAGCCAGTGGGTGTAGACGTACTCTGGCACCACCCCTTCGAGCGAACGCTGGTTGGCCCAGGCGATCATCGCCGGATCCTGGGCCCCCGGCGTGCCCAGGTAGTTGGGATGCGGCTGGATGCCGGCGCGCAGCAGGTCGAGCCGGTCCGCGTCATAGCAGGTCTGGACGGTCAGGTCCTGGTTAAAGCGCTGGTTGGTGTGGCCCTCACAGGCCTGCACCAGGCGCTCGAAATCATCGTCGGCCAGGTCGATCCGGGTTCTCAACTGCCGGGCCAGCTGGGCGCCGCGGGCGCCGTGCTCGGGATCAATGCTCTCATTCTGCCGCCGGGAATCGTGGAAAATGGCGAAATAGCGAATTACTGCCGGGCTCGCCCCGCTGTGCTCCGCCAGGCGCAGGCCGTTATCTTGTACCCGCGCCCAATGGGCGATCCCATGGATGCCAAACACAGGCAGCCGGTACTGCTCCAGGATCGTGGGGATTAATTCTTCAGGAGTCATGAGAGTTCACTGCATGCATCCGTAGTTGAGAAAATAACGTTTGCCTGGTGCTCAAGAATAACGGAAGATTCGGTCTGCGTCAATGAAATCGCCAGAAAGACGGCTCCTTTATGATACGATCTCGATATGCCCACCTTAACCTGGAATCAGGTAAATGCCTGTTGGATATCTGGGAACAGCCCGTCGAATTGGAAATTCTCGATTAAAATTAAAA
>CAYNWK010000280.1:1685-3812 GCA_964400875.1 uncultured Anaerolineaceae bacterium | reverse complement strand
CAGTTGGATGAGCCCAGAAATTACATGGCCATCATCGAAGCCATTGCAGCCGGGCATCACACGCTGTCCGACCTGGCGCGCATGGCCGGCATTTCTCGCACCCACATCTCCAAATATCTTGGCGTACTCCAGGAATTGGGATACGTGGAGCGACAGGTCCCGGCCACCGTGCGGCGTCCCCAAAAGAGCCGCAAGGGGCGCTACGTGATCGTCGATCCCTACATGCGCTTTTACTTTCGTTTCTTATACCCCAACCTCAGCTTCCTCGAGCGGGGCATGCAGCAGCAGACGATCAGCCTGCTGCAAGATCATTTGGCTGATTTCATTGGAACGCATACGTTCGAGGAATTATGCCAGGACTGGATCACCGTCCAGGCTGATCTAGGCAAGCTGCCTTTTTTGCCAGACAGAGTCGGAGGGTTCTGGTCCCCGCAGGCCCAGGTCGATGTCGTCGCGACCAGTTGGCGGACGAAAAACATCCTACTGGGAGAATGCAAATGGGTGCAGGGTAAAGTAGGCCGTGGCGTCGTTCGGCAATTGGCGGAGAAAAGCGAGCGGGTCGTGCCCAAAGGAGATTGGAAGCTTCATTTGGTCCTCTTTGCGCGCCAGGGATTTACGCAGGTCGCTCGCGAGGAGGCCGGCGCACTCAACGCAACCCTGGTGACGATGGAGCAGCTGGAGAAGGATCTGTACCAGTGGATGAAAGGCAGGCCGCACACTACGTCCGAACAGTAAAACCGGGCATCCCTTCTCCAAGGGATCAATTGGTCCCATCATACAACGGGGGAGATTTGTAACGTCTATCTCGATCTCTCTTTAGCTATCTGACAACCTTGATGTTGAACGTGGGCGATTGAAGAAGTGCGCCGAACAACCGCAGCCAGATGGGTATTAACGAACACTTCGCTTTGCTCAACCGAGCAGGATAGGCAGCAAGACACCCAGCCCGATCGCGAACAACCAGAGTGCTGGAGCAGGTGAGCCTGTCCTGCGTCGTCGCCGCGCCTCGCGGGCAGCGATGCGCGGGTCGAGCAGCAACCATCGAGTGTAACGGCGCTCCAGCAGCAAAAAAATAAACGCGGTTAAAGCGCCAAAGATCAGGTGACCGATCAGAGAAGGCAGTAGCGAATTAGCGGCCTCAGTGGTCCAGGTGAAGTTAGCGCCCAACAGAATTGGCAGCAACGTCAATGGGCCGATAAACCACCAAATCAAACCATACATCAACCCCCACAGAATGCCTGAGCCAAAATTGGGTGCCTCACGCAGGAATAAAACGCCATAACTCATCCCTATTAACACGCTGAAAATCATCTGGATGAGAAATCCGACCAGTATAGACGATCTCCCCATCAGACCCGCCACCCTCGGCAGGAAGCCCACCGCCAGCATCAGCAAACTAAAGACGAGACCACTTACCAGGCTGGCCGTTGCCCCCCAACCGAGCGAGTATAAAAAGCGCGATCCAGGCCCTTCCGGCTCACGATGGATGGGGTCCGATTCGGTGAAGAAGCCGACCCACAGCCGATCTACCGCCGCATAGACCAGGCCAACGATCAAGCCATAGACGATGTGTCCAATCAACGAGCCAAACAGCTCGCTTCCACGTGCATAGGACCAGTCCACAGGGTTGCCCAGTAAGATCGGCATTATCGTCAGTGGTCCCAGGAACCACCAAAACAGACCATAGGCCATGCCCCAACCCAGACTGGAGCCCAGTCCGCGCACGTCCCGTTGGAAGAGCAGGCCGAAAGTGGCGCCGATGATCACAGCGAAGATGAAATGCAATGTCACGCCCACCATGGCTGAAGTTGAATTGACCAGACCGGCGATCAAGGGGAAGAAATTGACCTGTTCCATCCATCTGCCAAAAGCCCAGCCACCCAAAATGCCGGCCATGCCGCCCACAACCAGCGCGCGCGCCAGGCTAAAGCGGCGGCTCGCCGCCGTGGGTTGAAGGCTTCCCCAAATCCCAAGAGCCAGCCCCAGCGGAGCGCCCAGGCACACGATGTAAGCCGCCAGCTCCGAAAAATGGATTTGCGCCATATCCAGCATACCCATCTTCGGCATGCCCTCGATCAGGAGCGGGAGAACCCCCGCAGGCAGCGCCAGCCACAGCATGAAAGCGTA
>CAYNWK010000280.1:0-1585 GCA_964400875.1 uncultured Anaerolineaceae bacterium | reverse complement strand
ATTTTTCGTTCCAGGCCGGGGAGCTTAAACCAATAGATGCCGCGCCACATCAGCCAGGCCAGCAAGCCAGAAAAACGAACGGTTTTATCCCGCATGAATGGGATGGATAACTCCGCACAGGCAGTATGGTGGCCAACCACGCATAACACCCCAAGCGAATCAAAGTGAAAAGACCTGAGCGGCTTCCCTGTAAGGGCGGCATGGATGTTCTGCGCCAGCGTCTGGGCCTGGCGCAGGGCATATTGGGCTGTAGGTGGGCACAGCTCGCCTGTCATAGCATCCTCCACTGCGGCACAATCTCCCAGCGCCCACAGACCGGGGTGACCGGGAACAGCCAGGGTGGAGTCGACAAGGATCGCACCCCGCTTATTTTTCTCAGCAGCCACCGAGCCTAGCAGCGGGTTGGGTAGCGTGCCTGCCGTCCAAATCAAGGTTTGAGTTGGGATCTCCTCGCCATTGTTCAAGAGAACGGCCCCGGGCCGCGCATCGGCGATCCGAGTGTTCAATATGAAAGTCACACCCCGCGCTTGCATTTTCTCCAGGGCATAGGCCGCCAAGGGCTTGCTCAACTCGGGCAAGATACGGCCGCGCGAATGCACCAGGATGATGTGCAAGTCGTCGGGATTCAGGTTGGGGTAATCCGCCAGGATGCCACGGGCAAAGTCATTCAAAGCCCCAGCCACCTCGACACCTGCAAACCCGCCACCGGCCACAACAAACGTCAATATCTCCCGGCGTCTGGCCTCCTCTCGCGCGCGGTCGGCGCGCTCGAAAGCATCGATGACATGGTTTCGGATCCGTATGGCGTCCAGGAGGGTCTTAAAATCAAAGGCCAATTCCTGAAGGTTTTGCAGACCCAGGTAGTTCGGTACGGATCCTAGAGCCAGGACGAGATGATCGTAATGAACTGTCTGGGTTCCGTTATCGATCTGCACGGCCTTCACCATCAGGGCGCTTTTTTGAGGGCCATCCCCATGCTCGACGACGACAACGCGCCGTTCAAGGTCGATGCGGGTCACGCGCCCGCGCACGACGTGGGTACGGTGCAAGCTGGTGCGCAGGGGTGAGCTGATATGGGTTGGTTCCAGACTACTGCCGGCCACTTCCGCCAGCATCGGCGTGAAGAGCAAGGCGTTGCGCTCGCTGATCAGGCTGATGTCTACCGAAGGATCGGCGCCAAAGATGTGCTCCAGGTTTTGGGCAGTTGTCACCCCGGCAAAGCCTCCGCCCAGGATAACGATCCTGGATCTTCGGGTCGGGAGCGATGACTGATGCTCAGGTTCCGGGCCTAGCCATCGCAACGCCAGATCGCTTAAAAGTTGGCTGACCAATCCGAGAAGAGCCCCATAAAGCACCCAGCCCACCAGTTCTGGGAACAGGGCGCGCATGCCTCCCGCCGACCATTGCGGTGACCGGCCGGTCGCGAGGGGCAATAGAATCACACTGAGAACTGCCCAGAGAGGCACGCCCAACGCAGCGGCCGTCATCAGATTGTCGATATAGGCTGCCGGCGCAGGTCGGAAAGCCAGGCCAAACCCAACGCCGATTACAATCCCCAATACCACTCCCGCCAGCCTGTTTTCCA
>CAYNWK010000279.1:0-3838 GCA_964400875.1 uncultured Anaerolineaceae bacterium | reverse complement strand
CCACAGCCCAGGTAAGCGCACCAGCTCCAGCCGTTTCAATAATTTTCCAAACCAAGATATCTGGCCATTTCGTCCCCTGGTGTTAAACCTGAGCAACTGGAAGGTACCGGCACCTGTAGCGGATACTGAGTTCAGGCGCTTCCATTCATAACGCAAGCAGGTTTCCCGCTCAAATACTAGACCGGTTGTAATCCATAGGAGCAGCCCAATGACAAGATTGAGCGGTAACGTTATGGCTATGATCAGCCCGGCGACAACAAGGTCGAGAACGCGCCTCAGCCCTCCTTCATCGACAGCTCGATAGGTGCTGGTCAGCAAGAACTGGTCATCGATCTGGATGTGTTCGGCGGTAGCGATATCGATGAGCTTATTTTGGAAGACAACCCGGTCTTCGACGTTGACCAGTTTTCCCAAATAGGTGTTATCTGAGACCACGCTGTTCCGGATGGTTGCACCTTGATCGATGACCACATTTGATCCAATCACGGCGTAAGGTCCTAATTCAACCTCCCCAAAAATCCGGGTGTCATCGCCGATGTAAACGGGAGGAATTATCTCAACCGCTTCATCAACCTGAATTCTTCGACCAGTCCAAACGCCTCTTTGTGTTTGTCTGCCTGCCAGGGTAAGGAATCGAAAAAAACCGCTCTTATTAGAGATTCCATCTGTCCGCCACTCTTGGGATAAGAAATCTTTCTGGGCCTGAAAATAAGCCGCAAAATCGTCCAGGGGGTTCCAATATCCTTCCAGCGGAAATCCAGAAAGCTTGGCTCCGCTTTCGAAAACGATTGAGAGCAGTTGATCGGCAATCTCGAAGTGCGTTCGGGCGGGGATCAACTCCAGAACTTGAGGTTCGAAGATATAAATTCCAAGATCCCTCCAGGCCCGAACTTGTCGAAACCCTGTCTCAAATCTGGTGACCTCCCAATTCGAATTGAGCTGGTAGGTATTTACATCCTGTGATGCAGCCGCGTGAACTACAATCGTGGCCAAACTTTTTGTTGCGCGGTGAAAATCCAAGGCTGCGACAAAATCGAAGTCAACAATGATGTCTGCCGGCAGCACCAGAAAGGTTGTGTTGAGCGCCCCTTCAGCCCATTTGAGAGCCCCGGCTGTCCCCAAGGCCTCTCGTTGAAGATAATATTTCAGCGATACGCCCCACTGGCGGCCAGCGCCAAAATAGGATTCGATCTGCCCTCCAAGCGAGTACAAACTGACGAAAATCTCTTTGATCCCCTGGCGGGATAAGAGCTCCACGTTGTATGACATCGCCGGTCTGTTGAGAACCGGGAGCATCGGTGTGGGGATGAATTGTGTGATCGGTTCCAGCTTGCGGCCTTCACCGGTAGCAATCAGGATCGCTTGCATGGTTCCTTTTTCAGGTGGAACTCAGGCTGCTGTTGTGGCAACTTCTGAGGCAATTCCCAAGTTATCTTTGACCTCTAAGGCAGTGATAACTTTACGGACGTCTTTCGAAGGACCGGCAATTTTCAACTCGCCATTCCGGACTCTCGAGTGTTCACTGAGATCGCATAGCGCTGCTAAACCAGCGCTGGTGATCAGCTGAGTGTCGGACAGATCCACGATCAGATGAGGATTTCGGGATAGCTCCCGATAGCAAAGCTGCTTAAATACTGAGGCTACTTCCGCGTTCAATCGATTTGGCGCCTTGACCACACTCCAATCAGTCCCTTTGAATCTGGCCTTTTCCGCTAAAACCCTGCCCATCTTTTGGGTCTCACTCAACTTTCCGGTGTGGATGGCAGCCAGGGCGCTCTCTCGATCAGCAAAACACTCCAAGAACTGACCGAGCTTGAGGAGCGATAAAATTTTAGCGACCTGTTTCGGGATCGAGCAAAGCGCGAGTTCGCCGCCCCCCGAGCGGGCTTTATTCGTCACGCTCATCAACGCACCCAACCCAACACTATCCAAGTGTTCAATCCCGCTGAGGTCCAATACAACCAAAGGAGCGCCCTCCAAGTGTCGATGAATCTCGGCCATGAACTGCTGGTCGGTGTACCGTGAAAGGACCCCGTTTACCTGGAGGACCGCAAACTCGTCAGCGTGCCAGGACTGGACGATTGATAAACCTGTCTGGTTGAACTGGTTGGGGCGCATCGCCAGCCACTGACGGAGGAAGTAATAATTAAAAACCAGGAGATCGATGACATAGCGGCGCCAAAGTCTTCTGGGTTCACACCAGAGTCGATGCATCCATTCGAGCCCCAGACGCTGCATCCATCTGGGCGCCCGGCGAGTGTTGCCGGTGATAAAGTCCAAAGAGCCTCCGACACCAATCATGACCGGCACAGCTACTTCCCGGCCGTACATTTCAATCCATTTCTCTTGTTTGGGATTGCCGAGGGCTACCATTAAGATGTCCGGATTGGCTGCTTTGATCTCCTCAACAATTGCGGGGGCCATGTCGATAACCGGGCAGAACGGAGGCGATTTGACCCCAACGATCCGCAAACCAGGGTATCGTTCTGTGAGTATCTCCGCTGCCCTGGCTGCAATACCAGGTCCGGCCCCCAACAAGTAGATCGATAGTCCTTTAAGGGCAGCAAACTCAGCCAGTGCAGGCACTAGATCGGCGCCAGCGACACGATCTTCCAGGTAAGCGCCCAACAAGCGTGCTCCCCAGACTAGCGGCATCCCATCAGCTGTTGCCATATCGGCGCGCTGCAGCAGGTAGCGCAGTTCGGGATCGGTGAGCGCTTTGACCGCAAAATCCACATTGACCGTCGCAACCTGGTGATATTTCCCGCTTCTGCGGCCAAGTTGGATCAACGCCTCAATCCGCTGGAGCGCCTGCTCCATATCTAATAGATCAATTGGTGTGCCAATTACGTTTAAAGTTCTGCGCATCTCGATCCCCCATTCGGACTGAATGACTTTTTCCAAGAACGCAAACGGTCGCAGTTTGGCTAGTACGCGCCCTTACCGGAAATGACTGCCGGGATTGTCTTTAATAAGATTTCGATATCTTTCTTCATACTTTGTTCATCGATGTAAGCGATGTCCAAGGCAACCCAACGCTTGAATGTGATGTCGCTGCGACCCGATACCTGTTGTAACCCGGTGATCCCGGGAACCGAATCCAGGCGCCGGAAATGCTCGTACTGGTAATATTCCACTTCGATGGGGACGGGAGGCCGAGGACCAATCAAACTCATTTCTCCTTTGATCACATTAAAGATTTGCGGCAGTTCATCTATGCTCAGCTTGCGAATGATCCGTCCAACTCGAGTTACCCGCGGATCACGCTTCATCTTGAAGACGATCTCATCCGCTTCATTCTGATCCATCAATTCCGCTTTGCGCTCTTCTGCATCGATGTACATCGAGCGGAACTTATAACAAGAGAAGAACTGGCCGCGCCTGCCCACCCGGATCTGTTTAAAAATAACCGGACCAGGAGAATCGAGCTTGATGGCAATCGCGGTGATGACCATGATCGGTAAGACCATGAACAGGCCACCAAGGCTGACCGCGAGGTCAAAGATCCGTTTTAGATTGGAGGTAATCGCGTTGCGCAGCGCCCAGGAAAAAAGCAGCCAGCGAGTCCTTTGCTCAACCAGTGGATTTTCAAAAGTTCGACTGGCATGCAGCTCGAGCATGCGCAAAGCTTTTGAATCTTGTTCTACTTTGCTGGATACCAGATCGGCAACCTTCGGGACGAAGGTCTGCGGCAGATAATGCCAACCGGTTTCGGCATCGTAAGAACGAGCTTCGGCATTCTTAAAAAAGCCCTTTGAACGGCGCTTGTCGATCAGGTTAGAAATCTGGCTCGCTGCCACGCTCAAACCTCATTGCGTCTCGTACGTACCCATCCCGA
>CAYNWK010000278.1:0-3844 GCA_964400875.1 uncultured Anaerolineaceae bacterium | reverse complement strand
GAAGTACACACGTAATGAAAAACTCGCGAGAATCGAGTTCGGCGCACGGGATGAAAACAACCGGACTGTCTATTTTGTCAAAGACAACGGCGTCGGCTTCAAACAAGCCAAGTCGGAACGCATGTTCGCCGCGTTTCAACGGCTGCACTCCGAGAAGGAGTTTGTCGGGCTCGGCGTTGGGCTGGCCAGCGTTAGGCGTATCGTGCACCGCCACGGCGGGCGGATTTGGGCCGAGGGCCGCGAAGGCGAAGGCGCGATCTTCTACTTCACCCTCTAACTGAGGCTGTATCCCCGGGCTCACTGCTATTCCTGATTCATAATGGAACCGGAGTGCGGATTAGCTTGCTGAAATGCGATCGTTGTTATCCGCCTCGGCTTTCGCTCAGGTTTGTTTCAATAATTGCTAGAAGGCTATAAACCGGAATACAGGCCTGGATATTGCGGCGGAAGCGGCAGCAGAGGCAGCCGCCACCACTCCCGGGTGTTTCAAGGCAACGCAAGTCTCCGTGCAGCTATCTGGGATTAATTGCTCGACAGGACGCCCGGTTTTTCATTGCATTGCTCTGGCCAACTCCGCCTCGGCCGCGATGAAACCGAATGCGGGCCAGTACTTGCCGGAGATGCAGGAGCGGAGGTATTCCTCGGCCTTGGCCGGATTGCCGTTATAAAGATGCCAGCAGCCGAGGCCGTAGCCGACTGTTGCGCGCTCCAGTTCCGATCCGGCCGCCGCCGCCGTCAGTTCGTCCTCTGTTCTAACACCTTTATAAAAAAGTAGAAGGCTGTGGTAGGAGCCGTTTTCAACCACCTCCATCTCTTCGCTGATTCCGGCGGCCAGCGAAGCTGCTTCGCGATCCTTGCCCTGGCGGCGCATCGTTAAATAGAGCCAGTTGGATATCGCGATGCGGGAGTCGTCGTCCTCGGCTGTCATCAGGCAGTTGAGATACGACTGCTCGGCGGCCGCGAAATCGCCCTTCAGGTACTGCGCCAGGCCGAGGTGATACCAGATATCGAAGTTCGAATCGTCGATCAGGGAGGCGATTGTCAGATCGTCGACGGCACGATCGAAGTCGCGAATGGATATGTACCGGTGCCCGCGGTGGCGGTAGAGCATGGCGCTCTCGGGGAACTGCTCGAGGCCCTCCGAGTAGATCTCGATTGCCTCGTGGTAGCGCCACAGGTAGGCCGTCCTGCGGCCGAACATTATCAGCAACTCGGGATCCGACGGTTCAGCCTTATACGCCTCCTCGGCCTCCTCGAGCTCCCGCTCCAGTTCAAACAATTCATCCCCTTCAGCCGGCGTCGCATATAACTTCACGCCCAGCAGCGAAATCACCTCGGGCTCCTTCTCCTGCCCGCGCATCCCGCCGACACCGATAGCCAGACCTGCTAATAGCAGCAGGCCCGTGATTGATATGACTCTCGTCAAGGCAATGCTCCTCATCGAATGCCTCCCTGCGGAATCGCTGTTTATCCCGATTCCCGCACATCTTAACTCCCCCCCGACGAATAACAAAGCCGTCGGCACGCCTGCAGGGACTACTAGTGCCCCGCAGAATTATTGTAGGGGCAACGTTTTTTATATCCTCTTTGATTCCAGTCGGTTGATGCCGGGCTCCGCGAGGACATCTGACAAACCGGCATTGGCGCACTCAATAGAAACTACCAGAACCGGCTAGTAGTAAACACTGATTGCAGCCCTCTAAAAATGGATTCTTTTTGATGGTTTCTATCTATTTACCAAACGCACAGTCAGGGGATACCTTTTTATCCATAGAAGGGGGGAACTACCGCTGTGCAGGACAAAAGAGAGCATAAAAGATACGAGCTGCCTGTTCAGGTGACCATCGAAGCCGTTTCCGATAATAACCGCCTTCTGGAAGATGCCCGCCTGATTGACATCGGGCCGGGAGGCGCTTGTTTCGGACTCAAGGCCGATCTCGAGACGGGACTGTTGGTAGGGCTCACTATCCCAAATATAAATGACGGTTTTTACCGGGCTTTCGGGCTTTCCTCCAATGCGGGGGAGCCTTTGAGCATAAAACTGCAGGGCGAGGTCCTGCGCAGCGAAAAAGCCGCAACCGGCTCCGGCGAACGAAAAGTGGCGATCAGGTTTTGCGGGCCGGTGCGCATCACATCCGCCGATTCACAAGAGGTTTCAGATCGCCCGCGGGACATAGGCAAACAGGATCTAAGGGAGGGTGGTTCTTCTACTGGCGATTCATCAATTCCCGGCGACAGAAAGTGAAGGGAATAAGCGGCAGGATAACAGGGCGCATGGTTTTGGGAGGGCAGGTTCATTCCTCTGGTAACTTTTCGGCACAGTCCCAAGCCCGGTCGCGATCCCATGAGGAAATGGAAAACAAAAGGTTTATGGAGGTTATCGGAAATGTCTAATTCTAAAACACATAATCGCGGCTGGCGCTGTGGCGCAACCGTTCTGGCGCTCGCTTTGGCCGTGCTGATTGCTCTTCCGGCCTTGGCCTCGGCTCAGGAGGGAAAAGGCAAAAAGGCCGAACCAGCTTTATTTGATACTCAAATCATTGGTCAGATTTCGACCGATGGCATACTGGGGAGTATCCCAGGTACTTCTCCTAACCACGGCCAATGGCGAGTGAAATTCAAATCTATATTTGGATGGACGGGCTGGGACTCTTGGCATAATCACGGGGAAAGCATCTGGGCTTGGTCGAAGACAAAATATAAGATGCAATTTAAAACCGTGAGTGGGTATAACACGCCACCGGAGCAAGAATTTAAAACTGAACATTCCTGGGATCCAACCGCGGTTATCACCGGCAATTACACTTCGATTTCAGGCACGCTCACAGTCAACCTCAACGTCGTCGGCGGCACTCTGCCCTCTGCACACGGTTGGTCGACAACACCCGGCGGTTACTCCGACAGCACTACCGGTGGCTCTACCTGGTCGCAGTCTGTCCCCGCCGACACCTACACGTTCTCTGTTGATGCCGCCCCTGCGGGCTGGACGCTCGACGCAAGCCAGGTTGCCAGCCCCGTCACCGTCGGGGCCGGTGCAAATGTCACCAAGACAATCACCTACACTCAGCAGACCGGCACGATGACGATCAACCTCGTCGTCAACGGCCACGGGGGTTCAGCATTACCCTCGGCAGGAGGCTGGACGGCCTCCCCTGGCGGCTACTCCGACAGCAATACCGTCAGCCACACCTGGAGCCAGACGGTCCCCGTCGGCGATTACACATTCAGCGTCACCCCCGCTCCCACGGGCTGGACGCTCGACCAGAGCGAGGTTGCCAGTCCCGTATCCGTCCCCACCGGCGGCGTCACCAAGACAATCACCTACACTCAGCAGACCGGCACGATGACGATCAACCTCGTCGTCAACGGCCACGGGGGTTCAGCATTACCCTCGGCAGGAGGCTGGACGGCCTCCCCTGGCGGCTACTCCGACAGCAATACCGTCAGCCACACCTGGAGCCAGACGGTCCCCGTCGGCGATTACACATTCAGCGTCACTCCCGCGCCGACAGGTTGGACCCTGGATGCCAGCCAGGTTGCCAGTCCCGTAACCGTCGGCACCGGCGGCGTCACCAAGACAATCACTTACAGTCAGCAAACAGGTCAGATCAAGGCAAGCATAGTGCTTGTGGGAGGTACAATGCTGCCTTCTTCGGTCAAGATTTCCGTCGAACCGGGCGGAGATTTCATTCAGGTCAAAGTAACGGCATCTGCAACCTTCACAAAACCCGTCGGCAGTTACACCATTACAGCAACTCCTGCACCGGCCGGTTGGACGCTCTCCACCAACTGGGCCAACCCGGTTAACGTCACGGACGGCGGCTTGATCGAGGCCACGGCCACC
>CAYNWK010000277.1:0-3873 GCA_964400875.1 uncultured Anaerolineaceae bacterium | reverse complement strand
AGGCGACCGCGCGTACCTGGCCGCCTTCGTCGATCACGATCGCCTTACTGCTCGTGGTCGAAGTGTCAATGCCCAGAAAATACAGCATTTGTTTTACTCCAATTTTCCAGGCTACCTTGCCGGCGCGGCTAGGAAAAGGTACCCGCTCCTGGTGCTTTGTCCAGGCTGATCATATCATTTGAAATCAGTGCCTAGAAGCCTGGACAAAGCTTAAAGTGCTCCGTCCAAGGTAATACCAATTTATAGAATCATGTTGGACGGAACACTAGGTTACGCTCACTGGGCAAGTGAATATCCGTTCTTTGACCTCCGTCCTCGAGCTGCCTACGATCTCGAACGAGCCCCGTAAGCGAATGTCCTGCGACGAGCTGCCTGCCATCACCTCAATCTGGCCGGCTTCGATGATCAGATTCGAATCCAGGTCATAGAAAGCCAGCTGGTCCACAGGTAAGTGGAAAGTGATCCGCTTCGATTCGCCCGCTTCAAGTGTCAAGCGCCGGTAGCTTTTTAGTTCTTTCACGGGGCGCGGGGTGCAGGCCAGGGCATCGTGGATATAGAGCTGTACGACTTCTTCGCCGGACACCTGACCCACGTTCGCAATCGCCAGTGAGATGTCCACGTGCTCGCCGCTGCCGGCCTGCTCCGGCTCGATGCGCAAATCTCGATATTCGAAGTCGGTATAGCTCAAACCGTGGCCGAAAGGGTACAAGGGCGTGACCTTCTCAGACACATAGTTTCCGTACCAATGTGAGCTGGCCCCGGCCGGCTTGGTGTTATAAAAGATTGGCACCTGCCCTACAGTTCGTGGGAAGGTGATCGGCAATTTTCCACCAGGATTCACTTCGCCAAACAGCACCTCCGCGATCGCGCTGCCGCCCTCTTCTCCTGGCAGCCAGGCCTCCAGAATGGCGTTGGCGCTTTCTGCCAGCACGGACAGGGCGTAAGGACGGCCCGTGATCAGGACCACAACCACTGGTTTTCCAGTCGCCAACAGCGCCTTGGCCAGCTCCTCCTGCTTGATCGGCAGTTTCAGATCTGAGCTATCGCGGGTCTCTCCCGTGGTGCAGTCGAGCGTCAGCCCCGAACGATCACCGAGCACCAACACCACCGCCTCAGCCTGCTGTGCGGCTCGCAGTGCATTCTCGTAGCCGTGATCGTCGCCCTCGGACATATCGAATCCGGGAGCGTAATGTACGACCGTGTCCGGGGAAACAAGCGCCCGGATACCGTCCAGCACGGTTGTGATCTTAACGTCGTACTGGGCGAGCGCCTCCAGATCGTTATGAATGAAGGCGGAATTCTCGGGCGCTTTCCACTGCATCAACTCGCTCATCGCAGCGTAAGTATAATCGCCCAGCTGATTGCGCCCGTCGTGGGCGTTAGGGCCGATGACCGCCAGACTGCGGATCGATTTTGACAAGGGCAGCAGCCCATCGTTTTTCAGCAACACCATCGTTTTTCGGGCGATCTCGCGCGCCAGTTCACGCTGAGCCGGGGTTTCGAACACCTCCAAAACCTTGCCCTCGTCCACGTAGGGGTTTTCGAACAGACCGAGCTCGATTTTCTTCCGCAAATGCCGCCCGACGGCCAGATTTAAAAGCTCCAGATTGACCTCCCCATTTTGCAGGGCGTCCTTGAGCGGCTTGCCGTAACAAACTGTGTTGGGCAGCTCCACGTCGATGCCGGCATTCAAAGCCAGGCCAGCCGCACAACTGGGGTTGGCAGCGATTTTATGGAAGTTGTGGAGCATGATAATCGCTTCGTAATCCGATACGACCAACCCGTCGAACCCTAATTCACCACGCAACAAATCAGTCAGAAGGCGGCGTGAGGCCGCCACCACTTCGCCGTCCAGTTCGGGGTAAGCGTTCATGATTGCGGCTAGCTTCGCTTCGTGGATCACAGCCTGAAAAGGGGCCAGATAGATCTCGTAGATCTCCCGCATCCCGATGTGGACCGGTGCGCAATTGAGCCCGCCTTGCGAGAGGCTGTGGCCGACAAAGTGCTTGCCGGTTGCCATGACGCCCTCCGCCAGAGTCTCCGATTGCAAACCCCGCACGTAGGCCATCCCAAAATGGCTGACCAAAGTCGGGTCCTCGCCGAATGTTTCCTCCACCCGTCCCCAACGCGGATCACGCGCTACGTCCAGGACCGGAGCCAGCCCTTGCCGGGCGCCGATAGCGAGCAATTGGGCGCGGATGGCGGTTGTCATCGCTTCGGCCAACTCAGGTTGGAAGCTGCTGGCCAGCCCCAGCATCTGTGGGAATATCGTGCCGCCCAACACCAGGGCACCTGAGCAGCATTCTTCGTGGAAAATACCCGGGATTCCCAGGCGAGTTTTTTCCACCAGGAATCTCTGTAGATTGTTAGTTGTTTTGGCCGCGTTCAGCGGGTCGAGCGTGGAAGCGCCGGCCACTCGCGTGATCTGCCCAATTCCGTGTTTCAGCTTATCCGCGGTTTTGTTCCAATCCAACGCGCCCTCGGTCTGCAGATCGTGCACCCAATAGGAGCCGATTTGGGCAAGTTTTTCTTCCAGGTTCATCTGTGAGAGTAAGGTTTGCACACGTTGCTCGATGGAATCCATGAATTTCCTTCGTTTCTACTCTTATCCAAGTCTAGGAACCTTTTACGCAGGCGGCAAAACGCGCCCAAGCTTTGATTTCCCTTCAGCGGCTTGTCCAGTCTTCAAAACCAATCAACGCACGCCTAATAATACTTCGTTGGTCAGCTGGTCGAGGCGTTCATACTGCAAGCCGCGCCCGGCCAGCGCCTGGCGGTTGAAAGTCTCCGAGGCTAATGCACTGGCTTTTTCGGGGCTGTACTTGCCAAAGTAGGATGCCATCGAGCCGTCGGCGGCATTGATCTCGGCCAACAGGGCCCGGATCTCGCTATCCGCATTCCACTGAGCGGCTTTTGCTTTCAAAATCAGGTAGGTCCGCATGCAGCCGCGGGCGAAATCCTTGACCCCTTCGTAATCCTCGGTGCGGTAGGCGTGGGCATCGAAGTGGCGGCTGCCGTCGTAATGATGATCCTCCAGCAGTTTCACCAGCCAAAAGGCGCTCTTCAGGTCCACCGCGCCAAAGCGGAAGTCCTGGTCGTAGCGGCCGAAGGCCTGATCGTTCAAGTCGATGTGAAACAACTTGCCGGCCTCCAGGGCCTGGGCGACGGCATGGGTGAAACTGAGCCCGGCCATGTGCTCATGCGCTACCTCGGGATTCACCCCCACCATCTCGGGGTGATCCAGGGTTGCGATGAAGGCGAGCATGTGGCCTGTGGTAGCGTTGTAGAGGTTGCCGCGCGGTTCGTTTGGTTTGGCTTCCAGAGCAAATTTGAGATCGTATTGCTTATCCCGCACATACTCGCACAGGAAATTCAGCGCTTCCCGTGTGCGCTTGATCGCTGTGACCGGATCTTTGGCAGCCTCGGTTTCCGTTCCCTCCCGACCGCCCCAGAAGACGTAAATTTTTGCCCCGAGCTCGACCCCCAGATCGATGGCGCGCATGGTCTTCTGCAGGGCGTAGGCGCGCACCCGGGAGTCATTAGCGGTAAAGGCGCCATCTTTGAAAACGGGATCACTGAACAGGTTCGTAGTCGCCATAGGGACGACCAGACCCGTTTCGGCGAGTGCAGCTTTGAAATCTCGCACGATGCGGTCCCGCTCCGCGGGCGTGGCATCGATCGGCACCAGGTCGTTATCGTGGAAGTTGACACCCCACGCGCCAACCTCCGCCAGGAGATGGACGAGCTCCACCGCGGATTTTTCCGCTCGCACCGGGCTTCCAAATGGGTCACGCCCGATGTTGCCGACCGTCCACAATCCAAAGGTAAATTTATGCTCGGGTTTAGGTATGTAGTCTGCCATACGGATCTCCT
>CAYNWK010000276.1:0-3874 GCA_964400875.1 uncultured Anaerolineaceae bacterium | reverse complement strand
GGATCATGATGATCAGCCACTTCCAGCACCTGGAGGAGCAGGAAGGCGAGACCTTTGGACCTGAACTGGTTAAGCGCGGAGCTCGCGAACGGATCGCGCCGATCATGATGACAGCGTTGACCACCGGGCTAGCCCTGGTGCCATTGGCGATCGCCGGCGATATCCCCGGTCATGAGATCGAGCATCCCATGGCGATCGTCATCCTGGGCGGTTTGGTCACTTCAACCTTGCTAAATCTGCTGGTGGTGCCGACCCTGTATCTGCGTTTTGGGAAACCCCCGGATGAGCTCCCCGGTCCTGGCGCGGGCGACGCCCTGCAGGCGGCATCCTGAGTAAATTGCCGGATAAGTCATCGCGTTCGCCCGGGACGCCCTTCCGGGATAGAAGCCGGTTCCTGTCGCAAATGTAGGGAAGGAGTTTGAAATGCGCCAAATTCGCCCGATCTCGCTGCTGGTTGTTTTGTTCATCGTCCTCTCGGTCTCGGCCTGCGCCGGCGCGCCCACCCCTGCCGCAACCAAGACGGCGCCGGTCGACACGCCAGAGCCCGTCGATCTGCCGGATACGGGTAGCGAGCTCACTACGGCGGCCGTCGATTTTGAGCGGCTCGAGGACTTCTACCGGGACAATTTCGACGACCCGACGAACATCGATAACCCCTGGCTGCCCTTCCAGCCGGGGACACGCTGGGTCTTTGAGGGCAGCACCGAAGAAGCTGGTCTGACCGTTCCCCATCGGGTGATCTTCTCCGTTTCCGACCTGACCAAAGTGATCGACGGGGTGCGCGCGCTGATCGTTTGGGATCAGGACTTCAGCAACGGGGAGCTGGTGGAGACAGAGCTGGCCTTCTACGCGCAGGACAACGACGGCAACGTCTGGCGCATGGGTGAGTACCCGGAGGTCTATGAGTTCGGTAAACTCATCGAGGCTCCGGCCTGGATCTCCGGTCTCAAGGGAGCGCAGGCGGGCATCATGATGAAGGCCGAAGCAGAGTTAGGGGCGCCGAGCTACGCCCAGGGATGGGGGCCGGCGGTGAACTGGACCGATCGCGGCCAGGTAGCTGAGATCGGCCAGTCCACCTGCGTACCCTTCGATTGCTTCGAAGATGTCCTGGTGATCGAGGAGTTCAGCCGGGAAGAGCCAGATGCTTTTCAGATCAAGTACTACGCGCCCGGCGTGGGCAACGTTCGCGTCGGTTGGAGGGGTGCAGACGCCACCAGGGAAACGCTGGAGCTGGTCGAATTCAGCCAGCTGGATGAAGAAGCAATGGCGGAGGTCCGCGCCGCGGTGATGGAACTAGATCAACGCGGATACAGGGTCAGCAAGGAAGTCTACGCACAAACCCCTCCTTTGGAAGATTATTAGCACGTCAGCAAACCCTGGATGTTGTTCGACTGATTCAATCTAAGGAGAACTACCATGACAAGCACGCGTTGGATGCAGATCGGTGGGATCGCGATCCTCTTGATTCTGATCGCCCTGGCTATGACTCTGTTCACCTTCAACCGGCCCTTGGGCCCCGCCCTGGACCTGGACGATCCGGCGGACTCGGGCGCGCCTGGGGCGCCCGCTGCCCAGGCGCCACCAGCTGCAACCGCTCCTGCCGCTCGATCCGCTGAGACAGCCCAGTCTGATCGTGCCGCCTCTTCGGCCCGGGACGGTGCGGCAGCCGCAGCCGAACTTTCGCCGGTCTGCGGCCAGTCTGGGCGCATCAACCTGCTCATGATTGGACAGAACCCGGCTGATAATTTCCCGAACGGCGCCGACGCCGTCCGCTTGATGGTTGTCGACTACGATCGCCCTGCTGTCCGGATGTTAGCGCTGCCCCCCAAACTGTGGGTTGAGACCACCAAGTTGGAGGGGGTTGAGGCTGCTACCCTGACTAAGGCGTTCGGCCTGGCCGCCGAGGCTTCTGGGTTGAACGATCCAGATCGGGCAGTCTACGCCATCAATATCCTCGCCCAGGCCTTATGGGACAACTTCGGCTACCATACCGATAACTATCTCACCTTCGATCAAACCGCCTTCAAAGAATTGGTGGATGCCGTCGGCAGCATCAACGTCTACGTCTCCAAGCCAGTGGATGGCGCCCCCGATGGTTACGGTGTCTACGCAGCCGGGCTGCAGGAGATGGATGGACAGCGGGCGCTCGATTACGTCCGGCTGCTCAAACCGGCCGGTTCACCCTCGGACGAGTGGGCGCGCTTTGAGCGCCAGAACCAGGTGATCAAAGGCATTCAAAGTGAGATCCTCCATCCTGAACACTGGCAACAGATCCCCAACTTCATCCATGAAATCTACGATCTGCTCGTCACCGACCTGAGCCCGCGCCAGCTGCTCAACCTCAACTGCATGCTCGAGGCTACCGGCGGGAACGTCCATCTGTACGAAGTCACTCCCGCCATGGTCACCAGGAGCCCGGATGGGGAGCTGCTACCCGATACAGCCATGATCAGCGAGCTGATCGCCGCATTCACCGGGCCCGACTGAACCGCTCTCGGGCAGCTGCCTACAGCAGCAGATAAAACTGTTCCACCACTTCCTGACGGCCTGCGCGGCCGTCAGGGGAATGGGTTGAAGTTAGCACGGCCTTGCATACAGTGTGAGGCCGTTTTGCTTTTAAACGGGGGACTTACGATCTCGGGGCGCCGTTTGCTTCGCATAGCCGTACAGGCATCCTGCCGAGTTTGGGGCAGGCGTTCTGCTTTATAAGTTTTCGACCAGCGAGGCGAACAGCTGCGGATAAGCTTTCTGCCAGTTTCGAGGTTTACCTCTACCAAACCTCACGATGAGGCAATCCTTATCAGGGGCAGCGTAAATAAATTGACCAAGGTTGCCGACGGCCATATAGCGACCAAGACCTGACCGGGGGATCCACCACAGGTACTTGTAGTTCGTCCATTGGGCGTCCGGCTCTACGGTGGTGGATTCGATCACCCAGCTTTCGGGGAGGACCTGCCGCCCGTTCCAGTCTCCATGACGCAAGTACAGACGGCCAAATTTGGCAAAGTCAACCGCGCGAGCATTCAGGCCGCTTTCCATTTTCTCCATCCCGCTGCGACTGCTGTCCAGGCTCCAGGATGCGGGGAACTCCATACCGAGGGGTTTCCAGATCCTTTCTTGCAGGTATTCCGAGACAGCGCCGCCGGTCACCTGTTCAAGCACCATGCCGAGAAGAATCAAGTTGTAGTTGTTGTAGTGAAAGCGGGCGCCGGGCGGTTCGGCCGGTCTGGCACCCCGGGCCAGGCGCCGCAAGTCCAGCGAGTAGTACACCCGCGGCTCGTCGTTCCACGGGAAGAAACCGGAGGGATTGTAGCGCAGCCCGGAGCTCATGCTGACCAGGTGGCGGATGGTGATGCCGGCCCAGTGAGGCGCGGACAGTTCTGGAAGGTAGCGGCTGAGCGCGTCGTCAAGATCGCGGATCAGTTTCTCATGCAAGGCGATCCCGACCAGGGCCGACACAAAGGACTTGGCCGTCGAGAACGAGGTGCAGATGGAGGCGCGCTCGTAGCCGTGGTAATAGCGTTCGCAGATCAACTTGTCCCTGTGGATAACGAGGAAAGCCGTGGTGCCGTTGCGTTCCAGGAACTGGTCGATTGTTTCTGTTTCAGGCCGGTCAGTGCGGATAGGAACGCTCTGATCCAGCAAGGCCGAGGGCGCATTGCGGTCCTCCGGCAGCGAAAAGTGAAAAGCGGGCGGCTGATTCTGAATGCTGCGGGCGGGAAAGAGGTTGTAATCCGAGATGTCAACCGCGTTCAGCAAGACGTAGCGCGCCAGGTAAGAAGATTCTAGCAGTTTTGTTGATCTCATCTCTGCATGGGCCTCTCACGGAAATTCCGGAACCCGCATGACCGAAAAGCACACCGGTTCGAAATAC
>CAYNWK010000275.1:0-3947 GCA_964400875.1 uncultured Anaerolineaceae bacterium | reverse complement strand
TCCTTCGTGTAAGCAAACAAATCGACGCCGACCGGAAAACCAAGTGGCAGGTACTGAGAGATGCGCTCCCGCGGCGGCTGATCGGACGCAGATAAAATCAGGCACAAATCGACGTCGCTTCCAGGCGTCGGGATGTCACTCACCCACGAACCGAACCAAATGATCCGCTCGATCTCCGGATGCTGCTCGCGCAGTTGGGTGGCGTAGGAATGCACCGCCTCCCGGACCCTTTCTTTGTCAACCGATTTGATGACGACAGAACGCAAGGATCGCCTCCGCTTGCTGGATGGCCTGGCGGCTTTCTTGCTCGGTGTCATAATCCGTCGGCGCCCCGTCGTCAAAGCCATTTGGATAGCGGGTGGGGAGATAATACTTAGAAAAAAAGTAATACTTGAACGTATTATAGCATCGTCAACGGTTCGGTTTCGAAGCTAGCTCCCATTTTGTATGATAAGATCGGCCCGATCGTCTGGACGAGACCACATCGAAGCCACACGCCGCAGTATTTCCTCTCTTCCGCAATCATCGCAATATGAGCAACTCTGAGTTAGCAACCAATCGCCCGCGTGGGCAATTCAGACTGTGGGGCCGGCAGCTCTGGTGGCAGCTGGCTGTGCCCGGCCTGTATTTCGTAGGGATGTTCCTTTATTATCCCTTCCGCAACGCCTTCTGGATGGACCACGACGAGGGCATCAATTTGGTCAAGGCCCAGCTGGTCTTGCGCGGTTACTCCTTGTACACGGATATCTGGAACGATCAGCCACCTCTGTTAACCTACCTACTCGCCGGAGTATTCCGCGTCTTTGGGCTGCGGATCAACGTGGGTCGCGGGCTGGTGCTGCTCTTCGCCTGCGCCTTATTCTTCCTGTATCTCAACTATCTCTACAATGTTTGGGGTACGTGGGCTGCCCTGGCTGGCATCATTCTGCTGTTCTTGCTGCCGCGCTTCACCGACCTGAGCGTCTCGGTGATGATCGGGCTGCCTTCGATCGCCTTGGCTATGCTTTCAATGGGATCGCTGGTCTATTGGCACCGCCAGCGTCGTTACCTGTGGTTGATCCTTTCCGCCCTGGGTCTGGGTGCCTCGGTGCTGACCAAGCTGTTCACCGGGTTCCTGGCGCCGATCTTCCTGGCCGGAATCGTGATCGGCGAGTATGCTAAATATCGCAACTTTAAGGATTGGCGCCGAGTTCTGCTGCCGGGCTTCGTGTGGGGGGCTGTGTTCACCCTGGTCGTGATTTTGCCGGTCTGGATGTTCGTCGGGTCTGGCAATCTCAACCAGCTGCTGGAGGATCATCTCAGCGGGGTCCAGGTCCCGCTTTACCGGGATGACCCGACGATTTCATTGAGCTACCAGCTCATCGAAGCCCGGATAACGCTGGTGTTGGCCGCGCTGGGGCTGCTGGACGCGCTGATCTTCAGGCGGTGGCTGGCGTTTTACCCGATGGCCTGGATGCTGGCAGCTTACGCGCTGTTGAGCCGCCATGCGCCGGTGTGGTCCCACCAGCAGTTGCTGGTCACTGTCCCGGCGGTGATCCTGGCGGCCGGGGTAACGGGCGTGGCCCTGGAGAGAATTAGAGACCTGTTCAGCAAAAGGTTCAGGCTGAGGTGGGTGGATCTCGTCCACCTGGCCAGCCTGGGTGTCTTCGCCTGGATCGTGATTGCGCGAGTCCCCATCACCCTGTCAGCGTTTAACAAAACGCCTGCGCTCCGCAGCCCGCCCTTCCGGGAAGCCTCCACAGAGGTGACGATCCTGAACAAGATCCGCGAGTACGCGCCACAGACCGATTGGTTCGTCACCGATCTACCGATTTATGCTTTTTACACGGGGTTGCGCATCCCGCCAAACCTGGCGGTCTTTTCTTCGAAGCGGGTGGAGACGGGCAATTTAACGGAGGCGGAGGTGCTGGCGACGATAAAAACGCTGCAGCCCGAACAAATCCTCTTTGGGCGCAACCAGTTTCCGGCGGTGCAGCAATACCTGGACGAGCATTACCAGGTGGTGCATGCTCGCGAGCCCTTATATCTTTACCTGATCGACGAGCTAGCCCCACCAGATGAAAATAAATCCAATTAAACATAAAACACCCGGCGCTCTGAGGCATGCAGGTCAAACTGCTGCCCGGCGCCGGGCGTTTGGTTGCTAAGGTAAATTTGGGCTCAGGAGGCCAGCCCGTTCACCTGGCGGATCACCATGACGACTTTCCCCTGGATCTCCAGTTCATCGCCGCTCACCAGGAGCGGCGCGTAGGATGGGTTGGCCGGCTGCAAGCGCACGTGTCCGTTTTCGCGATAAAAGTATTTCAGCGTGGTTTCTTCCTTGTCCTTCAACCAGGCGGCGACCATCTCGCCGTTCTCTGCCCCTTGTGAAGGCTGCAGGATGACGATATCGCCATCGTTGACCATCGCATCGATCATTGAATCACCCTGTACTTCCAGGGCGAACAGATCGCCTTTGGCCTGGCGGGGCGTCAGCATGCTGGGGGAGACCTCCACCACGGACTCCTCGTCGAAGATGGCGAAGTCGGTTGCGAACAGGGGCAAGGGCAAACCGGCCTGGATGCGGCCCAGGATGGGGATGCGCAGCAGCGTTTCCGCCGATTGACGCAGCCGCTCGGCTGCTTCGCGCACGGGCTCCAACAAGCGGATGCCGCGAGAAACGTTGCTCTCCCGGGCGATGTAACCGGCCTCTTCGAGCAACTCGAGGTGGTAGTTGACGGCGGAAGGCGAGGCAATGCCCACCTGATCGCCGATCTCGCGAATGGTCGGGGGGTAGCCGTTCTCGGATTGAAATTCCTTCAGGGTGTCCAGGATCTGAGCCCTTCGTTTGCTGAGTTTCTTCTTTTTACCTTTGGCTTGCATGGGAACCAACTCCCTTCGGACAGCAGAGGTCGCGCTGTCCTCTAATAGAAGAACCGGGTTGCCGGACCTCTTTACCTTTAATGGCAGTTTGATTTTACCAGAACATTTGTTCGATGTCAAATAGAATTTTGACCGGAATCCGCAGTGGATGGGGTAAAACCCCTAAACCAGACCGAAAAACTGGCGAAAAGTTGACATTGCAGGCAAGATAAAGTAAATTTGTGATCTCAATGAACGAGCAAACTTCGCTTTGGCAGGCGGCTGAGTTGAAGGACCTGGCTGAGATACGCCATTTTGTCGAGGGGAGTTTGAACGAGTTAAAAGTTGACGAAGCGATTCAATACGGCATCGTGCTGGCAGTTGACGAGCTGGTCTCCAACGTTTTAGAACACGGCTACCAGGGAACAGCAGGCCCTGTCGAAATTTCCATAAAGCGCGCGGACAAGGATCTGATTATCCTGTTACGTGATCAGGCGCCGCCCTTCAACCCGCTGACGGTCGCTGAACCGGATGTCTCTGTGCCGCTGGAAAAACGCCAGATCGGCGGTTTAGGCGTCTATTTAGCCAGGCATTATCTGGACCACATCGAACACCGCATTACAGCCCAGGGCGGCAACGAGCTCAAATTGACTAAAAGCGGAATATTCTCATCCAGCTAGGAGGCTTTCAATGCAACTCGAAATTTCCCACGAACAATCTCCGGTACCGGTGACCATCTTCCACCTGTCTGGTGACGTGACCTCTGGGGAACAGTTGGAAGACAAAGCGAGGGAGGAATATGAAGCGGGCGCCAGAAATCTCCTGATCGATATGGGCGAGGTCCCCTATATGAGCAGCGCGGGTTTACGAGCGTTGAACTATATCTTCAATCTTTATCGAGGCGAATCCCAGGCGGAAAGCGGGGAGGCGATGAAGGCGGGGGTTCTGGCCGGCACTTTCACTTCCCCGCATCTCAAGTTGCTCAATCCGAATAAGAACGTCTTAGAAGTGCTCAAGACGACCGGATATGACATGTTCCTGGAGATCCATCAGGACTACAAGAAAGCCCTGAAGTCATACCAATCTTCGGGGTAGCGATTATTTAA
>CAYNWK010000274.1:0-3992 GCA_964400875.1 uncultured Anaerolineaceae bacterium | reverse complement strand
AAGTTCCAGCGAGGCGAAGGAAGGCTCGGTGACTGCGATCACACTATCCACACTCGTCTCAACCCCTCTGCCGAAATGCTCTATCCCCGCCTCCATGTCAACGAGGGCCATCTCATCGTCCTGCAGGAAGAGCCTCTTCAGAAACTCACGGCTCAGGGCCCCCATGGGGCAGGCACAGCCTTCAAGGGATTGGAGGATCTTACCTATGCAAATCAATCCGATGTGATCTCTCTTCAAGATGTATTGGGAGGGGAGGTCTCTCGTTTGGATCTCCTCTTGCGTCAGGACGCTCTTCGGAGACTCTGAGCCCTCTGAGAAAGCTTGAAACACCCTTTTCTTTCCCCCAACAAGCTCCAGCAAAGGTTTGGGCCTCTTTCCGAAGCCTAGCATTCGATGCAGCCCCAGGTTTGATTCGTCAGAGTCAACAACCAATACTCGGTACCCTCTGTTTCGCAAGCCGTTCGCCAAGAAGGCGACAACAGTGCTTTTCCCACTGCCACCCTTTCCGCAGATCGCGATCTTTTTCACCCAAATCTCCTGTCCACCTACTGACCAGACTACATCTTCTTTCATCAGTGCTCTATTTCGCTAAAGGCTCGGCTACTCTACGCACCGCCCAGGCAGCGCTGACCCACCTTCGTTGCCCTGCCCTCCACGACGCGTCCGATGATCCAGCAGGATTGACCTTCCCGGTCAAGATATGCGGTCAATTCCTCAAGGTTCTTCTCTAGCACGGTGATGAGCAGGCCGCCTGAGGTTTTCTGGGCCAAGCGGATTTCCTGCATTCTCAACGCCAATCTCTAAACCACGGCCCCGTTAGCCGTCTTTCCCGGAGGCGGGTCTTGTCCCCAGCGTCTCAGGGATACTGGTGAGCAGAGGAATCCTCAACAGCAGATCCACCGCCAGGGGCACGACGAAGACATACATGGGTCCCAACTCCCTCCATATCAAGCCGCCGATCACAGGGGCAGGGATGGTGACCAATCCCCGGAAAAAGCCGATCAAGCCGCTCCATTTTCCCATCTGCTCCACCGAAACGAGTTCCAGGGTCATGGCACCTGTAAGGCCTGCGGAGATGAAATAGAAAGTCTGCAAAGCTCCTGCCAGGATCAAGGTGGCCGAGTTGGGAGAGCAGACGAGCAACAGGTGGGAAGCATACCACAGCGGTGTGAGAAGATAGATGACTTTTTTCCGTCCTATCCGATCCGCCAATCTGCCCAGGGGGATGCCGAATAGAAGACGCGCCAGGATCATGGCCGTGGTCATGATCCCCAGCAGGTACTGATCCGCCCCTTTTGCCTGATGGGCGAAGAGCTGGAGGAAAGGAGACGTCATGGCCATTGGCAACCAGGTAAGCGAAGTGACCAGCAACCATCTCCTCAGGGGACCTCCTCCCTCCAAGACCTCCCTGAAATCGCCTATAAAACCGGGGTTAGTGCTTGCCCCGGCCGTGCGCACCTGCCTGGGCTCCCTCAATTGAGCGGCTACGAAGAGGAAGACAAGACCATATCCCACGAAGCGAATGTAATACAGGGGGCGAATGCTCGTTACGGTCATGCCTCCAAGAGCTGTGACTAGTGGCGCGGCGACTAGAGGGGCAATCATGGAGAAGGAGGAAGCGAGAGTGACGCACAGGTTCTGAGCGGTCGCCCGGTCCTCATTGCGCACCGAATCAGCACAGATCACACTGCAGCCTGTGCCGGTTAGCCTCATGGAGACAGACACCAGAATGGTGGCGGCGATGATCACCTGCCAGCTCGGTGCCAGGGCATAGACCAACGCCGCTCCAGCCAGCAGCCCCATGCCCAGCAGGTAGAACGGCTTGAGGCCATGGCGGTCCACCCACCACCCCGCTGGCGCGGAGATGAGGGCACTGATCCCGTTGCCGATGCTGCTGATCGCTCCCAAATCCACCGAATCGGCGCCCAGGGCCACCGTGTATATGGAATCGTACTGGGCGGTGAGGTTCAGCAGGAAGCTGCTCGCCGCGGAACGTGTGATCGCCACTCGATAGTTGTGTTTCTGCCGCGTGACGAACCCTATCGCTCTTTCGATCGTTGTGGCAACCACGTCTCCGTCCCCCTAGCTTGCGCAACTTCAATTGCCTCTCCGGTTCTTGGCCACAGAAACATCAAATGCGATACCTCGCGCATTCCCTGCGATAATCCCCATAGCGGTGGGTATCAGCCTCGCCGCGAGCGTAGGCTGCGTGCCACCCTGGAGGCACTGGCATCTCCTTGTACAATTGCGCACGCCGCGCCTCGAGCAGGCAGCGGGGATGCTTCATGAAATCTGCGGCACAAATCACCCTGTGGCCTGTCTCGGACGACAGGCGGCTCAGCCAAGAGAGCCCCTCTTCGCAGCGCAGCAGGTGGTGGTCGAGGATCAGCGTGTCCACGTGACGGGCCAGCCGCAGTGCGTTCTTCCACGCCCCC
The DNA here is from genome assembly GCA_964400875.1 of uncultured Anaerolineaceae bacterium. Classification (GTDB taxonomy): domain Bacteria; phylum Chloroflexota; class Anaerolineae; order Anaerolineales; family UBA4823; genus CAYNWK01. Next base: position 1,557 of record CAYNWK010000274.1, on the reverse strand, counting down.
TTCCGGCGCCTCGACGAAATCCCCGGAAGATAGAGGGGCGGCCCACCGACCAGCACTATGTCTGGCCGCCAGTCCAGGATCAATGACAGGGCCTCGCCATCAAGGAGTTGAATGTCCGAAGCGTGCACGAAAATAGTATCCTCGCCCTCAATGCGGGTCATCATCACCGTGCCAAGGTTGCTATGCGCTTCTCCGTGCGGCACAGGCGGGGAAAAGGCGAGTGGCCCGTCGCTATGTCCCTCCGCGTTCGGGAGCTCCCTGCCCAGCACCTCGCTCAGAGACTCCCTCCTGCGCGCCATGCTGTGCGAAAGACCTTTGGGTCCCTTGGCCCAGAACCGAGCCTTTCGGCACAAGGGGGCCACCTGTTGCGCTTTGAGTTGGTAGGGATTGGCGTTCGGCAAAGGAACGTGATCCCCGTGGAAGTGGCTCATCACCACATCGGTGGCATCCTTCAGCTCTGCCAATATTCTCCGCCGCACCTCTTCCCCAATCGCCACCTGTGCCGGGTGGGGAAGCAGCCCAACGCGCTGGTAGCCCAGCGCGAGCCCGGGGTCAATGACGATCCGGAGATTCTCGACCTCCACCACACAGGAGAGACCGCGTACTCCGAGCGATTCCGCCCCCAGGATCTTGATATGCATGTCATTGCCACGCAATCGTGACCTCGCTACGTCTTTGAGTAATTCTTCTCACCAACACGTATCGGCACTGTAAGCCAATTCTCCTGAGGTACGAAGGGGCATGTATACCCCGCGCTATATACACACCAGGGATTATACGCCCTATTGAAGTCAAGAATCCATTTTCCATCGGCGGTGCGATTCCTCTCAGAATCGAGATCAAGGTACCGCCCTGCGCCGTATGTCTCCTGACCAGACGTTGCGTCCCTGAACGGAATAAACAGTTGCTCCTCCTCAGAATCGCTCCTGTAAGCCTGAAGCACACTCTCCTCGCCGCCGATCCCAAATCGGAATTCGCCCCATCGGATGAAATCCCGCTCCTCGCCCTTTGTATATGCCATCCTCACCATCTTCTTTTCCTCATGCTCGTGAAGATCGAGCTCGAATCTGTAGTCTGGCTCGGGAGGGTAGTAATCGAGCCCTTCAAACCTGGCGCGATCCTGGGGAGGTATTGGCGATTGCCAATGGCCTGCAAAGAACTGGCACGATCCGCCACAACAGTTTTGCTGAATCCCTTCATTTTATAATGAATGGAGATTTGTCCTTGCGGCGCTGCGGGAAACCATGCCGAAGCCATAAAAGGGCTAACGCCTTCACGGCCTTCAATGTAAAGATCCCGCAATTCTGTTTCGGCATAAAGCCACCCGCCAATTGCATTCCCGCAAAAAATACCGGCGCGCTTCAAGTTCTCTTGGGATAAATCCAAACGCGCATCCTTAATCGCCATTTCGGAAGCCACAAGCGCCATATGAGCAAACAGATCGATTTTCTTAAGCAACCGCGACGAGACATTGCTATAGACCTCCAATTCCTGCACCTGGCCGGCAATATGCTGTTCTTGTGGCTGTTCGGCAATGCAGTTTGTTCCAAGGTCGGC
>CAYNWK010000273.1:0-4049 GCA_964400875.1 uncultured Anaerolineaceae bacterium | reverse complement strand
TAAACAGATTTAACCAAAGATCCCCCGCATAGCTTTCGAAATCGAAAAGCACTCAAAGTCACCTTCATGGCACAATTAGCCTGTGGCAAGGCTCTTGCAACAGGCTAATTGCCATTTAAAGGAAATAGCCCAGCGCATAAGCGCTGGGCCCAGGTAGCGGGGGCAGGATTCGAACCTGCGACCTTCGGGTTATGAGCCCGACGAGCTGCCACTGCTCCACCCCGCAACGTTTCGCTCAACAAACGAGCGCACTCAGTTTCTGAGCGCGCTCAACATCGAGCGAGGGGTATTATAGCATGTCAGACAATATGCGTCAAGGCGCACGCCGATCCAGGAACAAGGACAGCCAGATCTCCAGATTGCTTTCTGGGGTGGGCGTGACCACGACCCGCGGGGTGGGCACCGGGGTGGCTTCTTCCGGGGCCAGCGGCACGATGGGGATGTCCCCCTCCCGCTTCAGGCGCTCATCCTGGTACGCCCACTCCAACACTGCAGCGTCGGAGGTGGCGTACGCCAGCTGGGTCTGGAGCTGTTCCTGGGTGCGCACCAGGCTGGTCAGCTCGGCGGCGACGATGTCTTGCTGGTTGCGCAAGCCGCGCAGCTCGGCCATGCGGGAATTGAAATCGATCACCAGCAAGCTCATGACGACCAGGCCGATGACCACCAGGGCATATTGCCAGCCAAGTTTGCGACGTTTCATAAGCAAATCTTACTCCAATAGTACGCGGGGTGCAAGATCCGTACCTCCAGGTACAAAAAACCCCGCGGCATTTCCGGATGAAAATTCCGTGGGGGTCGATAACTACACAGGGAGTTGGAGGTGCCGAAGGTGGGAGTCGAACCCACACGGGCGTAAAGCCCACTACGCCCTGAACGTAGCGCGTCTGCCTGTTCCGCCACTTCGGCCTGCGGACGCTATTTTACCCCGAAATGAAGGTTTGTCAACCTTTTCAAGGCGGGGGGCGTCCGCCGGTAATGACAAACGCCCCATGGTACCTGGGTCCCAAGCGATCTATACCAGGCAGGGCTGCCCGTGCTATAATCAGCCGCGGGCGATATAAATGATAGCGTTATTTACTCAACAAGTATTTTCACTGCTGACAACCCCGCCCGGAAACCTAGCCTACCACCTGGTGCTGGCCTTTTCGGTTGCTGCCGCGCTGCAAGCTTCGATCAACCTGTGGCGCCACAGCGCTTCTCCCGCGGCCCGGCGTATGATCGTCGGGCTGTCGTTGTTGTTTGTGCTGCGCGTGGGGCTGATCGCCAGCTCAGGGTTGGCCTGGCAGGCCTTCCTGGTGCCGGCCAGCTTCGTGCCGGTGCTCGACCGGGCGACGACGGCGCTCTCATTGGCGTTGATCGTCTGGCTGTGGACTTTCCCGGATCCCACCCGCACCGCCGATGCGGCCACGCTGTTGATCACCCTGCTGGTGGTCACCACGGCGGCGCTCACCCAGGTCTGGTGGGACGCCCAGCCAGCCGGGTTGGCTTTCAACGGCACGACCCTGGATTGGGCTTGGGAAGGACTGTCCCTGTTCCTGCTGGCAGTTGGCGTGCTGCTTGCGCTGACCCGCCGGCCGGTGGGCTGGAAGCTGAGCCTGCTCATGCTGGTTTTGCTGGCTGCCGGGCACGTGGCGCACCTGCTCGCGCCCATGCCCGAGAGCGACCTGCCCGCCTCGGTGCGCTTGTTCCAGGTGATCGCCTACCCGTTCCTGCTGTACCTGCCCCAGCGCTTCCGGGTCGTCGAGCGCGTCGTTGAGTTCGAGGCGGCCGCGGATGGAGCCGCAGTCCCGGAAGCCAGCGCGCCCGCGCTCCAGCGCCTGGACTTGCAGACCTTCCAGGTCTTGCTGGACCTGCTGATCGGTTCACACCAGGAGGATACCTGCCAGATCGTCACCCAGATCGTCTCACAAGCCTTTCTGGCCGACCTGTGCGTAATGATTTCGGCGCCGGTCCCGAACGGCGACCCGGCGATCGTGTGCGGTTACGACCTGATTCGCGAAAACCACCTGCACGGCGCCCACCTGGAAGCCAGCACGATCCCCAACCTGGTTAAAGCCCTGCGCGCCGGGAAGACCTTGCGCCTGTCCAACGGCGAGGTCTCGGAAGATTCGATCGGGCTGGGCAAGGCCATCGGCCTGGCGCACGTCGGACCTGTCCTGGCAGCGCCGATCCAGCTGCCCACTGAGGACTACCGTCTGGGCCTGGTGCTGCTCTCACCCTACGCCCACCGAACCTGGACCGAAGCGGACGAGGCGCATCTGTTGGGCATCAACCGCTCCCTGAGCCAGCTGCTGGAGCGCGGGCCGCAGCAAGAGCTGCCGGGGGAGGAACTCGAACAACTGCGTTACAGCGTCAAGCAGGCCCAGGCTTCTGTCCAACAGGCCGGCGCGGAAAAACAGGCCCTGGAAGCTGAACTGAAAAACCTGCGCGAACAGCTCACCCAGGCCCAGGTCCGCGCCGAGAGCCTGGCAGCCCTGGTCGCCGCCCGGGAGATCAGCCGGGGGGAGAATCCGACTCCCGCAGACGCCGGGGCGGCGGAAAAGCCCGCCGAGCTCGGCGCCCTGGAACAGCCTCAATCCAAAACTGAAGAATTGGAAGCCGAGCTGCGTATGAGCTTGCAAGAGATCGCCCGCCTGCGCGGCGAGCTCAGCGCGGCCCGCGAGCGCGCAAACCAGCACGAGGCTGAGCCAGACCGCGGCCAGGAAGCGCCTGGCGAGCGCTACGAAGTGATCACCTCGCTCTCACAAGAGCTGCGCCAGCCGATGTCGTCGATCATCGGCTACACCGAGCTGCTCCTGGGTGAATCCACCGGCATCCTGGGCGCCCTGCAGCGCAAGTTCCTGGAGCGCATTAAGGTCTCAGCCCAGCGCGTCGGCGTGCTGCTCGACGATTTAATCAACGTGACCTCGTTGGACGAGGAGCAGTTCACGCTCGAACCCGAATCGGTGAACCTGGCCGGGGTGATCGACGAGGCCGTCTCCCGGACCAGCGACCAGCTGCAAGAGAAGAGCATCACCCTGAACCTCGACCTGCCGGAGGCGCTGCCCCAATTGAAAGCCGACCCGGACGCCTTGCAGCAGGTGGTGATCCATTTGCTGCAAAACGCCAGTTCGGCCACGCCCGCCGAGGGCGAGGTAGGACTGCGCGCCCGTCTTCAGGAAGACCCCGGGCAGCAGGATTTCGTGCTCTTGCAAGTGATCGACCGGGGCGGCGGCATCCCAACCGAAGACCTGCCGCGGGTTTTCTCCCGGCTCTACCGGGCGGACAACCCGCTGATCCCAGGCGTGGGCGATACCGGCGTCGGCTTGTCCATCGTTAAGACCCTGGTCGAGGCGCATGAAGGGCGGGTGTGGGTCGACACGGAATCGGGCGTGGGGTCCACGTTCAGCGTGGTGCTGCCCGTCACGCACAGCTCTTCGAACGGCTCGATGAAAGCAGCCCAGGCGTGAAGCAATGAGGACCCTGGTAGAGGGAGAGACCGGTTTCCTGGTTGGCGCCCTGACAGCGGTACTTTCCGCCGTGATCGTGCTGGGCAGTTTCTTTCTCGCCTTCGCCGAGGGCGACGAGCTGGCCGCGCTGCGACCTTCCCAGACGCCCACCTTGACGCAAATCCCCACCCAGACTCCCGTGCCGGTGACGCCCAAACCCGGTGAGCCGACTTTCACCCCCAGCCCGATCCCAAGCAACACGCCAACTCTCACCCCAACCATCACCCCCACCCCGATTTGCAAGAATATCCCTGCCGATTGGATCGCCTATGAAGTACGGGATGGCGACAAGTGGAAGAAACTGGCGGGCCTTTACGGCATCACCATCGGAAAAATCCAGGATGCTAACTGCCTGCTCTCTACTGGTATGCCGTACGGATTGGATATCTACTTGCCTCCTGCGACGGTGACGCCCGCCTTTACAGCAACCACAACGCGTACTCCAACTCCGACCTGCATTCCTTACCGCCCTGCCGGCTGGGTAAACTATTCTGTCCGTCCAGGTGATACACTCTCTAGCATTGCGGGGGCTCATAATATCAGTCCGGCGGGTATTCAGAA
>CAYNWK010000272.1:0-4058 GCA_964400875.1 uncultured Anaerolineaceae bacterium | reverse complement strand
TCAGAAACAATAAAGCCCACACCCAGGCGCTTAAAAGCCTTCTGCGAGCTCGGCCGGTTGGGTTCTCAACGGTCATCGGAATCGATCGCGTAGATATACACGGCGTTGCCATACTCGCTGGGGGCCGCGACCAGCAGCGTGTTACCGGAAAGTCTCAAATCGGCGCCAAAGAAACCTCCCAAGTAATCAGCTTCGTCTGGCCACAGCTTTAGCAAATCGATCCATCGTTCGCCCTGCCGATGGAACAGGTAAACCGAGCCAGCCCACAACCCCTGGCTGGAATCCCCGCCGGCGCCGACCGCCAGGAGGTCTCCTTCCAGATCGATGGAACTACCGAAGCCGGTAAAGTATGGATTAAAAGGCCCGTCCCCTGCCACCAATTTCGTTTGCTGCACCCAGCCCTCCGGTCCATGTTCGTAGATATATGCCGCTCCAGCCAAAAACCCGGCCGAATCATCCCCAACGTCTCCGATGATTAACGTCTCCCCGTCGAGGTCCAAAGAGGATCCGAAACCGGGCCACTCTCCTTCTTCGGGGGGCAGATTGGTCTCCAGGGACCACCCATCTCCTGTTCTTTTATACAAGTAAACGGCCGAAGAAACGTAACGGCTGTTTTGCGGATCGTAAAATATGGCGCTAACAGCTATGCGGTCCCCATCGAAAGCCAGACTATTGCCAAACCGGTCCCTTTCCGCCAAATTCTCCGGGGATAGTTGCGCCTGTTCCTGCCAGCCATCCTCAACGCGTTTGTACACGTACACAGCCTGGCCGCCGCTAGCCAACAGCGTATCCTGGCGCAGCACGACCTGCTCCCCGAACCTGGCCCCCGCAGTTTTTTGCGGCGAGTACAGGATCGCGGTTTCTTCCCAGACGCTGCCCGTGCGTTGAAAGAGGTAGACTGCCCCGGTATTTACCCCGGACTCGGGATCTTTGGTCTCCGGTGCGCCTACAGCCAGAGTGTCCGCTACTAACCCCAGCGCCTGGCCGAAGGACAGGTCCGTTTGAAAGCCGTCGTCTTGGTCGCTGGCTGTCAACCTGGCGGTCTCCACCCAGGCCTGGCCATCCCTCTGGTAGACGAACACCATGCCTTTGTGGTGGCTAGGCCAAGCCGTGCTTTCCGGTGCGCCCACCACCAGCGTATCGCCATACAAAGCGATCGCGCTCCCGAAATGAGAAGGTCCGTTAGCGGGTGCGCCGGGGGAACCCTCGATGCGCTTGACCAGCCTGATAGCGAATGTATCCGTTATTCCTTCTTGAGGGTTGCTTGTAGGTAGTGCATCCCCAGGCAAGGAGGGGGGTGGGAAAGATATCAGGCTACAAGCGGATAATCCCAACAGGCAGACCCAGGCGAACAAAAACCCGGTTGCGCAGGGCGAGCGATTTAAAAGAATCTTCATGGAACCCACCTATTTCAGCTCGCCCAGGTTGTAGAGGAAGACTGCACCGGCAGCAGTCGCATGGGTGAAGAGTGTTCTGTCCGGCGGGTTGATATCTTGCCATGGGGAGCCGACTGCCAGATAAGAACTGCCGATCGCAACCGATCTGCCATAAGACAATATAGGCGACTCAGAGTGGTCAATTATGCTCTGAACCCAATTGCCCGCATCCTCCCGGAAGAGATATAGGCTGAGCCCCACGTGGCTTCCGGCTACCAGCACGAGATTGCCCTGCTCGAAGCCGCTCATCGCGACCGAGGCACCTAATGTACCTGCTTCGCCTTCTTCGAGCTCCTGCGGACCAAGCTGTGTGGCCGGCTGCCAGGAATGATCTTGCCGGCGGAAGAGTTCGATGCGGCCCGGAGGGAGCTCGTACCGCGGATCGATAGGTTCGGATGCATACTGGTTAGCGCCCACCACCAGCCAGGCAGGTTCTGCCGCATCCCCCACAAGGGCTACTGAAAAACCAAACTGGGCTTTAGGCGCTGGATCGGCAGAGGTTAACTGCTCTTCAAAAAACCAATGACCTGCCTGGCGGCGAAAGAAATAGACCGCCCCGGCGTTTACCCCGGTTTCAGGTTCGTCATATCCAAAGGCTCCCACGGCGATGACTTCCCCGTGGATGGCAATCGAGCGGCCGAAGAAATCCTCCGCGCCTCCCCCTGGGATGGATAAGCGGGCCTGCTCCAGCCAGGTCTCATTCTCCCGGTGGTAGACATATACTGCGCCGGTATTCCGCCCTTTTTGCGGATCGTCTGCGCTGGGCGCTCCGACTACCAGGGTATCGCCGTCCAGGGCAACCGCGCTGCCGAATAGATCGAAGGGGCCGCCGTCCTGGGCAGTCAAACGGGCTTGCTCGACCCAGTTGCCTCCCCGGCGCACGAATACATACACCGCGCCGGCGGCGAACCCGCCTTCCCCGATCGTGGTATACGGCGCGCCTGCCGCGATGGTATCCCCATCGACGACAACCGCCATGCCGAGACGATCGTCGGCTGCCAGCCTGTCCGGCACCAGCAGGGCAGTTTCGCTCCAGTTCGGCCCGCGCTGCTCAAACACGTATGCCCCGCCGGCATTCTGGCCCGCCAGGTTTGTCCCCGGCGCGCCGGCCACCAGGAGCGAACCATCCAGATCTACGGCATAGCCGAAAAAACCGTAGGGCTGGTATTTGCCGGGCGTCAGCCGGATTTCCGAGCGACCTTGTGAAGAGGGCGCCGGTTGATCTGCTGCGACCAAGCGGGTCTCTTCCGGCGATCCCTCTGGCGCTGCAATACACCCGCCAGCGAGCCAAATCAGGCCCGAACATAAGATCAGCAGTCGCAGTTTCAAAGGCTTAGCTTTCTGCATGAAAGAGCTCGTCACGAGATATATATGTCGTTAAACGATATAATACCCGATTTCTCGGCATTAAGCAACCTTTTCTCCCAGGAGCACTTTGGTCGGAATTATCCGTCCAGGACAATATCGAAGTGTTCGCGCAGCGCCTGCGCATACGCGGCCTCATCCTTGATCGCCTGCTCGTAGCGCTCCCCATTTCGGGTGGTGATCAGGCGCATCCCGTTCAGGGTTACGCGCCCCTCGACAGTTGCTCGTGAGCACACGCGCCCCTGCGTAAAGTGGGACTGCGGCGAGGTCTGGTGATAATGGCACATCTCGGCGTAATCGCCGTATTCATAAGGGGTTAAACCGAAGCGGTACTTAGGCTTCCAGGCCAGCTCCCGGCCGCGCTGCCACAAGACGAACCGGCCGCCTTCCTGAGCAAGGCGGTAGGCGCGGTCACGCTGCACCTGTTCCCCGCGTTCATCCAAGAGCAGCGGCTCGGTGAAGGAATCACCAAAGCCGACGTCCACCAGCCAGCGTTCCGCCAGCGTGACCATCAGCACCATGTGGTCAAACGCTGGCCCGTATCCTTCACCCGGTTTCTTCACCGCGGCCGAGAGCAGCGCGACATCGAAGCCCAAAGCGCGCAGCAGGGCGGCGAACAAACCGTTGAGCTCGTAGCAAAAGCCGCCCCGCCGGCGCACGACGATCTTGTCGAACAGCAGCTCGTCATCCAGGACGATTGGCTCTCCCAGGTGGATGCTCAGGTTCTCGAAAGGGACCGCCAGCAGGTGCGCTAGCTGCAGCTGCCGTAAGGTCTCCGCTGACGGGGTCACTGGGCCCTGGTAACCGATCCGTTCAAGATAAGCATCAGTGTTCACGGAGCAATGAGCCTCCCTCCTCGCAACTATTATTTTTCTCTCAATTAGGAGTTACGCAGTTCAAGGGGGAACCGGGGTGTTTCGGCGGGCGTCGCCCGCCAAAACACCCCAACCCTGCTCCACATGCGTAAGTCTTATCGATGATACTCGAGGCGGCTTCTCTGTGGAGTCTCGTATAATTTCAGCAACCAGGACTAGAAGTTGGCGATTTGAACGATAACAGGTATCAGTTTATTCAATCGATTTCGCCCGTCCGGCCAGCCAGTCTGGATTACGAACGAAGCCGCGGCGAGCATGGATCGACGAGTATTAAGCCGGAAGGGAGAAGTCAGCATGAGTTATTCCGAACTGCCCAAGGATTTACCGGTTCCCGTAGACGATGGCGCAGCCGATCACTTAACCGGCCTGTCCCTGCCGCCGA
>CAYNWK010000271.1:0-4064 GCA_964400875.1 uncultured Anaerolineaceae bacterium | reverse complement strand
CTTTTCGCCATCCCAGCGAAATTCAAGACGGGCGACATTTCCATCGGTTGGGTTTGAGCTTTCCAGTCGCAGACCGCGCTGGCAAGAATCGATAGAGAATGTGCTCGGTTGGTTAAGTTGCTCAGCATTCGTATCGGTGATGTTGTAGGACCACCGGTCCTGGAAAAGCCCTGTGCTGGCGAGCGTTTGTATAGTGAACCCGTAAATAGAGCCGGAGTTCCTAGCATTCGGATCGGTCAGGATCGTGACGCGCTCCTGCGACCCATTGCAATCTAAATCGAGGGTGAACAATGGTTCTTGAATTACGGTCAAAGGCACTTGGAGTTGCTGTCCGGAAAAAATCAACTCGCAGCTATCACTCAACGCGTTGAGGGAAACCAGGGAATCGACTTGAATACCGAATTGTTGCGCTATCGACGTGCAAGTATCTCCATCCTGGACCTCATAAGTTATCAAGATTGGGTCGGGAGCATTCGATGCAGTGATCGCAGAAATACTACCGGCTATCTTCAGCAGATCATCCTGGGTAAGCAATTCGGTGATTTGGGTTGAGCCCTCCTGGTAACCTACGAAGGTCAGCGAGAAGCCCAGGTTTCCCTGCTGCCATTGCAGCCTTTTTACAGGAGTGTCCGGATTCCACTGCCAATTCGTGGGAGCATCGATCTCGGCTGGATCTTCACCCTGAATCGCCTGCCAATCACCTCTGACGTATTCGCCCAGTTGAGAATTAACGCTGACGCGTTCGACTCGCGCCGACGCGCCGACGCCAACCGTAGGAAAGATATCCGTGGAAGATGCTTGAACCAAAAACATTGCGCCCAGGGAGTCCCCTGCCGGGGCGTAATCATAGTAGAAGATCGAAAGCCCGAAATGGTCATCGGCCTCAGTTTTTGCGCCTTTGAAGCGCATTCCGGCTGGCAGATACGCGGGAGCTTTGAGATTCAAGCCAAGCGTATCAACAGCCTCGTAAATCGATTGGTTGTAGGCTGCACCCCATCGATTGACGATGGCAGGAGTACCTGCTTGTTTGATCAATTCGACCGGCAAGGGGTAATAGTTCGGATAGTAATCGGGAGGGATAGTCAGTTGATCGCTGTCCAGTCGTGAGAAGAAGCGCGGCTCATCGACTGCCAAGAGGTCCTGCCAAAGCACAATGCCACCCTGGTTCGTGCTGGTCGCCAATATCATACCGTCTGGGGAGAAGGCCAAACTGAGCGCCCGTTCCGAAGAATCGAAGCTATCTTGGGCGATCAATTCACCACCCGGCACAGACCACAACCGGATGTTGAAATCATTCGAAAGGGTCGCCAATATCATACCGTCCGGGGAGAAGGCCAAATCGTTAACCCACTCCGGATGCCAAAAGGTGTTAATTAACCTGGGATCCCGTTCATCCTCTTTGGAAGGGTAGATTTCCCACAAATTCAGCGAACCGTCCATCGTACCAACAGCCAGGTAATTCCCATTGGGCGAGAAAGCCACGGCGAGGGGATCCAAATCCTGCCCCCCTAAGCGGTGGATGACCTCAAAAGGCTGCATATTCAACACCCAGACCGAATTGTCGTCCGCGGCAAATGCAAGTTGGGCGCTATCCGGGCTGAATGCCAGCCCCCTGACCCTCCTGGGTTGTCTCAGTAAATAGCGTTGGACCAGGTTTCCATCGGTGAATTCCCAAACAACCAGCCCCTGGGAAGTTCCTCCAGCCAGCCATCTTCCGTCTGGAGAAAATGACAGGCTATAAACTTGGTACGCCTCCCCGAGCAGGTTGAAGATCATACGCTCTTCGTCGATGTCCCAGATCTTTAAAAAACCATCCATGGAAGCGGTCGCCAGCAGCCTGGAGTCCGGAGAGAAAGCAACGTCGGTTACGGATTTTAGATGGCTTTGCTCGTAATAAATCTGGCTCAAGTCGGTGGTATCCCAAACCTGTACCGAACCGTCTTGTGCACCGGTCGCGATCATTCTCCCATCCTCGGAAAATGCCAGCTTGTTAATCCGTTGGAAACGCGTGATAACCTCCTGGGTACTGTTCCGGACTCTCCGGGTACTGTTCCAGACGGTTGACTGGGAAATCCTGGGAGGACCACTTTCGCCACTCAGTGCTCGATTCTGCGTAATGAATCTTCTGCTCAGATTACGCAACGTGTTCAATTCCCGGTCGAAGAAGCCGACGTCAAAGCAAACATCAAAACCGGGACACTCCACCAATTCCATGAACGTGATCCAGCGCCCGTTGCTGGAGATATCCGGAAGTAAATTCATTTGCAGGCGACGATTTTCTTGTGGATCGATGTGTTCCGTCTCCCCTGTAAGACGGTCGTGAATATAAAGGACTAAACATTCGGTCCCCTCTGAATTCTCGCAAAGATCGACCGATCCGGGGCTTAAATCGGACCGCTGCGCCGTAAACACAATGAAACGACCATCCTCGGAGATGCCAATTTTTTGGGAAGCGATTCCGTTCATCGTTTCAGTTGGTTCTCCAACCCCCTGGCTGCTCTGTTCCCCGTTGCTGTCAACGCTCACCAGTTCGGTGACATCGGTCTCTAGATCTCGAACGAAGATATCACGGCTTTCATTTGTATCATTTTCTACAAGGTTGCTGGCCTCGGAGGAGAAAGTAACGAAACGCCCGTCTGCCGAAATCGCCGGTTGGTCAGATGGACCATTTCCCGGCTGCTCGTCCTTGGTCAGGTTGACCAAATTAAATGTCTTCTCCTCCATGTCGAAAACAAACACATCTCGTTCATTGGATAAACCGAGTTGCCCGGCGATTTGATCGGTTGCCTCGATGGTGAGGGCAACGACCTGACCATCCCCGGAGATCGAGTATTCCTGGTTAATTACAGCTTGGCTGATCTTTCTTCCGATCAAAAGCTGTTGGAGTGTCCCCGATTCAAAATCGTATGCAAACAGATACGCGCAGATCGAATCCGATGCAATCGGCTCGCAAATTGGCGTCGATTCGGTGATTAGGTTAGTCGCGGTTGACCAAAAATATACTTTGGTCCCATCTGCACTGATCAGTGGGGAAAAGCTTGGTCCGTTCGGAGCGCCTCCGGAATCAGTCACCGAGATCCGCTCGGTGGTTCCCTGGCTGCGGTCACGCAGATAAATATCCATGCAGTCGAAATTGACGTTCTCCTGGCAGCCGCGTGGGATCGTGGATAAATTGCTTGCTGCTGAGGCGAAAACAATTTGCTGCCCGTCTTCGGAAATGCCTGGAGAATAACTGAACTCGTTGGGAAGTTCACCCTGATTGGTGACGCTTACCAGTTCACGAACATCTTCTACCTGGTCATACAGGTAAACGCCCGGTTGATTATCTGACACGTCTTCATTAAGGCCGGCTTTGACCGTTGTATAAGCAATCCAGCGGCCGTCGCCGGATATCGCGGGTTGGAGGTTAAAATCGACCCGAATATCCGGTTCTCGATTTCCGAAACCTTCATTGGCAGGACGGGAGGGCGGTTCTCCAACAGGTGTGGGTAAAGTCATCTTCGTTGGCGCGGGTCGTTGGGTTGGCTGTGTAAATACTGCCGGTTCTTCGGGAAGGTACTGGTTGGCGCTCCAGAAAAGAGTAGCAACAATACCGGCGATCAGGACCAGAAAACCGATCTGGCGGAGGGGTAGCGAAGTTCGGAAGGGAGAGATTGAGTTCCCTTGATAGTTCTGAACTTCTTGTGCGAGAAGTTCACGGGATCTACGACCTACCGGTCTGCGCGGCCAGCGATAACCGAGAGATTCCTCGCATAGAGTCTGCCAGGTTTCAATGTTATCGGAGAATTCCCTACAGTACTGGCATCTGCGTAAGTGTTCACGCAGCACATGGTAGTCTTCACTGCGGGGATCCAGCAGTCCATCCTGTCTGGCGCGGACCAATCGCTCGATTTCCTGGTGCGATTCGAAGTTTGTTAATTGATCAGGTTTGGCCGGAGTAAAGTATGATTCAAGCTTGCGGCGCGCTGCATTGAGGTGTTTTTCGACTGCTTTGGGACTTTTCGAAAGGATCCGGGCGATTTCTGGTACGGCTAATCCGGGCAGGCAGCGCAGAATAAGCGGTG
>CAYNWK010000270.1:0-4094 GCA_964400875.1 uncultured Anaerolineaceae bacterium | reverse complement strand
GACGCGTAGAACGCGTCCATATCGACGTGGATGATCTTGCGCATGGCGGCTTTGCCCGTGGCAAAGCCCATTCTAGCAGACACCCTCGGCCGGCAACGCCGTGTTCGTTACCGCAGACCCTCGCTTATCGGCTCGCCGAAATTCGACCGGTATTTCCAAGCTGGCCTTGAGGGGCTAGAGCGAATTCCGTTCCGGTGGAATCGGAATTCGCTCTTGTTTTCCTTTAGTGGTCGCATTTTCTGCGGCGAACCGGTTCCCACCCCCGGATCAAGTCCGAGGGCATGCTTCGCCGGAAAATGCTCTAGCGACGATGACGGAAAATCACGGTGTCAGTGGTTGGATTCCGCCCCTGGGCACCAAATGTCAAAAGCAACGTTGGAAAAATTCATCTTTTCCTCGTTTTTCCCAACCCTGAGTCTGCGGGTTGGGAATTGTCGTCCTTCGTTTGTTCCGCGAGTTTCGCAACGGCTTCCGCGGCGAGCCGCTTCTGGTCCGCGGCGCGCGTGTACCGTGCCACCTCTTTTAAGGTCGTATGGCCAGTGACGGCCGAGATCTCTTTCTCCGTGCACCCGGCCTCCGCCAACCGCCGCGCCGCGGCCTTGCGCAGGCCGTGAAGCACACACCGCTCGGAAAGGCCTGCCGCCGCTATTGCCTCTGCCATCATGTTCCCGTAGCCGGCATAGCTGAAAGGCCGATTGAACGCCGTCGTTAGAATTACGACGTGCTTGCGCTGCCATGCGCGAAGGGCTGCCGATAGGTTCGGATGCAGCGGGATGGTGAGCCGCACGCCCGTCTTCTGTTGCACGACATGGATGGCGTCGCCAGCAACATCGGTCCACGCCATGCGGGCAACGTCGGCCCGGCGTTGGCCCGTATAGAGGTGTAGCGCGAAGGCGGTCCGCTCGCGCGAGCCGATCGGCCAAAAAGCTTCGTATCGAGCGATCTCGTCCTCAGTCCAGGTGTGGAACTCATGCTCGGGGAAGGTTTTGATGCGAAGCGTTGGGTCGTCAGAGCGCCATCCCGCTTCGATGGCGAAATTGATTAGGGTCCGTATTTTCTTGAGGAGGTCATTTGCCGAGCCGGGGGTCCTGGCTTTTAGCGCCATTATCTTCTTCACGTCCTCGCGCCGCATCTCGGCGACCTGCCGGTGGCCGTGCTCGCCTAAAAACCGCTCAATCACCCGACGATAGGCGTATCGCGTTCGCGGTCCAAGGCGAAGGAAATCCGGGCTGGCAAAATAATCAAGTGCCAGACGATTGAAGGTGCCCACGACGGCCCGGGATTGCCGCCCGGGTCGGTGGCTTGTTCCCTCAAGCGCCGCCCGATAGGCCGAAATGAATTCATCCGAGCCAGGTGACCCCGGAAGCGGAATCCGCCGCCCACCCGGACGCCGAAAATAGTGGCGCAGGTGCCCATGGCGATCGACGAACCGATCAACGTAACGAAGACGGATGGTAGTCATGTGCGGCGAAAATCGTCCCAGGTCGATGCCTGTGTTTCGTCATCATTTTCTCTCGGAAGCGCGTCAAAGGCCAGATCGAGAGAGCGGATGTCCCAGAGCTTACGCGTGTCGATTTTCACGGGTCCGGGCATCCTGCCGTCAGCGACCATCTCATCGAATTTCCCGGCCGATATCCCGATGTACATCGCCGCCTCATCCCGACTGAGACCACGCCGCGGGATGGGTCGGTTTCGCGATAGCCCGATCGCGCGCCGATCCCGTGGAGCCGCCGCCGGTACGCTCCCTCGGAAGGTCTTGTTCTTTTTCATCGCGGGTCTCCGTTAATACCCGCAACGCATTTACAAGTTCGAGTTTATCTGATCGGAAATGAAGAGTTCGGTTCTGCGAAGTTGGTCGCCCGAGGTGAACTTTGCAGTGCGAACGATCTGAATGGGATGTAAATAGACCTACCGAAAACCGTCGGCTGGGAATTAATTGTCCCCTTCGGGGTTCTAAACCCTCGCCTTCAGGCGAAGCGAAGGGTAGATGAAGTCGCGTTATGCGACCATATCGACTGAGGAGCCACGCGAAGTACGACCTCAAGGTTCGTCTTGTGTGGTGCCCGAAATGCCGCAAGCTGGTGCTGACGGGGTAGGTGGCGACCCTGACAGTCGATTTGAAATCGACCCCCTCTTGAACCCCTCGCCTTACAGGCGAGGATCTTTCAGTTGTTCGCCCGGGGTGACCGCTGACCGTGCAAAAATGCATTACCGCATCAGCAAAGCCAGAAGGAAATTCCATGTCGAATACGTTGTCTTCAAAAATCGACGATGCGAAGAAGGTGGCAGTCCGCCTGGAGGAACGCGTTGCGGCTGTCGAGCGCGCGAATGAGAATCGCGACAAATGCCTGTATAATCTGCTCGGACGTCTGCATCGGCTCGATCAGCAGTTGCGACAAACGCCTAGGACTGAGGCCATCAAGGTGTTGAAGCCTGGGGGATTGCCGTTCGCCCCCAACTGGGTGAATCTGTTGCTCAAGTGCACCTATCCAAATCTGAGTGCGAAAACACGCTCGAAATATGCGGCCGCGCTGCGCTACGTTGGACTGAAGAAAGAACCTGGGCAGAAGGTCATGGACTTCGTGCGGGAAAATGGTGGCCTCAACGGCTGCGTCGAGAAAGAGAAGAAATTGCGAGCGAAGAAGCAGAAAATGGGCAAGGGACTTGGGCGCACACGTACCCGTCGCCCGTGAACTGCTCACAATCGTTTTACGCCGATGCGAGTCTTACTCGGGAGCGGGGCAAAGGTGCGGCGGGAACGCGCTGACACCCTTCCTTTCGGCCCTGGTCGTAGCCCTTAGAAGTGCGCCAGGGCTTCGACCCAGACGGCCTCACAGCCACACGCGGCTGCCATTCTTGCGCGGGGCGCGGGGTCCGAGGTGACCACGGGCTGCGGGCATCGCGCTGCACGGCCGCGCTTGCCTGCGGGCTGCCCCGGCGTGTCCGTATCCGTCACCGCGAGCCTGGGCGACTTACCGGTTGGACGAGAGCGAGCCGGCCGGCAACCGCTTTAATGGGGGGCGGGTCGCGGCGGCGACCATCCCAGGCGACCATCAACGCCACCGGGATGCTAACGAAAGACTGGCGATCGCAGCGGTCTGCAAGCGTCTGACGTCCGGCGCCAGAGATCGAACAAAAACGCCGCCATCTCGTCGAACCCGACTCCGGCCGTCCCGAAAAACCGCGCGCGCCGACCTTGCGCCGGAGCCGCGCCAATGTTCGCCGATCCCTGCACCTGCGGTCGAGGACCCCCTGCGGCTAGGCGACGGGAGCACGCGGGCGACTTGTTGCTCACGGGGCGGTCCTTAACCCGGCTACACCCGCGGTATGGCCGCCCAGCGGTCCCGGCACATGTCGATCTTCGCCAGACCGGTTCGATTTCGCGTTGCGGCGTCCGCACGTTCGTCATTTGGATCCGGGCGTAGAGGGGGAGGAGCCCCCCGCGCCCGGCGTCGGCGTGCCCAAGCGCAATGACCAAAGGGCGCGCATATGCACGGTTCGGCTTCCCGCTAATGCACGCGAAAGCGAAGGCAGAAGCCGGCTTTCGTTTCTACGCCCCGAAAACAAGATCAGCGCCACGACATCCTGGCGCATGCATACGGGCAGCGGGACTGGTCGGCTTGTTCGGCCTAGCCGGCATCGATGCCGACGTCATGCGCCGACGTCGCCTACCTGCCAAGAGCCGCTCGCCCGCCGTCGGGCCGTCAAGAGCTTGGCGCGAGAGCCTCAGTCACGCAGCCGCTTTCGGCGCAGCCCGTAGCACGGGATCCTGCCGAGATTGGCTATCTTCACCTGCTGGGTGCTTGTGTCGGGGCGTCGCCCACTCCTGAATATGCGCCGCAAGCGCAGCAGCTTCGTAAGGCGCCGGCGATCTGAATTTTCAGGAAACCAACGATCCATAGTCCGGCTGAACAGGAAATATTCGACCTTGCCGGGCTTGGTCGGACGAACAATGCCGTCGGCATTCTTTAGGTCCATCCGCGAAGTGCTCTTCTTCCGTCTATTGGCATTCAGCCGCGCAAATGTGGCACCGTCAACACGGTGCGGAATCCGACGCAAAGCGGACAGGATTCCGACGGAAGGCGGACAGCAAT
>CAYNWK010000269.1:0-4142 GCA_964400875.1 uncultured Anaerolineaceae bacterium | reverse complement strand
TCCCGGCGTTGACGCCGGAGGACGATTCAAGCGCCGACGGCACGCCGATTACCTGGCCCTGATCGTTCAGCAGCACCCCTCCCGAGTTTCCGGGGTTAACTGGGGCGTCAGTCTGGATCACGTCGGGAATGCTGAAATTCGGGCCTAAGGCGTTTTCCGAGCCGGCCGGCAGCGAGCGCCCCAAAGCGCTGATGATTCCCATCGTCATGGTTTCCTGGTTTCCAAACGGATTGCCGATGGCAATGGCCAGCTGGCCCACTTTGAGGCTGGTGGAATCGGCCAGTTGAACCGGGATCAACCCGTCAGCCGGGACGTCCACCTGGATAACGGCCAGGTCACTGCCCGGATCGGCCCCCACCAGCTTGGCTGGCACTAAGCTCCCGTCGGAAAAGACGACGTTGATCTCGCTGGCGCCCTCAACCACGTGGTTGTTGGTGACGATATCCCCTTGCTGGTTCCAGACAAAGCCTGAGCCCAACCCACGCTGGGGATTCTGGGGGACCTGATCCGAGCCAGGTGGACTGAAAAACGGAAAGCCGGGGACGGTAGAAGAAGTGGCTTGGGATGTTTTGACCACCTCAATCGTCACCACCGAAGGGCTGACCCGGGTGTAGATACTCTCTAAGGTGTTCTGAAAATCGTTCAGCGCGCCCGCGCCGCCCTGGGCAAGGACCTCGTTCTGGGCTGGCGCAACCACTGGCGCTGCCGCCTGAGTGGCGGCCGGCTGTGCGTTTGCAGTGACCCCACTGCAGCCGGTCAAGGCCAGCATTGAAAATATCAGTACAACAGTAGCAGTAGATAAAGTTATTTTTTTCATAGTTTTTTCTCCAGATGTTTTTTTGCAACCCATCCCCATCAAGCGCGATGGTTCAAGCGTTGTATAGGGTGTATTGCTCAAGTGATTTCTCCAACCAGCTGGGCTCCAATGGGCTCAGCTTCGAGGCCGCGCGGCCCCAGGATATCGATGAGTTCATCTTGATTGATCGTCTCCTCTTTCAGCAAGGCCTGCACCAGCGCGTCAAGCTGGCCGCGGCTGCCCTCTAAGAGTTTTTTAACCTGGCGATGGCAGTCCTCCAGCAGCTTGCGGACATCCTCGTCGATGCGCGCAGCAGTTTGTTCGCTGTAGTCGCGCCCTTGGGAGAGCTCGTAACCCAGAAAAGGCTGTTCCCCGTCTGAGGAAAAAGCCATAGTCCCCAGGCTGCCCATCCCCCAGCGGGTGACCATTCTGCGCGCCAGTCTGGTCGCCTCGACCAGGTCGTTCTCCGCGCCGGTCGTGATCGTATCCAAGGCGATCTCCTCCGCCGACCGGCCGCCTAACATGACCCACAGGCGCGCCAGCAGGTACTCCCGGCTGTAGTTATAGTGATCGTCCGGTGGGCGCTGCTCGGTCACGCCTAAAGCCTGCCCGTGCGGGATGATCGTGACCTTGTGTACGGGGTCGGCCCCGGGGACGAGCCAGGCAACCAGGGCATGCCCTGCTTCGTGATAAGCGACCACCCGCCTTTCGTGATCGTTGAGCAGCAAGGCGCGCGTCGCCCCTAACAGGACCCGGTCCAGCGCTTCCTCGAAATCCCCCATGGTAACTTTCTGGTGCTCGTTGCGAGCGGCGATCAGCGCGGCTTCGTTGCACAGGTTCGCCAGGTCGGCCCCGCTGAATCCGGTCGTGGTTTGGGCGATGATGTGCAGATCCACATCCGGCGCCAGGCGCAAGCTGCGCGTGTGGATGCGCAGGATGCCCTCCCGCCCCTTACGGTCGGGCAGGCTGACGGTAATCTGGCGGTCAAAGCGGCCCGGTCGCAGCAAGGCGGGGTCGAGGACATCCGGACGGTTGGTGGAAGCCAGGACGATAGTCTCGTGATTTTCATCAAAGCCGTCCATTTCGACCAGCAGCTGGTTGAGCGTTTGCTCGCGCTCGTCGTTGACTGTGCCCAGGCCTGCGCCTCGGCGGCGCCCGACCGCATCCAGCTCGTCGATATAGACGATCGCCGGTGAGGTGGCTTTCGCCTGCTGGAAGAGATCGCGCACCCGGCTGGCGCCCACGCCGACGAACATCTCCACGAACTCCGAAGCGCTGATGCTGAAGAAAGGCACCCCAGCCTCGCCGGCGATGGCCCGGGCCATCAAGGTTTTACCCGTCCCGGGTGGTCCGACCAACAGCACACCGTGCGGCACGCGCGCGCCCAGATCGTGGTATTTGCTCGGCTGACGCAGGAAATCGACCACTTCGGTCAGCTCTTGCTTGGCTTCATCTGCCCCAGCGACATCTTTGAAAGTGACGGTAGTGAGCTCCGCGCCATAGCGCCGGGCTTTGCTGCGCCCAAAATTGAAAAGACCGTTCTGTCCCTGGGCAGCGTTGCGACCCATCCACAAGACCAGGATGACCAGCAGCAGCACCGGCAATCCGTTGCTGAGGATCAGCAGGAACCAAGGCGTGGAGGGAGCCGAGACATCGATCTCGACGTTGTGCTCGGTGAGCAAGGGCATTAAACCGGTATCGCCGACCGATTCCGGAAAAGTGGTGCTAAATTCGGTATATTGCCCCGGCTCTGGCGTCGGGGCTTGAGCCAGAGCTGTCCCCGCAGCCGGCGTGCTCACGCTGCTCGTTGGCGCAGCCGTGGGCCAGGTGAGCGGTTGGGCCAGGCTGCCGGTGATTTTATCCCCAACGATGGAGACTTTTTGGACCTCGCCGGCCTTTACCTGGTCGAGAAACACGCTGTATGGGATTTCCACACTTTGGGGGTTGCCGCTTGGCAGGAGCACCCACAGGTTCCAGGCAATCAGACCCGCTAAGATAACCCACCATATCAGGGAGATCTTCTTTGAACCGGGTTTATCTGCTTGATCATCCATAGCAAACTCTTCCTCGTTGGTGTGCGACTTGCTTCACGGCACCCTTTTTTTCTGTCCGGCAAACAGAACGTTGACGTCATGCTTCGCCAATTTCAAATAGACCGCAGTTTTTTCCAAATGATCGATATAGTCAACCGGGATGGCGATCGTTTTCCTGCCCCATAAATGTCCTTCTTGGAGCACGATATGCGTGATGTGGTCGTCCTTTGGATCGATTTGGAATTCATCGACTTGACCGATCTTGCCGTCAACGCACATCACCTGCGCGCCGCGGTGGAGAGCCAGCTCACCCGGCGGAACCTGTTCGCGTTTTACGCTGACTCTGTGGGACTC
The DNA here is from genome assembly GCA_964400875.1 of uncultured Anaerolineaceae bacterium. Lineage (GTDB taxonomy): Bacteria > Chloroflexota > Anaerolineae > Anaerolineales > UBA4823 > CAYNWK01. The sequence goes on along the minus strand of CAYNWK010000269.1, from coordinate 959 downwards.
GATCAGGAAGGGATCGGGCCACAATAAATATTCATCGGGAGCATAGGTGAAAATGGGTTCGTCCACCTTGACGAAATCGCGACCGATAAATTCGTCTAAGTGGTCTAATTCTTCACGCTCGCAAGACAGGTTGATGGCATGGGGCGAAACATCGGCGATCATCTCCACCGGCACCAAGCGTTCCCGATGAGGTACGTGGCTTTCCCTGATCACCACATGGGTAAGCTTGCGCTTCACCGGGTCGATAATCACACAGAAGGATCGGCCGCAAGACAACCCATTGCAATTTGCCTGAGCGTTAATCGGAATGTCCATTGACCCTTAACCTCAGTGAGCTCGGCGCGCTATTCGCAAAACGAAGACCTAGGATTCCATCCATGATATTTTGATCTTATCTATATCCCCAAAAACAGTCTTTACACCATGCCTAAAAAAAGCTTAACCGCTTCTTATTTGAAATTCCCGGGCCAAAGGGACATATTTTGCCATCGCACGCTTATAAGCCGGGCGCTACGCAGTTCGCCGGGGCAGGTTGAATTGCTGCAGCGTCCGCAGAAAGCTGATCACCCCTTCCCGGCTGAGAACGCCGAGCAGCTGTCCGGCTTCCATCACGGGCACCTGGTTGACGCCGTCCTCGTCCATCATCTTCAGGGCTTCCCAAAGCTCTTCCATGGGGTACACCCGGTGCATCTGCTCTGCCGGAATCATGCTTTGCGCGGCCGTGGTGGTACCCCACGCCTGACGATCGACGGCTCGAATGTTGTGCGGAGTCAAAATCCCTTTGACCTGACCATCCTGTTCGACGATGAAAAACCGTTTGCCCTGGCCGAGGATGTGCTCATCCGCCAGTTGTTGCAGGCTGATCTCGGGCGTGATCAGCGTGTAATTCCGGCTCATTGCCTGAGATACGGTGTGGCCGGCGAGCAACTCCTGGAAAGCCTGCTGTTTCATCTGGGCGC
>CAYNWK010000268.1:0-4147 GCA_964400875.1 uncultured Anaerolineaceae bacterium | reverse complement strand
TGTGTACATTTCTCTCTTGCTCGGTTCAGCCTGTAGAACTAGCACCAAAGGTTATTAATCCATGGTGGGTGGGCGAGTTTCGCTTATTGCTCCCCATCATCCGTTCGAACAACACACTGGAGGAAACTGTATGGAGATCAACGTCTTTGAGGAGCAAGGCAGGGTCCCGGTGACTATCTTCAAATTGGTGGGCCGGGTGAACATGGGCAATGCGGACGAGTTGGTTGAGCGGGCCAACCAGGCTTATCAGGAGGGGATGCGCAACCTGATCCTCGATTTGAGCGAAGTCGATTCGATGACCAGCGCTGGTCTGCGCGCTGTGTTGGCGGTCAACAAGCAGTTGGGTTCCGCTTCCGGAGAACCGGCTGGAGAGGCAGCCAAATCGCTTCACCTCAAGTTGCTCAATCCATCCGCCGATCTGCGCCGGACTCTGGAAGTCTCCGGCTTCGCCAGCTTCCTCGAGATTTACGAGGATAAAGAGGCGGCGGTCCGGTCCTTCTGAACTCGATTCATGCCTGAGCCAGATTGAGTTGTCTAAGGTTGGCTCGCCTGCCCGGAATCCGGGTCGATCATCAGGGAGGAGACGTCTACCACTTCGAAGTCGCTCCCCTTGACCTGGTCCAGGTCGTGGAGCGCATCGTTGTCCCAGCGTTCGTCAGGCGCGCCGGAGATGTACCAAGACGAGCCGTTGTCTGCCAGGATCATGCCGTAAGTCTTGAGCGCTTGCAGGATCGCTTGGACCTCGGGAGAGAATCCGGAGAGGTCAAAATTGGCGCGCAGGCGCACCCGCAAGCCCATCGGTGGGTAATCCGGACCGGTCAGGCTGGAGGCGTCGTGCCGGGCGGGCCACAGGTGCGCCTTTTGCGTGTCCTCCGCGGTGAAGCGCAGTGCGTGGCGGATCTCGCCGGCGGCCGCTTCCTCGTAGCGCGCCAGCCCGGGCAGGATCGGCAGTCCGGCGGCGTCGGCCGAAGTCCAGTCGTCCGGGCGCAGCGCGTGGGAGCGCAGGTTGAATTTAGCCCCGTTGCCCGCTGTCCAGCTGCCGTTTCCCTGGGGCTCGGCGTAGTACAGCTCGTACAGCAGGCAGGCTTCCTGCTGCAGGACGAGCACGTGCCGGTCGCCGGTTGAGTTTGGCCCGCCTTCGATCGGCGCGTCGGCCGGGATCGGATATGGCCCGTCGTCGCTCTCTTCCGGCCACCAGATGAAATCCACCGGGACCAGGGGCTGGTCGCCGGGGACCACCATGAAGGGGATGCCGATGGGGCTGTCGGAGCCGGGCGGCCACACCCCGGAGCCGAAGTCCGGGTGCAGGCCTGTATTCGCCCCCATCGTCGCGATGAAGTCGGCTGAATTGGGATCCACTGGTAGGCTGTCCACCGGCGTATTCCAGATATTGTCTGCCGGGAAGACTGGGCATCCGCCGAGTACCGGGCCCGTTGAACCAGGTGCCATCAGCAGGGGCAGGTAAATCACCTGGCCTGCCGCCGCGCTCTCTTGTGGGGCCGGGAGGATTGGGTTCGCGATGTGGGTCTGCAGCGTTTCGCCGTGGTCTCCGGCGAAGAGGGTCGGTAGAAGCAGGGCGCAAAACCCGATCAGGCGGGTCAAGGGTTGGTTGTGCATGACGGCCTCCCTAGGGGGTCAGTCGGCGGCTTCGGGCAATTCGTCGGGCTTCAGCTCGTCCGCCCGGGACCGCTGCCACAAGATCAATGCCGGGATCACCACCAGGAACGAAAGCAAGGCCCCGATCCAGTAGGGGAAAGTCGGGTCGATCGAGAAGATCACGCCGGCGATGGCGGTGCTGATGATCGTCGCCAGGCTGACCGAGGATTGGTAGACGCCCAGCACCCCGCCGCGCATCGAATCGTCTACGGTGCGGGTGGCTAACGACTGCAGCGGCGGCATCATCAAGCCCATCCCCACGGCGAAGATCAACGCAGCCAGTGCAGCGAACCAGGGAGAAAAGACGATCGCAAACAGGACCAGGGCGACCGACCGGATCAAGATACCGCCGATCAGCAGGCGGGCGTCTCCGAAGCGCCGTTTCAGCGGCCCGATCAGGCGCGCCTGGGTGATGAACTGCCCCACCCCAACCACCGCCAGCAGCAGGCCGACACCCAGGTCGGTGGCTCGCTCGCTGTAGCCCTGAAAGATGACCGCATCGCCGAACAGCGCGAAGGTCGATTGCAGCATGCCCAGGCCGAACTGGCCGACGAAGGCCACGATCAGGATCAGGACCAGTGCTGAGTTCTGCGCCACGGCGATCGGGCTCAGGCTGGCGCGGCGCCCGCCGCGCGCCTCCGCAGGCTGTTGGTCTTTGTTGACGGTTTCGTCCAGCAGGAACCAGCTCATCCCGGCGGTCACCAGCGCCGCCGCGCCGGCGATGACGAACGGCACGCGCGGCCCCAGCCATGCAGAAAGCACCCCACCTAGTGCCGGGCCGACGATGAAGCCGATCCCGAAAGCAGCCAGGATATAGCCCAGCGCTTCCGTGCGCTTCTCGCTCGGGGTCACGTCGGTGATATAAGCCTGGGCGATGATGATATTGCCCCCCGTGATCCCGTCCAGGACCCGTGCAAGGAACAGGACCCAGGCGCCGCCCGCGGCCGCCATCATCACGAAGCTGACTGCCGAGCCGATCTGGCTGATCACCAGCAGCGGCACGCGGCCGTGGATGTCGGAAAGGCGCCCCAGGTAAGGCCCGGCGAAGAACTGGGCCGCGAAGTAGGAGGAGACCAGCAGGGTGACCACTGACGGCGGCACGTTGAACTGCCGTTCGGCGAACAGGGGCAGGATCGGCAGGATCATCGCCGCGCCGGCGATCTGCACGAACACGATGCTCAGGATGGTCACCAGGCGGCGGTCGTAACGTTTGAATACCATGAACGAGTTGTGCACTCCCTTTCAATCGAATAGGGGTTTCGCAGTTCTCCGAGAAAGTTGGGTGTTTGGCTGAAGAGACGCCATTGTACCCTTTTATTACAGTTGCGGGGTTAGCACCAGGATGGGGATGTGCCGGTCGCCGGCTCGTTTTCGATACAGGTCGAAACCGAAGTAAGTCTCCCGGGCGTAGTTCCAGAACCGCTCGTATTCTTCGTCGGTTGCCTCGTGGGCACGGTAGTCGCGCGCTTGACCGTCGATCGTGACGCGCGCCTGTGGGTTGGCTTTCAGGTTGTAGTACCACGCCGGGTGGCGGCGCTGACCCCAGTTGGAGGCGATCAGGGCGAAGCGTTCCGGATCGCGCCGGTCGCGGATGCACAGCAAGGGTACCGAGCGCGGCAGGCCGCTCTTGGCGCCGGTGGTGGTTAGCGAGACGACCGGCGCTCCGGATAGGGTGCTGGTCAGGGTGGCCCGCCCCTGGCTCCAGCGCAGGACGAGCCGGTCCAGGTGGTGCAGGGCACGCGCCAACAACCATGATCCCGGGCCGGAGGAGGCGATCCGCTGCACCAGCTTATTAAGCGTCGAATAGTTTTCTTCTATCATGCTTCCAAGGGTGGAATTGCTTCGCTAAAGTTGGCCCGCCTCAATCGGCCGGCCGGGCGTAAATGTCCCCGGCGCGGTCCTCCGGGGAGATTGCGTCAAGCGCCGCGCGCATCACCTCGAATATAGATGGGCTGGGAGTCTTCCGTTCGCTTTTGATAGCTGTAAGCGTGCTTCCTTCTTACCCTTTGGGCGGCTCTGACAGGATCAGCCGGTTGCCTTCGGAATCTTCGATAATCGCATATGTGCCCCAGGGCTGTACGTCCGGTTCCTGCACGAAGTTGACGCCCTTGGCTTTCAGCTCCTCGTGGAGCGCCTGCATGTCGGTCACGTTGAGCGTCAGCGCCTGGGACTGCCCGACTACCTGCTTGTAATGCTCCCAGTTTTCGTCGGGCAGGTAAAGCACGATCTCGGTGCGCGCCCCTTTGGGTGCCACCGCCACCCAGCGGTTCTCCGCTCCGGGAAACAGAGGTTCGTCGGTGCGCAGCTCGAACCCGAGCGCCTCGGTGTAGAATTTCTTGGCGCGATCCTGGTCGCTAACAAAGACGGATACGGTACCTACGCCATCGATCGGCATAACAACTCCTTTGGCTGGTTTTAGGTAGGGATTGGCAGCGGCGGTATGACAACATCTAAACGTGGTCAAGAGCACCACCTATCGATGAGGTCCAAA
>CAYNWK010000267.1:0-4176 GCA_964400875.1 uncultured Anaerolineaceae bacterium | reverse complement strand
TTTTGGGGCCTGGTCGATTTCCACCAGGCTGGCCGGATTGCTGAGCCGCTGCGGCTCTGCGAGGAGCTGGTTATCTCTGGTGCGGCGGCCGCAGCGTTCTACGTCGCCGGCCAGCAAGCGCTGGGTTGGGCGCTGGGCTTAATCACCATCGCTCATCACGGCCTGGTGTACGGGCTGGGAGAAACCCTGTTGAAGCAGTAAGACTTAAAGTTCACTTTTAAACTTTATGATCAAGCTGTTGAATCCTTCACTTCTACCCTAAGGAAAAAATAATGGCTGAGATAGAACACGGAAAATACTTTGTTGCCTCCCAGCGATCGCATCGCTGGCAGACTTTTCTTCTGCTGTGGGGTTTGTCCGCCTTCGGGCTGCTGGCGATTATCCCCTACAGCTTATCGATCAACTCCGGCAACCAGGCCCTGCAAAACCTGCCTTTGCCGATGCCCGAGCTGATCGCCATTCAGATAGGGGGGCAGGTAATCCTGTTCGGCGCGCTCATCGCCCTGGGGTTATCCCTGGCCAGGCGGATCGACCTCGGCGCGCCGCTGATCGAGGGCTGGCTGGACGGCCAGCCCGTCGGGAAGCGCATCAAGGCCATGCTTCTACCGGCGGTGGTGCTCGGCGGGGTAGCTTCTTCGGCTGTCATTCTGCTCGAAGCTGCTTTCTTCCAGCCCAGGGTCCAGGCGCTGCTGGGATCGGCCGGAAAGTCGCTGCCAGCGAACGCTCATCCCCCGCTCTGGCAGGGTTTTCTGGCTTCGTTTTACGGCGCCTTCGATGAGGAATTGTTGATGCGTCTGTTCCTGATGACTGTCCTTGCATGGATCGGGAGCCGCATCTGGCATACTCCAGAAGGGCGGCCGAGCAGCGCGGTGATGTGGTCGGCTAACTTGCTGGCTGCCATCCTGTTCGGTCTGGGCCACCTGCCGGCCACTCAAGCGCTTGGCCTGCCGTTGAACGCCCTCGTGATCAGCCGGGCTATCGTTTTGAACGGGCTGGGAGGGGTTTTGTTCGGTTGGTTCTACTGGAGAAAGGGCCTCGGAAGCGCCATGCTGGCCCATTTCTCGGTTGATATCGTCCTGCACGTCATCGCTCCGCTTTTTTTGTCCGGGTTGATCTAATGAGGGCTTACACACTTGGGGGAGAGTTGGGGGTGTTTTGGCGGGCATCGCCCGGCAAAACACCCCCGCTTCCCTCCTAAACATCGTAACTTCTACTCATAGTAATGAGAATATTTTGCAACCCGCCTTTTGTGCTGCTCGTCCTGGCGCTGGTTATACTGCTGGTTATCGCTGCGCCGGTGGTCTGGCGATATTTTGAAGCCGAAGGGACGCCGAGGGATTACGATACCAGCGCATGGATCTTGGTGGGGCTATCGATCGTCGCGGTAGTCGGTATCGTTTTGTTTGTAATTTTCACCTTCAGTCACGTGGGAGGCCTGGGAGCGTTGGGGTGCTGAAGAAAGTTTACCGGAGTTAATAAAAAAACGGTTTTGCCAGGGACCATGAACCGGACAAAACCGTTTTTTGGTTAAGGTTTTCTTAGGAATCCTTTCATGCCTGGATAAAGATTTTAATGCAGGCTGGCTGTATCATCAAAGTAAAGCACACTGGATTAACAGGAGTTAGCGGATATAGCATGGGCTTGTTTTTAGGACTGTTCGCCATCGGCGCGGGCGCAGGTGTGTTAGGGGCTCTGCTGGGTCTAGGTGGGGGCATCTTCCTGGTGCCCGCTTTGACCATGATCTTCCATTTACCGATCCGCGTTGCAGTGGGCACCAGCCTGGTTGGGGTGATCGCTACCTCGGCCGGCGTCGCCGCGGCCTCCAGCCGGGGGCACGGCGCCGATCTCGGCCTCGCCCTGCGCCTGGAAGTCGCCACCGCGGCCGGCGCCATCGCTGGCGGCTGGGCCGCCGGCCTGGTCAACCCGCGGATGCTCACCATCCTTTTCGCTTTGGTCGTATTCTTCACCGGCTTTTACGTGCTCTATAAAGCGCGCCGTCAGAGCCAAAAATCAGGGACGGAACAACTCTTCCAGGGTGGTTACCGGCCGCATCATTGGTTGGCCGGCCTCAGCCTCGCCTCCCTGGCGGGGATGGTTTCTGGGTTGCTGGGCGTTGGCGGTGGTTTTATCAAGGTGCCGGTGATGTACTCCGTGATGGATGTCCCCCTGGGGATCGCCACGACCACCAGCAACTTCATGGTGGGTATTACCGCCGCAGCCAGCGTATTCCTGTATTACCAGCGTGGGGACGTACATCCTTTGGTGGTGGTCCCGACCGCGATAGGCGTGTTCCTGGGCGCCATTTCCGGCGCCCGGACACTCTCGCGAGTGAAATTATCCTGGCTGCGAGCCGCACTGGTCGGTTTATTGATGATCGTTGGCGCCCAAATGCTGATCCAGGGTCTGCAAGCTTAACTTTCAAGGCCAAAAAGATGAAAAAATCGGAAACTGAACAGGAAACTCAAACAGAAATAGAAGACCTCAGCTCACAGAGAGCCGCCCAGATCGTCTCGCTTACCGGCCTGGGATTGATGCTGGTTGGCTTTCTGACCGTGCTGCTCAAGCAAATGAGCCTGGCGATACCGGGTAGCGCAAGCCTGCCGGTTTCGGCGCTGGTCCAAGCGGCTCACGAGCCCTTCGGCCTGACGACGATGAGCCTCGGCATCTTGTTATTGTCTTTGGTCCCCAGCTTGCGGGTATTGCTGGCAGAAGAGCGCTTCATCCGCCGGCGAGAAATCATCAACATCTTGGCAGCCGGCGTCGTCCTGTTCGAACTCTTCCTCAGCATCCACGTCGGTATTCAGGTTTGAAATCCAAGGAGTCTATCGCCATGAACAAAGCACACCATCAAACTCACCAGGACGAAATTAAAGAACTGATTTCCGAATTCCAAAGCTCGGATGGGCTGGTGCGCCAGCGGGCGCGTTTGGCGCTGGTTAGCTATGGCTGTGAGGCGGTTCGAGCGCTGGTCGAGGCTTTATCCGATGCCAACGAACACGCCCGCTGGGAAGCTGCTGAGGCGCTGGGTGCGATCGCCGATCCCTCGGCGGCGGTAGCCCTGGTGTACGTCCTGGAGGACGAAAGCATGGACGTACGCGGCGCGGCCGCCGAGAGCCTGATCAACCTGGATCGCGGCGCGGTCCTGCCGCTGCTCCAGGAATTGACCCAACATTTCGATTCGGTTTGGCTGCGCAGCGGCGCACATCACGTGCTGCACGTCTTGAAAGACCGCGGCCGTCTCACCGAAGAGGAGATCGAAGTCTTTAATGCTTTGGAAAATCTCGCCCCGGAGGCTGCCGTACCCTGGGCAGCCGTGAGGGCCTTGGAGACGCTCAGGTTGAAGAAAAGGAAATGAGCCGGGAGGTACGCAGTTCTCCGGGAAAGCGCTTGCTTCCCTCAAGGGCGTAGGTTCTATGAGAAAAAACGAGGTAAGAGCATGGTCAAACAATCGATTCCCTTAGGTCGTATTTTTAACATCCCCATCGGGCTGGACTACTCCTGGTTCCTGATCTTCATCTTGATGACCTGGACCCTGGCAACCAGCTACTATCCCGCCGAGTTCACCAGCTGGTCGGTCGCCGAATACTGGATCGTCGGCGCGGCCACCGCGATTATGCTGTTCGTCAGCGTTTTGCTGCACGAGCTGGGCCACTCTGTGGTAGCTCTGCGCTACAAAATCCCGGTCCGCAGCATCACGCTGTTCATCTTCGGCGGGGTGGCCCAAATTGCGGCCGAGCCTCCCTTTGCGATGGCTGAATTCTGGATCGCCATCGCCGGTCCCATCGTCAGCTTTGCCCTGGCCGGAATTTTCGGCCTGGCGCAAAGCCTGTTCGCCGGCGCATCTCCGTTCCTGGCCCTGGCGAAATACCTGGCTTACATCAACGGGACCCTGGGATTGTTCAACCTGATCCCCGGCTTCCCTCTGGACGGCGGGCGGGTGTTCCGCGCCCTTGTATGGGGCCTCACCCACAACTTCAACAGCGCCACCCGGACAGCCGCCACCGTAGGACGGGTGATCGCCTTTCTGTTCATCCTTGCCGGTGTATGGCAGGTGTTTTCCGGCAACCTGGTGGGCGGCATCTGGATCGCTTTTATCGGCTGGTTCCTGGAGAGCGCGGCCAGCGCCCAGATGAAACAGCAGGCTTTCCAGGAGTTGCTCGCCGGCCACACCGTATC
>CAYNWK010000266.1:0-4196 GCA_964400875.1 uncultured Anaerolineaceae bacterium | reverse complement strand
GCGCGTTTTGCCAGAAATTGTGCCATAATGTGAATGATTCTTGCCAATCCGTCCCGCTGGTAACGCAAGCCTTTGGGCGCTTATTGAATGAGTGCAAAAGGATTTTTTCTCCGGAGTCTAATATGAGTATCTCTCGCAATCCCACTACCATTCTTCTGATGGGTTTGTTATTCATGTCACTGCTGGCTCTGGCTTGTCATGTTCCATTACCGGATGACGCCTCGCCAGAAGCGAGACAAACAGCCACCGCGGCCATCCAACCCACCGCAGAAGTCATCGCTACATATGAATCTGGAGTTGAAGCGGAAAACATCGCGGTTATGGAGAATCCGGACGATAAACTCACCTTTACTTATACCGGTGAGAATCAGTCATATCATACCGGTCTGCGTAACCGTACAGTTTTTTATATCGACCATGATCTTGGCAAAGTGATTGCCCGCGAAAGTGCCCCTTTCGAAGAACCGGCTGGTTGTCAAACTGCGCAGGGCACCGATTCAGTGAGTTTTGATGGGATCATCGCTGACGGTATTGAGATATTGGGGGATATTACCATTGAGACTGATTCTACGGCCACCGGTTGTGAAACCAGTGTTTCGAAGGTTGAATATGTAATGACAGGTACACTCTCTGCGCAGCTTGTTGACGGACAATGGATAGGTACGGTGACAGGTACGGCAACTCTAAAGCAGACTTGGGAAGACGGCCTCGGCCCTGAAGTGAATGATACCCTTCCTGTTTCGTGGTCGATTATCGGCACATCGGTAAAGTAGTTTTCGTAGAGTTAACGCAAGAAACAGTAGTTCCGCTAAATAATATCTACAACAATTGGTCATTCGGTTGAGGAGTGCATCAAAGAAAGATGCGCCCAACCCCGCGTTAACCCTGACCCGGCTGTCGCTGCGCCCAGCCTGCGTGAGGGTGCAGCCAAATATCCTTTCTGGCCAGGTCGCTGGTCGCAATCGCCGGGCAGATTACGCAAATCGTTAGCCGCCTAGCTTGTGTAATAAATTATGGATGAAGATAACAAGGCAAGATGGAAGCGGTTTCTTTTTTTTGCATACTCCAACTCAGATAATGTAACAAACGGCTGATGTAAATCTGATGATAGCGCACCCCGAATTCACGCTCAATCACCTGCTTCATCCGAGCCTGGGTCCCCTGCTTATGTGAGTTTTATCCAAGAGACCCGATCGAGTTTATAATATGAGGGTTCAAGCGCGAGGAATTGAATCACCGGATGTACGTCTCGGAGCACACCGGCGAATCAATTTCAGCTGACGGAAAATCCCCACTCAAGGGCAAATCGAATAGGGAAAAAGGTGTTGAAATGAAACTGCAAAAGTGGTTCAGCATCGGCTTGGTGTTTTGTTTCCTGCTCGCTGCGGGTATACCCGCAGGTTCGGTTGTTGCCACTCCTGGCGAGAATAGCACAGGCCAGGAGGGCGGACCCGCATCAATTCCTCGGGCCCCGGCAGGGAATCCCGCTGATATGGCAGCGGCAATCACTGAAAATCCGGCGTGGATCACCGGATCCGGTTTTCAAGTCTCGCCGAACGTTGCAGCTTCAGATGTTTTTACCGCTCCATTGACTTTCTTCCCAAGCGGTTCCGACGCGGAATACGCTGTATTGACCACCGGGAACGTCGGTTCCATCCCGACCGTAGGCGCATTCGCCAGCACATCGTGGGGAACAGGTCCTGTTCGTGGGGACACTGACTTTGACGTCACGAGCTGGGAGATCGATCTGGATGTGCCAGCTGAAGTCGACTGTCTGAGTTTCGATTTTCAATTCCTGTCGGAAGAATTTCCGGATTTCCTTGGATCCGTCTATAACGACGCCTTCATCGCAGAACTGGACACCAGCGACTGGACGACCTCTGGTTCCACGATCACTGCGCCGCACAACTTCGCCTTCGACACGGATGGGAACGTGATCAGTATAAACAGCGTGGTGGGGCTGGCGGCGGACAATGGGGCTGGCACCGCCTTCAACGACAATGACGGTGCGATGGATGGCGGCGCTACGATTCTGCTCACTGCTCGTACGCCGATCGACCCTGGCGCACACACCCTCTTCCTCTCTATCTTCGACCAGGGCGACAATATTTATGACTCGGCGGTTTTTCTGGATAACCTCGAAATTTATGCCGGGGGTTTTGGCTGTACTGCCGGGGTCGTGGGCGATGAGCACGTTTTCTTGCCCTTGATAATCAAATAACCCTACCCTCGAGGGTAACCGGCTCGTAAATCTACAAATAGGAAAGCCCGCCGCCAACGCTCCGGCTTCCAGTTTGTCGATCGGCGCTTGTCGAGCAGCGCCATCCAACTTCGGAGGCCGACCAGAAGCGGTGCGGGATTGCAAGGCTTCTGGAAGGAGATAGCTTGGCAGGCTCACCCAGGCCGGATCCCCCAGCTCCGAGGGCTAGATCCTCGAGGCCGCCGTCGGCGATCGGCAGCCTCTGAACGGCGCGATCTACCTGGCGCCGTACGATCCGGCCTGGCCTTCCATATTCACCCGCCTCAAGCGGCGGGTACAGGCAGCGCTCGAAGAGGACGTGCTGCTACTGGAGCACGTTGGATCGACCTCGGTGCCGGGCTTAGCGGCCAAGCCGATCGTAGACATCGTGCTCGCGGTCGCGGATTCAAGCGCTGAGGCCGCTTACGTCGCACGTCTGGAGTACGGGGGGTTCTTGCTGAGGGTTCGGGAGCCGGGTTGGTACGAGCACCGGATGTTCAAAGCCTCGGATCCCGCAGCGAATCTGCACGTCTTCTCGGAGGGGTGTGAAGAGATCGATCGCATGCTGCTGTTCCGCGACTGGCTGCGGAAACACGCCGGCGACCGGCTGCGCTACGAGGAAAAGAAGCGGGAGCTGGCAGGCCGCCACTGGAAGTACACCCAGGACTATGCCGACGCCAAATCCGAAATTGTCCGGGAGATACTGGCTCGCGCGCGCCGTGACCAAATCTAGCTGCCGTGTTTGCCAATTGTCCATGATATAGCTGGCCCAAACTTAACTTCTGCGCCTGGTTGAGGGTCAGGTCGGCGGCCTTTCCCCAAATTCATTGACAATCTGTAGGTTTACCTTTATAAGGGCTTGTCGTCAATAAAATATTGAGGAGGACTTATGGCCGCTGAATCGCAACCAACGGTAAAGGTGGACGCCTATCGCGCCTATCTTGTGATTGCTTTTGGAATCACATGGCTGCTGTGGGGAATCAGTATTGCTTTGAATCAATCCAGGGGCTATCTCATGCCGGCTCCCGGGAATATTATCGCCCTCATTCAAAACGGCTTTCAGAATTCGGAGCACATCATTTTAGCATCATCTTTGCTCTGGCTACCTATGGACCACTTTTTGCGGCGATCTATGCCGTTCGTACCGAACGTGGAGCAAGTGGGCTGGCGGGTCTTTGGAGGAATATCTTTTCTTTCAAAGTTGAGCGCATTTGGGTCGTTCGCGCCATCGTCATTTCTTTCTTGATTGCCGCTATACCCTTCTTGGTTGCGGTCATCTCTGGCTCCTTGCCCAACCCGGGAACTGTTTTAAGTTTCTTGCTGCCCTATATTCTCCCCGTATTTGTTTGGCAGCTGCTGTCGAGTGGGTTAGGGGAGGAACCTGGTTGGCGAGGCTACCTGCTTCGTAAATTGCAAAGCCGTCTTGAAGGGAATAAGCCCATTTGGGTCCTCGGTTTAATCTGGGCTGTATGGCACTATCCTTTCACGATCTATTGGACGGCGAACGGCATGGCTGGAGAGGAGAGCAGTGTCGTGATCGCCGCGATCATCACTGCATTAGCGGGCTTCACGATTTCGATAATCGGCATGACTTATTTACATGTCTGGTTGTACAACAACACCGGCAGTGTCCTTCTGGCGATTATTTTCCATGCCTTCAACAATCTTTTTCCCACGATCCTGTCCATCGAGAGCGTTCCGCAATTGGCGGTTGTGGCCGGATTTATGCCCTGGGTATTTGTCTTTTATCTGGAGCGTCGTTTGGGTAAGGAGCAATTTCCCGGCCCGGTGCGGGTTACGAACTTGCCTCTGAATTAGCATGTAGATAATAAGAGCTGGCTCATCGGCCGGCTCTTTTTTTGCCTGGCGTTTCATGCTTCTGTTCCGCGACTGGTTGCGGGATCACCCCGCCGACCGGCAGCGCTACGAGCAAAAGAAGCGGGAACTGGCAGGCCGC
>CAYNWK010000265.1:0-4229 GCA_964400875.1 uncultured Anaerolineaceae bacterium | reverse complement strand
CAAAAGACTGCAAGAATGGCTGGGTTACTGTATCTAATTCTTGCCGTCTGCGGCGGCTTCGCCGAATTCTTCGTTCGCCAGAGTCTTATTGTTCCTGGCGATGCCGCTACAACTGTCAGCAATATTACGGCCTCCATGCCGCAATTCCGTCTCGGTGTCCTGAGCGAACTGGTCGGTCAAGTTGCCTTTATCCTGCTGGTGCTGTATTTATACAAGCTGCTCAAACCGGTAAATCAAAACCAGGCCGTACTCATGGTGGTTTTCGTTATCGTCGCCGTCGCGATTACGTGCCTCAATATGCTCAACCAATTTGCAGTTCTGCCGCTTTTGAGCGGCGCCGACTATTTGGCAGTATTCGATGCAGGGCAGCTGCAAGCTCTGGTTTTGTACTTTTTCAATTTGCACAAAGCCGGATATATCATCGCCCAGATATTTTTTGGCCTTTGGCTACTCCCCCTTGGTTATTTAGTTTATAAGTCGGGTTTCATGCCTAAAATTGTAGGCATCTTGTTGATGGTGGCATGTTTTGGCTATCTAATCGATGTCTTTACGTTCTTTCTTATTCCCAGCTTCGAGGTGGTCATCAGCGAGTTCACGTTTGTCGGTGAATTGTTATTGCTCTTGTGGCTGTTGATCAAGGGCGTGAACGTCAAACAGTGGGAAAAGCGAGCTCTTGAAGCTACCACAGTATAATCTACGCCATCGGGGCTGAGGCTTTATATTTGAGCCCATTTGTAATGGACAACTTCTCCGAGACTCGCAGCATTGCGGATAGCGGCTGGGGTCTCGGAGAAGAAACGGAATCAATAAGGCAGGATGGCTAGATGAAAGCGATTGTGTGGACGAAATACGGATCGCCGGATGGTCTCAAACTCCAAGACGTTGAAAAACCGACCCCCAATGAGAATGAAGTCCTGATTAAAATACATGCGACGACCGTCACAGCCGGGGATTGTGAGATGCGCAGGCTTGAACTTCCCCTCATGCTATCGTTCCCCGTACGGTTGTATGCAGGTTTCCTGAGACCGAAAAGAATACCCATACTTGGGCAAGAACTGGCCGGGGAAGTTGAAGAAGTTGGTAAGCATGTAAATTCATTTAAAAAGGGCGACCAAGTTTTCGGGACGACCGGCTTTCGCTTTGGCGCTTATGCTGAATACATTTGTTTGCCTGCAGAACCTAGGGATACACAAGGAACACTGGCTGCCAAGCCAACGGACATGTCATATGAGGAAGCCGCTGCCGTTCCAACTGCCGGATTTGAAGCGCTTCATTTTCTTAGAAAAGCGAACATCCAGCCTGGAAAAAGAGTTTTGGTTATCGGTGGAGGTGGAAGTATTGGTACTTTTTCGATACAGCTTGCCAGGCACTTTGGGGCTGAAGTGACCGGTGTGGACAGCGCAGAGAAACTAGACATGATGCGCTCAATCGGTGCAAACCACGTCATTGACTACACAAAGGGTGATTACACCAATCATAGTGAATCCTATGACCTTATCATTGATGTGGTCGGTAAGAGCTCAGTTTCTCGCCGGCTAAAATTGTTAAGACACGAGGGGTATTATTTTTTGGCTTACGCTGGGCTCTCACATATCCTTCTTGGAATGTGGACTTCGATGACAAGTAAGAAGAAACTAAAAATTGAGTCATCAAGCCAAAAGAAAGAAGATTTACTTTTCCTCAAGGAGTTGATTGAGGCGGGAAAGATTAAGACCATTATTGACAGACGCTACTCCTTGGAACAGGTTCCCGAGGCTCACCGCTACGTCGAAACTGGGCGCAAAAAGGGGAATGTGGTCATTACTCTGGACAATAAGTGAGGTAGGTTTATCTGCAGATTACCCAGATTACTCAGCTGATCCCGCCTTATCTCCTGGTGGCTGGAAGGCAGGCGTGGAGCGTGCGTTTCACCTATCCGTAATCCTGACGTAAGGTTTGTCTTGGCCGGTTCTTCTTATAATGCATCCAAAGATGAGCACTGCATCTGAACTCACAATAGCCACCAGCGT
This sequence comes from uncultured Anaerolineaceae bacterium, assembly GCA_964400875.1. Classification (GTDB taxonomy): domain Bacteria; phylum Chloroflexota; class Anaerolineae; order Anaerolineales; family UBA4823; genus CAYNWK01. The sequence continues at coordinate 2,220 of CAYNWK010000265.1, read as the reverse complement.
GATCATCCCGGCCTTGAACGAGGAGGAAAGCCTGGCGCGTTTTTTGGCAGACTTTCCACGCGACCCCGGCGTCGAGATCATCGTGGTGGACAACGGCTCGAGCGACGGCACGGCCGAAGCCGCGCGGTCTCAGGGCGCTCGGGTGGTTTTTGAGGCGCGTCGCGGCTACGGCTACGCCTGCGCGGCCGGCGTCGATTCCGCACGCGGCGGGGTGGTCGTTTTCATGGACGCCGATGGGGCCAACGATCCGGCTGACCTGCCCAGGCTGGTCGCTCCGGTTGCGGAGGGGCGCGCCGACCTGGTGCTGGGTTCCCGGTTGGAAGGGGAGATCGCTCCTGGAGCGATGCCCTGGCACCAGCGTTTCGGCAACTGGCTCGCGGCGCAGCTGATCGCCCGTTTGTACGGCCTGCCGATCACGGACTTGGGCCCTCTTCGGGCCGTCCGACGAGAGAAGCTGCTCGAATTGACGCTGACAGACATGACCTTCGGCTGGCCCACGGAGATGCTCGCCAAAGCCGCCCGCCTCGGCTGGCGCATCCAGGAGGTGCCCGTCCGTCACCGCCCGCGGCTGGGGGGGCGCTCCAAGATCAGCGGGACGCTGCGCGGCACGGTCCTGGCCACGTATCACATCCTGGCCGCCATCTTGCGCTACGCCGGGTAACCATGGTCGCAGTACTTGAGAGGACCCGGAATCGACTTGACCGGATGGGCGGCGTCGCCTTCCTGGCAGGCGCAGGCATGGCGGCCTGTTTCGCCGGTTTGCTCCCCCTGCCCGACCTGCGCGGCCCCAATATCGGCGCATTCCTGGCTTATTTCTTACTGGCCGGCGCCGGCTACATAAGCGCCGTACTGTATTTAAGGCGCGGCCGCAGGGTTTCTCTCATCGTCATTTGGGCCTTCGCTATCCTCTTTCGCGGGCTGCTGCTGCTCACGACCCCGACGCTCTCTGATGACGTCTTCCGCTACGCTTGGGACGGGCACCTGCTCAACCTGGGCGTGAACCCCTACGCTCACGCGGTCAATTCCCCACAGCTGGACGCTTACGCTATCCCCATCCGTGAGCTGGTAAACCACAACTGGATGGCAACGCCGTACCTGCCGGCCGCCCAGCTGCTCTTCGGGCTGGTCGCCCGGCTGTCCCCTCAAAACTTGCTGGGCTACCAGCTCGCTGCAGTGATTTTAGACCTGCTGGCGGGCTGGTTGGTCATGGACTTGCTCCGCCGCCTAGGTCGGCCTGCTGCTTTTGTGTTGATCTACCTGTGGAACCCGCTGGTGGTGGTCGAGTTCGCCCAGGGCGCGCACGTGGTTGACGCGCTGATGCTGGCCCTGATCGCGCTGGCTTTCTGGGCTGTGACGCGCGCCCGGGAGCGCACACCTCAGGCGGGCGCGTATGGATCGCTCTCGGCGCTGGCTCTGGCTGGGGCCACTCTAACCAAGGGACTGCCGCTGATCTTCGCCCCGCTCTTGGTACGGCGCTGGGGCTGGCGCAAGAGCCTGCTCTACGCCGCAATCGTAGGGAGCGCGCTGCTGGCCTTCGCCTGGGGGGCCGGGTGGGGATTGGGTGGCGAACTTAACGGCGTGGGCGTGTTCGGTGCGCTGCGCATTTATCTCGAATACTGGAACTACAACAGCGGCATCTATCACTGGCTGGAGACCGGATTGAGCGGGTATAGCTCACCCGGACCGGTTCCCGTGGAGGCGGCCTACCTGCCGGCGATCCGGGCGGCGCGCACGCTGACCGGCGCGGCTTTGGGGCTGGCGACGCTGGCAGCGGGTTGGCTGGCTTTCCGCTCGGACCGCTCCCAAACCGGGAATCCGGCAGACAAGGATTTAACCCTCTTGCGCCTGGCGGCGTTCGTAGCCGGGGCTTTCCTGCTGCTGACCCGCGTGGTTCACCCCTGGTACGTCACTCTGCTGGTGCTGTATCTGCCGTTCCTGGCCCCTGTGGAAGGAGAGAGCTCCGCATGGGGGCGCTTCACCTGGCCGGGAATTTATTTCTCGCTGGCAGTAGGGCTGTCTTACCTGACCTACAGCGATCCGGATAACTTCCGCGAGTTTCCTTTCGTGCGCAACCTGGAATACCTGCCGCTTTTCGCCCTGCTGATCTGGGCAGGATGGCCGAAGCTGGCTCAGTGGTTGACCTCGATGCTGGGTACCGAGATGCGCCGGGCTCGTATAAAGCGCAGGTAGTTTCCGAACCAGGCGAGTTGGAGGAGATTC
>CAYNWK010000264.1:0-4233 GCA_964400875.1 uncultured Anaerolineaceae bacterium | reverse complement strand
CTGTGTAGAGCAGGTCTACACGTAAGATTTGAACCGCCCAAGTGAGAACTCCTTTCTGGCTGGGACGCAGCCTTTGGGACATAACGTAGGCCGTTGGGTCAAGCGTGTCCCAAGAAGCCGTCTTCTTTAGGAGACGGAGCGTCACCTATTTTAAAGGTCGCAGTTCGTCCGGCAAAGCCTGTCCGGCGATCCAGGCGCGCACCATCTGGTTGAACAGATCCGGAGCCGTCATATTCCAGTTATGTTCTTCGGCCAGCGACAGAGGTCTCGGGTGAACGACTTCGTAGGCTTCCCCGGCCGGCAGGATGGCCGCCAGGTCGCGCGCCGATCGGCGCATGGCTGCGTACTCTTTCTTTCCTACCACGATTAACGCCGGCGTCTGTACCAATTCCAAACCCGGCGGGATGCGAAAGCGCTGGTTTTCGATCATCACGTTGCTGAAAGCATCCCTGGTCAGCTCCTGGAATGAGCGGCGGAACTGCGGGTAAAACTTTTCGGGCACCCCGGCAGCGTATTTCATGTTTACCCGGATCCACCACTCGTTGTTTTTAAACGGGGTCACAAACAGGCCGTAGCTCAATCTGATTAAGCCCGGCGATAACAAACCGGCGCCCGGGATTGGACGAACCAGCGCGCTGCTGATGACGACGCGCTCCACCAGTTCCGGCGCCAGGGCCAGCAAAGCGACCGCGACCTGTGCGCCCTCGGAGAGACCAACTACGTAGGCCTTGCCATGGTGGGCCTGAGCCCGGATCAGTGCGGCGATCTGAACGGCGCTTCCCTGGATGGTGAACGGTTTGACCGCGCTGCTCCGTCCTTGCTCGGGTAGATCGGGGACGAGGCTGTGGAAATTTTTCAGCCCCTCCACCTGGGGCTGCCACATCCACCCTGCTCCGCCGCCCCCGTGCAAGAACACAATGGTTGGCGCGTCGGGCGGCCCGGATTCCTCGTAGTAAAGGTCCATGTCGCCGGCTTTGGTTATCGGGTGGTTTGCGAAGCGCGGAGCGGGACCACCTGCCGTCCATCGATGTTCCTGAGCAGCAACACGGCCACGATCAGGTTGAGCAGGGTCAGGACCAGGAAGGGGATCAGGATTCCCAGGCTGTCCGGCACACCCTTCAAGGCCATGTTGATCCCCATCGTGCTGACCGCCAGCGCCATGGTCAGGCCTTTCAACACGGCAACGGAAGCCAGCAGGTAGCCCCAGGCGCTGCGGCGCAGCAGCAGAATGCCCGCCAGGATCGCCAGCGGGGCGATCAGCGCCAGGTCCATGGCCTGGATGACGCGGGTAGTCGTATTTTCCAAGGCGGCCGGCGTCTGCGGGTTGAGCATTTCCGGCACCACGCGCCCGAACCACGCCAGCGCCAGGAAACCGCCGACGGCGAACAGCGCCGCGGCGATCCAGCCGCGCGGCAGTTTGGGCGAGAAATGCTGGGGCAGCGTTTTCAAATCAATTGACAGCATACTTAAAATGAAGGCGTACAGGCTCATGGCGAACAGCGCGACGTAGGCCAGGAACAGGGCATTGTAGGCAGTGAGCATGGACATGGACATGTAGGTATAGAGGAAAAAGCCCAGCGTGCCAGTCAGCAGCAGCTGCCCGCGCAGCGAGCCCCGCCAGGCCAGCCAGGCGGAGACGGCCAGCAGCGGCAGGCCAACCACCAGGGTAATCAGGTCGTTGCCCTGCATCTGGGCGGCGGTGCTGACCGTGTCATAGTAATACAGCCCGTGCCCGGTGATGGTGACCCGCTCGCCTCGAAAGGAGGTGATCTCGTAGGGTTGGCCCGGGGTGTCGTAGAACAAGCCCATGGAGGCGGCGAACAACGCCAGCACGCCGATCAGGGGGATGAGCCATTTCAATGCGGTTTGAACCTTCATAATTTTGCTCCTGTAATCCGTGGAACTGACGGTAAATTACGGCCTGATCATAACCTGAAGGCAAGCAAAACTCCCCCGCCGAGGGGGGAGTTTTATACTGGTCAGATGGATAGTTCGGGGTCAATACTGGCCGGCGAATTCGTAAAATAGCGCCAGCCAATCTTCCGTAGGGAGGCCATATTCGATGCCGTTGCGCACGATGACCAGGTTCTTCTGCGGCGACACATAGATGAACTGGCCTTTATCCCCTTCGGCCGAGAAATCGTAGGAGCCATCCGGGCGCTGCAGCCCCCACCACATGTACTGGTAATACGCTCGACCCGGCAGAATGGTGAAATACTCGGGGTAGTAGGCGGCATAGTCCTCGGGAAGGAAGGGTTGGGTGGACTCGTCTATCCAGGCTTGGGAGATCACCTGGTTTCCCTGCCAGTTGCCGCCGTTCAGAAACAGGGCTCCAAATTTGGCAAAATCGATGGCCCGGGCGTTCACGCCCGTCTCCATCTTCTCGAAGTCGCTGGCCCGGCTGTCGATGGACCACGAGCCGTCGAACTCCATGCCCAGCGGATCCCAGAGCCTGGTTTGCAGGTAGCTGGTTACAGGCATGCCCGTGGCGCGCTCCAGGATCATCCCCAGCAGCTGAGGGTGGTACTTGTTGTAGCGAAAATACTGTCCCGGCGGGTCGATGATGTGCGTGTTCTCGAGAGAAATTTTACGCTGGTTGGGGTAGTAGGTGGTCAGGATATCGTCGCTGTTGAAGAGCAGGGGACGAAACTCCTGGTAGTCCAACCCCGAGGCCATCCTCAGCAAAGAGCGGATAGTGATCTCCTTAAAGCGCGGATCGCGCGCGGCCAGCTCCGGAAGGTAGTCTGTGATGGGATCGTCTACGCTGTTGATGTAGCCGTCTTGAAGGGCCAGGCCGATCAGGGCGGAGGTGAAGGATTTGGCGACCGAGAAGGAAGTTACGATCGAATCGCGCCGGGTTTCGTTGAAGTAATGCTCGTACCGGACGGCGCCGTCCTGGATCACGATAAACGCCTGGGTGTTGTTTGTTTCGAGGAAGCTGTCCCAATCTTCTGCGCCGGACAGTTGTGCGAAGAGTTCCGCCACCCGCGGGTCCGGTGAGACCTCGAAATGATAGGCTGAGGGAGCAGCATTGAGCGGGTGCGCCGGGAACTTTTGCCAGTCAAAGGCGTCCGATTCCTGCCAGGCGAGCGTGCGGTAGACATACATGGGGGAATAGATCAGCATGGCGACCGCCAGGATCATGACAATTGCCCCGATCAGGAGCAGGGCGAAGATACGCAAGGTTTTCAATATACTCATCACAGTAATCCAAACCAGCCGAAGTACATGGCGATCATTCCCAGGCTATTGCCGATGCCGTGGACCAGTATCGTCAACCAAAGGTTCCGGCGGCCGGCCAGATAGATGCCGGCAAACAGCGCCGCATCCAGCGCGGTGTTGAGGATGCCGCCTAAGCCCTGGTAGGCGTGCAGTACGCCAAAGGCTGAAGCGTTGAGAAGTAGGGCGGCTGCTAACCCGGCCCACCGGTTCCCGAAAAGGTCCAGCGACCGGTTCAACAGATACCCCCGGAAGGCCAGCTCCTCGCCAAAAGCTGCCAGGATCCAGCTGACGGCTAACCATATCAGGAGCATTCCCCAGTTACCCTGGATCTCCTGGAATTGACTGAAGTCTTGTACCTGGCCGGTGAGAGCCTCGATCCCAGGGCGGGCGACCCACAGGCTGAAGGCGGTGGTGGCGCAGGCAAGCAGCGCGCCGAGAACCACTGTGTTGCGCCAGCTGGTGGGCCGTCGCAACCCCAGGTCGAGCCAGCTCTTACGGCGCAGCCCTAAGGACACTGTGCCCAGCGCCAATAAGAGGAAAGTAGGCATCAACACGTTCAAGAAGGCGATCAACGCGGCCAGCGCCACCTCCAAGGCTATCCAGGGCCGCCGGGCCAGAGCCAGCCCCAGCCGGTCGCGTTGCGAGCGCTTAAGTTGTGCAACTGCCATTGTGGGCCTCCAATTCAAGAAATTTTAGAAGATCTCGCCAAAGCGCCGAATCTGCCGGAGTTTGTTTTCTCGAGTAACCGACGCTGGCCTGCAAAGATACAGATCCAGCCCGGCACGGAAAAGAACATCGACAGGGATGCAGCCCCCAAAGCCCCCCCAAAGTTGTGAGCCAGCGAGTCGGAACTCAACATATTACCCGGCGGGCCGCCGATCCCACAAGCGAACCACTGGGCACAGAAGAGGAATAGGTACCCGAAAGCCTGCCAGCGCGCTGCGACTCGCAGTTGCCCTTCCTGGGCAGCGTGGTATTTCATCCAACTCCACATCGTCAGGGAGAAGAAAA
>CAYNWK010000263.1:0-4281 GCA_964400875.1 uncultured Anaerolineaceae bacterium | reverse complement strand
GATATCCATAGATGGATTGGGCGGCGTGCAAGGCCGGGAGCAGCGCGGTCCGCCCCTGGGGTCCATACGCCGTCAAAACCTTCCGGAGTGGTGTTAAATCGAATTCAGACATTTTGCCTCCTAGATATAAGTATATTATAAATTTGCGGCTGATGCCAACCCGGATTGCCGGAAGGTTAAGAATTTCGGAATTAGGCTTTGTTCACCCCTTGCATATGGGAGGCAATTGCGATGATTGGCTTGATATTCTCGTGCTAAACTTAGCCCCGGATGGATAATCTCCTCGTAGCCGTAATCATTTTCCTGGCTGTTTTCACCCAAAGCGTAGCAGGATTTGGGGTTGCTTTGGTATCTATGGCGGTCTTACCCAGCTTGGTCGGTATCAAGGTTGCTGCACCGTTAGTTGCTGTGGTAGCCCTGACGATAGAAACCATTCTTTTGTGGCGGTATAAAGCGGCATTGAACGTCCGCGCGATCTGGCAGGTGGTGATAGCTTCCCTGTTCGGGGTACCGCTCGGCATCCTCGCCCTGCGAAGGCTTGAAGAAGGCGTGATCCTCTTCGCGCTTGGCGCCGTGATCGCAAGTTATGCTGTTTATGGTTTGCTGAATCTAAAACTGCCAAAGCTGGCCCATCCAATTTGGGCATATGGGCTCGGTTTTATAGCCGGGATGCTAGGCGGCGCGTATAACACCTCCGGCCCGCCGGTGATCATCTACGGAGCCAGCCGCGGTTGGCCGCCGTACGAATTCAAGGGAAATTTACAAGGCTTCTTCTTGATCAACAGCCTCGTAATCGTCTTCACTCACGCCCTTGCTCGGAGCTTTACACAAGGCATATGGAGGCTTTACGCGCTTTCGATACCAGCAGTTGCTCTTGGACTCCTGGCCGGCTTCTTTATGGATCGATACATTGATGCCGAGGTATTCCGGAAAATCATTCTGATTTTATTGGTTGTTATGGGCTTGAGGCTGATGTGAGGCATATTGAAACCGCGCCGGTTAATTTACGGACAAAATTCTTTGCCCAATCCCTGGCCGTTTTGGCTGCCATCAAGATGCTCTCAGTCCTTCCGGAGGTTATACTGCCCACTACTTTCTGATCCCCGCCGAACAAGCCGGCGCTGAAATATGTCCATTGATTAGCCTGCTCGCTGCTCTTTTTGGAATTAGAGTAAGCCAAGTTGAGATAAATATCCCCGCGTATGATGTGCAACCTGTTCTGGAGTCGTTTCAAGGTCAGTGATGAGTCGCTGCAAAGTATTGGCATCATCGACGTCATACCACTCCGGCAACAAATGAACCGCTAGGGAAGCTCGCTCAGCCAGCATCAAAGTGTCTTGGGTGACATTCGGTGTGCTCATTTCGACACTGCGTAAGATCTGCGGAATCGGCTGTTGCATTCCGATCAGGTAATAACCGCCATCTTCGCTTGGCCCGATGACAATATCTCGATCGTCTGATAGTTGTTCAAATGCCGCGTTGAGATATGCAACCGGTAAGGTCGGTCCATCGCTGTTGATCAATACAACCTTCCGGTGACCATGTTTCAAACTGCGTTGAGAGGCGTTGTCCAGGCGTTCACCTAAGTTTTCGCCCTTCTGGGCTTCCAATCGGAAGTTCGGTGACAGCGCTTTGAAGAAGGCTTGTTCTTCAGCTGGCAGATATGCAATGACCGGATCGGCTTCTTTCACCTGGCTCATTAAATCCAGGGTATCCTTTAGGAAACATTGGTATAAATGGGCCGCCTGCTCTAGTGTGAGTGGTGGGGAGAGACGAGTTTTCGTTCGGCCAGGGGAGGGACGTTTGGCCATCACGATCAATGCATGCTTGACAGGAGAGTTAGTGTCCGCGTTGCTCATTGAATGGTGGAACCGTGCAATAAGGATTATTGCCTCAACACAAAACTTGTGTTCGTGTTTTCAAACATGTGCCCCCTTCTCGCTCTACTAAGCCGTCTTGTTGTAATTATACCTATCCCCCCGGGGTCATCTATAAAGATGTTGGAATGACAATCTGCATTATTTTAATCAGAGGAGGTCCCCAGTTCTCCGAAAAAGTGAGGGCGTTTTGGCGGTTGTCGCCCGCCAAAACGCCCTCGGTTTCTTCGTGAACCGCTGTGCTTCGAGGTAATCAAACCAATGATTTAAGGAAAATCTGGATAAGCATTCAGTACGGTGTCAAGGAGATCCTGGTTTGGGGCCAGGATCCATAAAGATTCGGTGTTTGCAACAAAAGAACAACTCAGTTGCCCGTTAACTTCCCAGCAATCTCCGAAAGGATGATCGTAGCTCGCTCCGCGGAAGCGGTTATCCAGGTACGTCGCAAAAGCGGAAGTGAATTGGTTGAAATCTGCTGGGGAATCCCATACCCAGTGGAGGGCTAAAATGCTCTGGTCTTTGCCCTCATTATAGAATACCTGGTAAACATCGCCACCCCATCCTGCTGCCGCTTCGCTGGCGGTATCTACATCGATTTGGGCGGCGTTATCAGCGCCGAAGGCGAGCAATAAATAAGTCCACCATTCACCAAGCACATCTGTACTGATGGTCTGCCATTCCTCTCCAAGCGCTTCTTCTATGGGCGGGGCGAGCACTAGAATTGGCGCTTCATTGTTGAGGTATTTGGCTGGATGCAAGATCTGTTCGGTGCTTGAGGGCAAATCGCTGTAGACCTGGTTGACTGCAGCCCAATTCCCACGCTCGTATAAATACTGCACGAAATTAAAACCTTCTACGTATGGAAAATTTGCGTCCTCCAATACGAAAGGTGGAGGAAATTCATCAGGAATGGCTTGGCGGGGGGGATCGTACGTCAGGATATCTTGATAGTCTTGGGGACCGGCATATTGCAGCCACCATTGGTTCATCAGCATCGTGGCGTCGCCCTCAACCAGCGCCTGGATCGCTTGGCAGCGTTGGGCATCGTGGTTGCAAATAGGATAAACGCCAATTTGATCGAGTTGATAATGTTGATCTACGAGCGCGTGGTCGAATTCGTGAGAATAGATATAGCGTTCTATACCCGAAAAATGCAATCCAATCACGTAAATTGTCTTTTCCCAAGGTAAGTAGACTCCACCAATATTGTCTACGATTCCATTGAGCGCGTAATTAACCATATCGTAGCTCGGCTTGATCAGGCCTAATGCAGAGAGAACTTTTTTTTGATCTTCAAGTTGGGCGCGATAATCATTGGTTATTAATCCGGCTGCGACGTAATTCGCCAGCTGTGGTCGGGTCACCAGATAACGTGGAACTGAATTGACCATCTCTAACCCGCGTAGGTCAACAACTTGTTCCTGGATACGATCCATATTTGCGCTGACTGTTGGTCCAAGCGACTGCAAGGTGGGCGTGGGCGAAGAAATGTTAGTTGCGGTGGCGACCGGTGTTGGAGTATTCGTCGGCGTGGGTTGTGGTGTCCAGGTGGGGGGGAGTGTCGGAAAATGTTCCACGGTTGAATGCACAGCTGCGGCAGTGGATAGTATGTTAGCTTGTGCGACACGGGTACTGCCCAGATAAATTACAGCCACACCGACCATGGCGGCTAAAAGGAAAAAAGCCAGGATGATCATGGCTGCAGAACAACTGAATCTGTTTCGTCTTGGAGGAGGCGGTTTTGGTTGAGTTGGTTTCTCGTCAGGTGTCAGGTGTGGCCCATCAACCGGCAGCGGTGTTGAATTGAGGTGCTCGGTGATAACTGTAGGGGGATGGTATTCTTCCGGGGGTTTGCTATCACGTGGAACTTTAGCCACGTTTTGAACGGAGATATCCTCAACAACCTCCGGTTCTCGCCGGATTTCAAGCACACCTTGCTTCTCTATCGGCAAGGTCGGTTTGTCGATTGGAGAGAGGATTTTCGTAGCTAAATTGGTATCAGAGTCTAACTCTGGCCCCTCTTCGTTGAATTGTTCTGCATCATCCCTGCCGGCTCCGACCAGGTTTACCTCTTCTCCGCCGGTTAGAATCCGGTTCAAGTTTTCCCAGGCGGATTTATTAACAGGATTGATGCTCAGGACTTGTTCCAAACAATGTACTTTTACATCGGTCTCTGGCACAACCTGGCTGAGCAGTAGCCAACTCTGCTCCGAGCGCGGGTGTTCCTTAACCACCTGGATTAATACAGTCCGCGCTTCGCGTAGCCGCTGTTTACGGATTAATTCGGTCGCATGTTGTATTCTTAACCGGAGATCTTCCGGAAGATTGCTACCTTGATGTTCATCCATACCTGGATTTTATCAAGCTTAAATTCTTGAAGAATCTACAAAGATGTTAGTATTCC
>CAYNWK010000262.1:0-4288 GCA_964400875.1 uncultured Anaerolineaceae bacterium | reverse complement strand
TCTCTTTCATCCACATGAGCCCCAAATCTATCGAGATGAACGCTTCGGCGCCACTTTTTCTGTTAGCAGGTTTTCTGGCTCGCTACCGGTTCAACCGTTTCCCGAATGCCTATATCTGCCATCTATTGCCCGCGGTTGAGAGAGAAAACAACGCCTATATATTGCTATCGATGATCGCAGGGATCATGGTTGCGATCGTCATTGTCGCCTCGAAGGCGTGATGTGAAGCGAAAATGGAGTGGCTATGTACAAAACTATCCTAGTCCCTTTGGATGGGTCAAAACGAGCTGAATGAATTTTGTCTCACGTTGAAGAACTGGCACACCGGATGGACACCAAATTTTTATTTTACAGGTTGTCCAGCCGGCTTACGCTTCCGTCAGACCCCATGGCACGCTGATGGATTTATCCATGGATCTGATAGAAAAAGTGGACCGTCCGTTGTTGCCGTTAAGTGCCTGAGGTGGCGATTAGAAAATCGGGAGGTTCGCAATGTTAGTCAAAGATCGAATGTCTCGTCCGGTAATCACGATCCATCCGAGTACACCGATCAATGAGGCTCTCAAACTAATGCGCCTAGAAAAAATCCGCCGTCTACCGGTGGTTGATAAAAAAGGACGGTTGATCGGGATTGTCTCGGAGCGAGATCTGCTTCATGCTTCACCCTCAAGCGCAACCAGTTTGACCATCTGGGAGGTGAATTATCTGCTCAGCAAGATCGAAGTTAAATCTGTAATGACAAAGCAAGTCATCACAATCTCTGAGGAGACTCCGCTCGAAGATGCTGCCCAGATCATGGCTGACAACAAAATCGGGGGGTTACCATCGCAGGCAACGGCAAAGTGGTCGGGATCATCACCGAGACCGACCTGTTCAAGGTTTTTCTGGAGATGCTTGGGGCGCGCCAATCTGGCATAAGCCTTACCGTGCTGGTTCCCAATATCTCTGGCGAACTGGCCAGGCTAACCCAGGCAATCTTCGCTACCGGCGGCAACATCCTGGCCTTGGGGACGTTTATGGGAGAAAGTAGCGAAAACCGGGAGGTCACCATCAAGGTGATAGGAGTAGATAGACCGTCTTTGATCTCTGCGGTCGGGCCCTTGGTCGAGCGCGTTGTCGACGTCCGTGAACTCACGTGAGCGTTCGGGAGAAATGTAAATCCATGAAGTACGTCTTTGGACCTGTTCCGTCACGGCGCCTGGAACAATCCTTGGGAATTGACACCATCCCGCTCAAGACCTGCAACTGGAACTGCGTTTATTGCCAGTTGGGCCGCACCCAACCGTTAACCAACGAGCGGAAAGAGTATTATCCGAGCGCAAAGATCCTGGCGGAGGTTCGAAAATCTCTGAAAGCCCACCAGCCAGGCGAGATCGATTGGATCACATTCGTGGGTTCGGGAGAACCGACCTTACACTCACGCATTGGATGGTTGATCCAGGAAGTGAAGGGAATCACCGAACTGCCGGTGGCGGTGATCACGAACGGCTCATTACTGTATCTGCCTGAGGTACGCAGGGAGCTGAGCGCGGCAGACGCGGTGATGCCGACTTTGGATGCAGGTGAGGCAAAATTGTATCGCCAAATCAATCGCCCCCACCCAGAGATCACATTCGAGAGGTTGTTGGGGGGCTTGATCGCCTTTCGCCAGGAATATTCAGGCAGATTGTGGGTGGAGGTTATGTTGGTGCAGGGGATGAACGACACCCCGCAGGCGCTTCAGGACATCGCGAAGGCGCTGCAGCGGGTCGAACCGGACGCCATTCACATCAGCCTGCCAACACGCCCGCCCGCGGAAACCTGGGTGCAAATCCCTCCTGAGGAGAGCTTGTTGCAGGCCCGTGCGATTTTAGGACACATCGCCGAGGTTGTCCACCCGGCTGAAGGGAGCTTCGACTTGAGCGGGTACGATAACCCCATCGACGCTGTGGTTGGCATCATCACCCGCCACCCCATGCGCCAGGAAGAGCTTGAAAGGACTCTGGACCGCTGGTCGCCGGGGCAGGTAAGCCAGGCGCTGGCGAAGTTGGCCGCCAGCGGACGAGCGCAGGTGGTCGAGCGCTACGGGGTGCGTTTCTGGAGCGCAGCCCCAGCTCGCTACCCGGACGAAGCCCACAGCCGGCGGGCTATTCCCGGATACCGAGTGCGGAGTAAAGGTTTTCTTGATAGCAAGAAGATCGCAACAGACGGCAAAGGGTGTAAGAGCTCTTGAATCCAATCACCCCTTTTGATCTGAAACAGATCACAAGAAATGAGAGAGGTTCAAATGTGTCAGGCAACCGTTTATCTAGATGACCAAGTGATCATGCACGATGTTTTGATGGTGGAACCCGTTCCTGAGGGCGTGCGCTTGATTGCTCTCTTCGATCCGGTGCAGGTGGTCCCGGCAGCCATTTGCCGGATTGATTTGATCAAGCATAAAGTGATTTTGGAATCGCTCGAGGAAAGAGATAAAAGCCATGAACGAGTTAGAGAAACTGCGGGTGCTGATCCCGAACTGGATTGAGCACAACGAGGCGCACGCGGACGAATTTGAACGCTGGTCCGAAAAGGCTGGTGAGGCTTTGGAAGATATCCTGACGGCTGCAAAAGCCATGGAAGATGCGAATGAAGCACTCAAGGCCGCATTAGAAAAGTTGGGAGGTCCCTTGGAACATCACCACCATCACCCTAATACAAGCTAATCCTTGGGGTCTTCTTAAACCCCGGTTCGTCCCTTTGGGATTAAGCAAAGATGGATGTCGATTTATTTGGAGGTGGGTCATGGCAGTGGAACCATCCTGTTTACAGAAACTTGTCTGCTTTCGGGAACTCTCCGAAGAGAATTGGAAGGCGATTGCTCAACTTGCCACGGCAGAATGTTTTTATCCAGGACACATCCTCTTTGAAGAGGGTAAGCCAGGGAAGTATATCTACGCACTGAGAAAGGGCAGGGTGGAAATCCTCTATAACATCGGAGAGGAACCCTCGACGCGAGTCGACCTGATTTCGCGGGAAGAGATAATCGGGTGTTGTACGTTGGTATCACCCTATGTGTATACCTCCACAGCGCGCAGCCTTACGCAGATCGAAGTCCTCGAAATTGACGCCGGCGCTTTGCGGGAGCTGATGAGAGAAGATTGTTCACTGGGTTTCGCGATCCAACAGCAAGTGATGAAAATCTTGTTGGATCGGATTATCAATTTCCGTCTGGGAAGCTGACCATGCGGGTTCCCAATCGGGATGCTGCTGTTTAGCGCCCCCTTGAGGTGAACCACCCTGATGATATCCCTGCCGGTTTTTGCGGTGCTTTTCCTGATAGGCTGATCTGCAACCCCGGACTGCAGGAGAAAATTGAGGTAAGTTCGTTTGAAGAGAGCATTGTTGGTTCGGGTCTCGTTCCTGATCGGGACGCTTATATCCTTGAGCGCTTGCTGCGCACAAAGTGCTCCTTCCCTACCGAGGTCTTCCCCTGCGTCTATAACTCGGGTCACGGCCATAGCTGACATGACTGCAACCATTTCAACTAAAACCGTTACGAAAAAGTTCTTCGCCCCTTCCAGGACTCTAACCAACGCAACTGAGAGGAAAGAGAAAGCATTGGAAACGCCTGCGCCTGCTACAGAATCGCTGACCATCACCATCGTTTACGACAACAACCTTTATCATCAAAGGCTGAAATCAGCCTGGGGTTTTAGCGCATTGGTCGAGTATCGTGACCACACGCTGCTCTTCGACACCGGCGGTGATGGGCCAACGCTGTTGGAAAACATGCGCGCCTTGGGGATCGATCCGACTCAAATAGAAAGTTTAGTGTTGTCCCACGCCCACAGTGACCATACAGGCGGTCTGGGTGCTGTCTTGGAATCCGGGGCGCGCCCGATAGTCTACTTGCCCCCCTCCTTTCCAGCTGCGTTCAAAAGCCAGGTGTCCGAAACAACCGAAGTGATCGAAACAACGCCGGGCTTATCGATCGCCGAGGGCATATTTACAACAGGCGAGATGGGACAGAGCGTCCCCGAGCAAGCCCTGGTGATCCAGACCGACCCGGGATTAGTAATCATCACCGGCTGCGCCCACCCGGGCATCGTCGCAATTGTGGAGCAAGCGCGAAATTTATTGGACGGATCAGTGGATCTGGTGCTAGGCGGCTTACACCTGGGAAGCAAGAGCGGAGCCGAGATCGAAGAGATCTTGAGGGATTTTCGACGCCTAGGCGTGGAACGAGTAGCTCCCAGCCACTGCACTGGAGAGCGCGCCATCGCCATGTTCGCGGCTGAGTATGGAGATGATTTTATCCAGTCAGGAG
>CAYNWK010000261.1:0-4355 GCA_964400875.1 uncultured Anaerolineaceae bacterium | reverse complement strand
GTTAATCAAGAGCCCGTCTGTGACTTTAGAACAGGAAGCTCAGCTATCGGTAGGCAAGGGGTTGGATTCAATCTGCCGAACAGGAGATGGTTTTATTCGCCGGAAGAAATACCACTCGGTCATGACAGCCGTGACGTAAAAGAAAGCGACGGAGAAAAAGATCGGGACGAAGCCAAGAGCCCCATACCGCACCTGCAGCCATCCACTGATCTGGGGCATAACGAACCAGCCAAACTGGAAGGAGAGGCTGGTGAGACTCATGGTTAAGGCTTGTGTAGTGGCCGGAACCCGTTCCAGGACGAAGGTTTGGTAGATTGGATTGCTCAAGTTCATCAGGGCCAATCGGAAGATGTAAGCGACTCCTGCGATCAGGAACCACAAGGTGGGATCGCTTTCTCCGCCCGAGACGACCCACGCCCCAATCCCAAGGGTAAGCAGGAATGGAACTGACAGACCCTGAGTGAGGATCACGGCGTTAATCTTGCCGCGCTTATCCGCTAGAGGAGGGCCGAGGAACTGGGCGATGGCCATGGCCAGACCGCCGATGGCGAAGATCACGGCGATGGGAGGATCGGGCTTTTCGTAGACGTTGCGGAAGTAGATGTTCATGAACGGCATCATCAAGCCGGCCCCCAGGCCGATGACGAGCTGCGGCAGCAAATATTTGCCGATCTCGCGGCCGTGCTGCCAGAGCTGGACCCAAGGCAGCTCGATCACCCTGTCAGGATCAACCGAGCGCATGCGGATGAATAGAACCGGTCCCACGGACAGGATCGTCACCAGCATCATGCTGCCGATCGCCAGCTGGTAGGAGAGGGTATCAGTGGGCGCTGCATTGAACGCGCCCCCCAACCAGGTAGGCAGCAGCCCACCGAGCAAATTGCCCATAAAACTGGAAATGGTCATCAGTCCGAAGTTGAAACTGAACACCCATTGGCGTTCATCTTCGGAGGTGTTCGCCATCAAGAAGGGCGCAACGGCGACCTGGCGAACGCTCATCGAAATGCCGGCAATCATGCTGAAAGCTATCAGGGATGCACGTGTGGGGAATAGGACCAATCCCAACAGAGACAGACCGCTCAACAGCCCGGTGACCACCATGATCTTCTTTTGGGAAAAACGCTCGGCAATGTAAGCAGCCGGCAATGCCATAGCGATGGAAGCGAACGAAGTCGTCGTCTGCAAGGTGCCAATGAAGGCTTCATTGTATTCCGGTCCCAGACTGAGCACGTAAAAATTGAACAGAAATCGAAAGACGCCAAAGGCCAGACCGGTAAGTGCACTATAGATCAACACCAGCTTGGCGTTCTTGGTAAATTGACGAGTCTTTTCGAGATACAGTGAAATGCCGCTGTTTCGTTCGAGCAAAATTACTCCAATAAAGATAAGTGTCGAGTTAGATGATCGTCTAATGGGGAGTGTACCAGCTTTCGCAAGCATCGCAACCTGACATTGATCACTTTCCTGCCGGGAGGGCTATGGCCATGGGTTTAGGCGTCGCGGGATAATCAGCCTTGAATTAAATAGCTGAGGGCAAGTTCGGGGTTATCAGGTCGATGGGATAATAGAGGGCTTGGATGTGGACTCACCGTCCACTTATGCGGTGCTGGTGAACAGGTACCGGTATTCCGGCGACCATCCAAAGAACTTCGTTTGCTCTGGCGGCAACTTGCTGGTTGGCCCAGCCGAGCAGGTCCCGGTAAACTCGCCCTAGTGGATAGGGTGGTACGAGGCCCAGACCAACTTCGTTGGAAACCAGGACCCAGTATGCTTCGTGCCTTTTGATGAACGCCAAGAGTGCCTCCAGCTCACCTTTCACCAAACTGAACGCAACCGCTTCCTCCGGTTCTTCCTCTTCAGGAGAGGCTTCCAGCAGGATGTTAGTGACCAGCAGGGTAAGGCAATCCAGGATGATCACCTGGGAGCGAGGCGGATCCTTTTCCAGGACAGCTGTAATTCGACGGGGAATTTCCAAAGTGCGCCAGTCCTCCGGGCGTTTGCACTTATGGGCAGCGATACGGTTCGCCATCTCCGGGTCGAGCGCTTCGGCGGTGGCGATGAATGTCACGCTCCCGCCGACTTGACGGGCCAGTCGTTCCGCATGGGTGGATTTACCGCTGCGCGCCCCGCCGAGGAGGAAGGTTAAATGCCCCATAAAGTAAGTTCTCTCACAAGCACGAATGTTCAAACGTCGAATCTAATTGCACAATTACCATGACACAGCAACCTGTTCTTCGTGATTTTGCTCACCCCAGTTAGAATTTGGTGTTTATCCAGGCTGCCAGGTTGGCGATCAATTCAGTGAATGCTGGGATATATTCGTCCCCAAGATGTACCTTCGGTTCAGACACATTGATATGATTCAAAATGAATGCGTCTCGATGATCTTCGAATAAATCTCTCAGATGAGTACTCAACAAGTAGGGAGACAGACCCTCCCATTCACCGCTCTCAACTTTGATGATGGCTTGGGCAGCAAACGAATAGATTTGATACCAGAAATGCCATCTGGGAAACTCTTCTTCGATATCCAGCAGGGTATGCCATGCTTCGATTTTGATTCGATATTTAACCGGTTTCGATGAGGTGCATTCAATGAACTGGGCGGAGGCCATGTCGTCTGCTACTCTCCTGATCGAATACACAGAGTAATCGATTGCTTGGGCGATCAAACTGGCGCTCGCCCACTCGCCGTGTATCGAAATCAAAAAGCTGAGTAGATCGGCTGGCACGCCAATTCCGATCCCCAATCGCATCCGAAGCATAAGCGCAGCAGGGTGCCAACTGTTCGGATATGCTTCCCAGAGATCTAGATTTCGAGGTGTTGGTCCCAAAGAAGACCCAACTAGGCTACGCCAGCGAAAATCATTCCCTTCCTTTCTTGCAGTCTGCGCGAATTCCGCTAACCGGTCTTTGGTTAATTGCGGAAATCCATCTAATAAGTTCTTCACCCTTTGAATGCTAAAGAGATTAGAACCGTTCTTGGCCCAAGATACGAGGATGTCCCATAACCTTTTTTCGTGATGACGTAATGTCAGGGTGATTAGGAGAAGCGCCTCTGGATCAACCATAGATCGTGCATGGTGTTCTGAATCGATATACGATCCTAAAGTTCTCCATTGGGTCCAGCTTGCCTCGACCACAGAACGAGTCAGCAGATTGATGTCTAAACTATCGATCAGTGCCTTTTGCATGCTTTAATACCTGATCTAAAATTCTTGCGAATGGCGTGGATGGATCTTGAGTCCATATCCATTGTGCAGCTGCATCCAACTCCTCGTCTGTGGGTTGCAGGGCCATCAAATCCTGGTAGTGAACACTTGTCGGACCTTCACTATCTGCAGCAGCATACAACTTCAGGAAGATGAGATCGTAACGATCTGCCAACCCAAGGTATAAACCCTGGAATTGTACCCAATGTATTCGCTCCTCAAATCCAGGAGGCAATCCTGTTTTCCATAGAAAATTAGCGGCGGGGACTGTCGTCTTTAGGCGAGAAAATGGCTAAAATCTGGGCCAAATCTGATAAAATTCCCGGATGATTGAATGTGCACAATGTCACCGAACGGAACGGCAAAATCGAGCTGGAAAAACAGACGGCGGCAGCCAACGCTATCGCGGCATGTTCTGCCAGATCAAGTATACGCCCCACCCGAAACCTTGGGCTTATCCCGCAGCCATGCGCAAGAAGGCGCTGCAGTTGTACGTGGATGGGATGAACCTGCGGCGGATCGCCCGCCATCTTGGGGTGCATCACCGCACGGTCTCTCTGTGGATCCAAGCGCAAGCAGACCAATTGCCCGATCCGCCCGTCCCCAGCCAAGTCAAAGCAGCGGAGCTGGACGAGCTGTTCACCTTCATCGGGGACAAAAAAACCAAATCTTCGACATCACAATCGTAGACCGGCTCACCCGCTGCTACCTGGGCTTCAAAGTGGTCTGGCAGCGAACCCAAGAAGCGCTCCAGGAGATGGTGGACGAAGCGCCCAAAGCCAAGCGCTACTACAGCGACGCCTTGGATGCCTATGAGCGCTTGTGGTATCACTGGGGTCGCTATGAAGTCTCTCTGGGAAAAGCCGAGACATACTCGGTTGAAGGCGATAATGCCGAACTGCGCCATTATTTGGCTCGCCTGGCACGTCGCTCACGCTGTTTTTCCCGTTGCCTGGAAGCGCTGAAGGCGGCCCTCAAGCTCTTTATGTACGCCTTCAATCATCGCCAACTGCAGAAACAACGCTTTCCCAATTACCCGGCTCATGTTTTCCAATTCATCAAAGCCCACCCTTTATCCACTCCCTTTGGGCGACAGGGGCAGCCGCATACCTCCTGCAGGGATATAATTAGTCAAACGGTCTG
>CAYNWK010000260.1:1223-4367 GCA_964400875.1 uncultured Anaerolineaceae bacterium | reverse complement strand
GTTCAACACCATGCTTCATAACCAACCACCTCGTAGGGGCAGGTCTTCCCTTGCATATTCGACTCATCTTCGCGATAGTCGGCTCGCTCCATTTCCCCCCTCGCCTGCCCAGGCAGACCTGCCCAAACCGGCCTTCATAACAAACTTTGCTTCACCCCAACACGCGGCGGATGAAATACGTCGGCTTGTTCTGGGCCTCGTAATAAGTGCGCATGATCATCTCCCCCAGCAGGCCCATCATGAAGAACTGCACCCCCACCAGGACCAGCAGCACGGCGAAGAGCAGCAGCGGGCGGTTGCCGATCTGGTAAGCGTGGAAAGCCTCCCAGCCGCCGACCAGGCCGTAATAGATCTTGGTCGCCGCCAGCCAACCGCCGGTCAACCCGCCCACCGCGGTGCTGACCAGGGCGATAGAGCCGAAGAACTGCATCGGGCTGGTGAAGTAGCTCAGCAGGAAAACCACCGTGACCAGGTCGAGGATCACCCGCGGTGTGCGGGAGAGCGAGCCGTACTTCGACACCCCCGAGCGGCGCGCCCGGTCCTTGACCGGGATCTCGGCCACGCGCGCTCCGACCACGCTGGCGATCTCGGGCAGGAAGCGGTGCAGCTGCCCATACAGGCGCATGTTCTCCACCAGGTCGCGGCGGAAGGCCTTCAACGAGCAGCCGCGGTCGTGGATGGTGATGCGCGAGCTGCGGCTGATGATCAGGTTGGCGGACTTGGAGACGGCCCGGCGCAGCAGCGACTCCTTGCGGTCCACCCGCCAGCCGTTGACGAAGTCGTAGTCCCCCTCGTTGAGCTTGGCCAGCAAGCGCGGGATGTCGGCCGGATCATTCTGCCCGTCCGCGTCCAGGGTGACGATGATCTCGCCGCGGGCGAAGTTGAAGCCGGCCGAAAAGGCCGCGGTCTGTCCAAAATTGCGCCGGAACTGGATCACTTTGACGCGCGGGTCCCCTTCGTTTAAACCCCGCAGGACCTGGAAGCTGCCGTCCGTGCTGCCGTCGTCCACGAAGATGATCTCGTAAGACAGGCCCTGCTCGACCAGGACGGATTTCAACTCCTGGTAGAGCGGTTCGAGATTATGCTCTTCGTTGTATACCGGGATCACTGCCGACACGTCGTAGTGCTCCGGCGCGGCGTTCAGTTCAACTTCGGGGTATGTCTGCGTTTCTACCATGTGTCTAGCCCAATCTCCCCTATTCTACCAAGGGACCGGCGCAGGCGGCGTGGCAATCTCCCCCGAGATTTTGTCACTGCGAGAGCGCCGTTCTTTGGCGCTCGTGGCAGTCTCCCTCGACAACCGTCACCGCCTGAGCCGCCCCGGCAGTTTAACTCGCTCCCCAAAAATTGGCTGGCTCAGGGCTCCCCCCGGCCGGGGGATACCTCTGGGAGTTGCTTGCGGCTGAACGCCCGGCGGTATACCAGCAGGAATGCAGCTAAATAAAGCGAACCAAGGACCCATAGGGCGGTTTTCATCAGAGCTTGCCCCGCCCCGGTAGCCTGAGAGGTCAGCAGCATGAAATCGACCAGGTCTACGTTGGTGGGAAAAGTTTGCCTGCCGAGGTCGTAGAGCAGCCCCTGGACAACCTGCACGATCACGTCCAGGAAGGCAAACGCCAGCGCCGAGCGCCGCAGCAGCCGCTCCCAAAAGGGGTGCTCGGCGACGCTCCCGGAGACGGCCAGCAGCGCCCAGGCGGCCATCTGGGTAGCGAGCAGCCCGGCGAGGCTGACCAGCATATTCTCGTTTCTGGTGAGCCGATCCGGGTCGTACACGTTGCAGCCCAGGCACGTGCCGTTTGCGTCAGAGCGGTATAAAGTGAAATAAGAGTTGGGGTCCCCGGAAAGCCGGGCGACCACGGTATGGCCGAGCTCGTGGACCACGCCGAAACCCACCAGGAAGATCGGGATGTAGAGGATCACGAACAGGATGCGCAAGATTTTCATGTTTGTGGTTTCATTTCTGCGCCACGACGCCGAAGGCGCGCGGCTTGGGCCAGATCCGGGTGAAACCGGCCGCCCGCAAGCGCTTCACCACCCCCCGGGTCTGGCTGCTGCCCTGGCGGCTGTCCGGATCGCCGATGTAATGGAACAACCGCCCGCCGGTTCGCAGCACGCGATACAGTTCTTCGTAGAAGTCCTGCCCGTACAGATGGCCGGCCAGCACCATCGTGGGCGGGTCGTGAAGGATGCGGTCGAATGAGCCGTCCTCGAACGCCTCGACCACGTCGAAGCTGTCGCCGATTAATTGGGTGATGCGCGGCTCCCCGAACAATTCCCGCGACCACGGGTTCAGCCGGGCGATCTCCAGCGCGGTGGGGTCGAGCTCGATGGTGACCACTTCTTCGGCCGTCCTCGCCGCCTGGATGGCCGTGTAGCCCAGCCCGGTGGCGGTGTCCAGCACACGGCCCGCCAGCGGCTTGAGCGCGGCGACCTTCGCCAGCGTGTCCCGGTGGGGGTCGCTGCCTTTGATGCGGTGCATGGGGATGCCCGAGATCAGCATGGTCGGCGCGGAGGCGGTCGGGTACAGGCTGTAAACCCGGTTGGTCAGCTCGGAGAAGGCCGCGATCTTGCGCGCCTCGCCGGCCTCGACCGAAAAACAATTGTTCTCCGCCTCCCGGATGGCCTCGACCTGGTCCCAGGGCAGCGGGTCGAAGCCGGGGAAGACCACCCCTGCCCGGTCCAGGGCTGCGCTCACCGTGGTCAGTCCCAGGTCCGGGGAGGCCTGCGCCTGCCCCGCGCCGGAGCGCCGCGCCTTCAGCAAGGACGCCGCCTGGTAGTGTGATAATGTAAGGGAGGCGGGGGTCATCTCCACAGAGCAATGCCCCAGGCTGGCTTACTCGGCCTCGGGCGTCGCCACCACGCAGTTCTCCGAGCCTTCCCCGCTGGGTACGTAATCGTCGGCCTCCCAATCGTTGACCCAGTGTTCGCCATTGACCAGGTAGCGGAACTGGTAGCGTTCCCCGGGTTCCAGATCGACGCTGGTCTTGAACGCGCCCCTTTTCAGGTAGTCCATCGGCGTCGCACCCGGGTCCCAGTCGTTGAAATCGCCCACCAGGTGCACGCTTTCCACCTGGATGCCCTCCGGGATTTGCGCTTCGTCCAGTTCGAAGGTCACTTTGCTCACCTTGCGCGATTTGACGTAGG
>CAYNWK010000260.1:0-1123 GCA_964400875.1 uncultured Anaerolineaceae bacterium | reverse complement strand
TGCGCTTCGTCCAGTTCGAAGGTCACTTTGCTCACCTTGCGCGATTTGACGTAGGTTTTCGTTAACATGGTTTCCTCCTCGATCAATAGAATTTGGATCTAAGCAGTTGGATGGAGAAACGCGAGCGTTCGGTTGGGAAAATCCCTCCCGGACGCCGCTTCCCTGGCAAACTGCACCGATAGAATTGATTTCAGGCTGATGGGGGTGGGTGACATGCCCGGAACAGCAGCCCTGGCATGGTATTGACGATAACGCTAGCCCAATAAAAGCTGATTATACCCCAGGGCCAGCGGGCAGGGTGGCTGCTGGGGCGTAGGCGGGAGCCTCTCCCGCAGCCCAAGGAGCGACTGGTACCACCGGAAGCTGCCGGGCGCATCGCCTACACCCATGATCGTCCACGTGCGCATCATGGGGTCCTCCTGCCGCCTAACGGCTGCGACCCGAGCGGTGCAGCATCTCAATTCCGTCCATGATAGCGCGCTGAGGCTGCGTCCCCTCCTGCGAGTTGCTAGGACCCACGATCGATCGCTCCGGGACGTGCATGGTTAATCCGCCCTGTCATGGGGCAAATTCAGCCAGCCCGTCAAGGATCAATCGCGTATGGCTGTAGATCGAAAGGTCGTCCTCCGGCAGGTTGATTGGGATCTCGTGCGGGTGGTCCCCGTCAGGTCCCAGCCAGCTTTGAAAGATCACGTGGTCGGGCTTTCCGATCGCGGCATTGACCGTGTGGGTCCATTCCATCGTGCCATCGTAATACGCGCGATCCGAAATTGGGCGCGAACCAGACCACCTCTGCTGCCGGCGGTGTTGGCTCGGCGGTAGGGGTCATCGTCGCAGCAGGGGTTGGCTCGGCTGTGGGAGTAGTCGTCAAGACAGGAGTTGGGACGGGTAACGACGTGTCGGACGGCCGGGGCGAGAAGGTCGGAAGTGGGGTAGGAACCACCCTTTGTGAAGCGCTGCAGGAGGTGAGCGCCAGCAGCAGGACGCTGGTTGTACCCAGGCGGGCAAGTTTTCGGCGGATCAGGGATCGTGCTATTGCTGCCTCACTCACGAATAGCGCTGGTGTGACAAGTGCGACCCAGGGTTTGTTCAGGGGCTTGGCGTTTTAGCATCGATTGCTGCT
>CAYNWK010000259.1:0-4377 GCA_964400875.1 uncultured Anaerolineaceae bacterium | reverse complement strand
ACGTGGAAACGGTTCTGCTTACGGCGCTGGCGGAGTACATGGGGGTGGATCTGTCTTACGTGCGGGGCCTGGCGCAGCTGCCCGAAGGCGCTCGGGGTGTGCTCTCGGGGCAAGTGACGATTCAACAACCCGGCAAGCTCTATCGCGCTAAGCCCTTCGAACCCTTCGCGGTTGCCAGCCCGCTCACGCTCACCGATCGGGTGCTTGCCTTCGCTGCCCGAGTTAAAGCGCGAACGGGTGAAGACTGCATGCTCTACACGTCGCCTGGTTTTGCCAACTCACAACTGCAGCCCTGGCGATTAGCTGGTGTAATGGATCTCTACGTCGCCCACTGGACCACGGCGGCACAACCGGCGCTGCCTGGCTCTTTCACGACCTGGACGGTGTGGCAGTACACGAACGCGGAGCCCTGCCCAGGCATAGCAAAGCCGGCTGACGCCGGGCGCTTCAACGGAAGCGCCGAGGACTGCCGGGCCTACTTTGGGCTTGAGCTGGATCCTCCGGCTCCGGTGGATCCTCCTAGCGAGGTAAAAAGCATGGTAAGTATCGATCCGGTTTTTACTTTGGTGAAGGACGATCAACAATCCGGAACGCAGACGATTCATATTGTCGCGCCTGGAACGGAAGCGCGCCTGCAGATTGCCGAGCTGACGCCGCAGGAGGGAGAGTGGTTTCTGCGGCTGGAAGTCAAGACGCCGATTGGCAGGGTTTACACGCTGCTCGATGGGGTCTTTCCGCGGGCGCTGGTCAAGTCGGCGCGCTGGACCGGCGGGATGGTTTTGCCGGAGGGGTGCGTGGTGCGCTGCTATTGGGAAAGCCTGGCTGAAGAGTCAAGGCTGGATGCGCGGGTTAACCTGGCGGTGCGTGATGTCTGACCTTGCAGCTATGATCGACAAGGTTGAAGCCCTGCTGATGGATTCAACCAACGCGACGTGGGACACCGACACGATCACAGGAGCGCTTCGCAGGGCGCTCCAAGAGTTCACGATCAACTATCCCGCGGAAGTGGAGGACGTGCTCGAGCTCGAGGCTGCTGGCCGCGAGATCGACATCTCTTCGCTCACGGGGGTCAATGGGATCACGGCGCTGTGGTGGCCTTACGATAGCTCGGCGGAGAACTGGCCTCCCAACAAGATCCGCGGCTGGCGGTTCTGGTGGGATGGGTCTGCACCGAAGGTGATCCTGGACCTGGCGGACATAGCTCAGCCGGAGAGTGGGGACAAGGTTCGGATTTGGTACACGGTCCCGCAAACGATCGAGGATCTGGATAGCGCTACGGCGACGTCGCTCAGAACAGAACACGAAGGGATTGTAGTGATCGGCGCGGTGGGGATTGCCTGTCTTTCGCGGGTGGCGGAGCTGGTCAATACTGCCGAGGCTGATAGCTACATGACGGGGATCCTCGGAACGCTCGGGCGCTCGATGCAGCGTGACTTCCGCTTCCGGTTGCGTGACCTGCGGCGTGAAGGGGCTCGGAGCGGACCTTCCTGGGCTCCGGCTGGCTGGTCCTTGGACAAGTGGGCGGGTTCGGGCGATCTTGGATAGCCAGGGGGCGCGAGCGAGCCCGCGTAGCGCTCTTTGCGGAGCGTGGTCAGCAGAGAACGCTGACTCAAGCGGAGCGAGCGCCTACTCTGATTGGAGGTTTGCTTGATGGCTAAAAAACAACCGGAGGATGCGGAGTTTTCTCCTGAGCTGGGTGGCGGGGATGATTTCTTCGAATGGCAAGGCGGGGGGTGTCCTGTTATTCTGCCTGCCGACGTTAGCTTGCAAGTGTCGGTTGACGGTCAGCCTGCGGTCGCCGCTTTGGATGGGGAGAACCGATTAATCATTCATCGCCGGCAGCCCAATTACGTGGCGCGCCTGCCGGCTGTGCTTCCGGACAACGACGTGGAAGAGATCGAAGGGGGTGTGTCCGGGGCTGGTCCGTTGGACATTGTTGATATCACGGTGATCAACAACAACGCTGGCACTCGCAACGTTTCGCTCTACTACGCGGCAAGCGAGATCAGCTTGTCTGCTGAAGATACTTTCTGGTTAAACGGGGTGACGCTGGCCGGCCGCGATATGCTCCACTGGCAGGGGGTCCTCCCTGTCGAGGATGGCGGGATGAGTCTTTGGGGGCTGGTGACGGATGGGACCGGCGTCCGCGTCCGTGTAGCTTTGCGACA
Organism: uncultured Anaerolineaceae bacterium; assembly: GCA_964400875.1. Taxonomy (GTDB): domain Bacteria; phylum Chloroflexota; class Anaerolineae; order Anaerolineales; family UBA4823; genus CAYNWK01. The sequence goes on along the minus strand of CAYNWK010000259.1, from coordinate 2,209 downwards.
ACCGGTGACTTACTATGAGTAGACTTTTAGCTCGTTGGATTGGTCGGCGCAGAACGCTCGATAGTAACTCGCTTGTGGATCGGCCTGTTTCGGGCCTGGCTCACTCGGGGGTCAGCGGGATCTTGCGGGCGCAGGTGGTTGAACCGGCGCGGATTTACGCTTCGGAGGAGATGGGGGCTGATTGGTCCTGGTACGTGGGTTCTCCGACCGGTGAAATGTTGGTGATTAAGCAGGTCATGGTGGTCAATGTCACTGATTCGGCGGTTAACGCGAGCCTGGCGCTGCTCACTACTCCGGATGCAACGGGGGTTAGCTGGCAGAGAGCTTACCTGCTTTGGGCGACGGATATCGCGGCGCGCTCGTACTTTCTTTGGGAAGGCGTCTGCCCACTGCGTAACATGTGGATCTACGGTAAAGCGGCCGCGGCTGATTCGCTGATCTTCTCCGCCTGGGGTCAATACGCCGATTTCTACGAATAAGCGGCAGGGCTGTGGATGGGCGGACCAAGATCCGCCCATCCACAGGTGTTTAAGAGAGGCAATCAAACGCCCGGTGTAGATCCCGGTTCGTCCTCCTTGACCGATTGGACCATGTTCTCCAGCTCGCGTGCGGCGATGTCTCGCCCGCCCAGACCAAAAGCCAGGGCGACGGCTACAGCGATAGCGCCCAGGAGCAAGCCAAAGGCAAGGTTGATGATCTCGTTCGCCAGGCCCATCTGCCGCAGAGCCATTGCGCCGGCCAGGACTAAGATGGCGATCCGGGCCGCCATGGCCAACAAACCGGATTGGTTGACTTCGCTTTCGTGGATAGCCTGAGCCGCCAGGTTAGCGATGTACAGGCCCAGCGCGAAGATGATCAGACCCAGGATGATCTGCCCGGCAAAGGTGGTGAAATTGGCCACCATCTGGGCCAGGACAGTAAAGCCGAGCAGCTGCAGCGCTTCGATGACGGCGAAGAGCATGACGCCCACAAGCACCAACCACCCGACGATTTGGGCTGGGGACCGCTGGCCCGCCTCTGGCGTCCGGCTGACACCCAGTCGGACGAGCACGGTATTGAAGCCGAGCCCGGTGAGCAGGTTGGTGACCAGACCGGCTACCAGCCGGCCAACCACGTAGGCCAGCGCCAAAACCAGGGCAGCGCCAAACACGGCCGGGATAGCGGTCAGGAAGGTGTTGAGCATGTTCGCCGCGGGGGCGGTGATGGCTTCGAGGGCCAGCGCATTCAGCGCAGCGATCAGCACCGGGATGAGCACCAGCACGTAAACCACGAAGCCAAGCAAGTCGGACAGCTTCTGCTCGCCCAAAACGGAACTGATCCCGACCCGCTCGCTGAGCTGGTTGAGGCCTACCGAAGCCAGCAGGTTGGTCACGATGCGTTGGATGATGCGCGCCAGGAACCAGCCAACCAGCAGGATCAATCCGGCCGCCAGTAGATTAGGCAGGAAGCCGAGCACTTCGTTGAGCAGCTCTTGAACGGGAGCCAACAACCCTTGCAAGGAGAGCGCGTCCAAAATCGTCGGCAAGAAGAGCAAGAAGACCAGCCAGTACACGGCGTCGCCCAGGGCCTTGGAGAGGGGCACACGTCCTTCGACCTCCGCCTCGTCTCCCAGGCGCTTATCGAGCCCGGTTGCCCCAAGCGCGCGGGATACCAGCAAGCGCAGCGCGCTGGCCAGGATCCAGGCGACCAGCAGAAGCAATCCAGCGGCGAGAACACGGGGCAAGAACTCGAAGACCTGCGCCAGAAGCAGGTTGAGCGGCTGGGTGATCAGGGTGAGCCCTAAGGTCTGGAAGAAGGCGACCAGCACGAAGAGCATCAACACATAAAAGATGATCTGGGATATCCAGCGCTCGATGTCGATCTCAGCACCGCGTTCTTCGCCCGCCGCCCATCTGGCGATGCGGTTATCCAAGTCAGTGCGCCGCAATATCCCGCGCACGATCGCGGCGACGATCAGGGCCAGGATCCAGCCTACCACCAGGATCGCCAGCGCGGCTAGCAAGTTGGGCAGGTAGCTGCCTAATATGCGCGCCAGTGTGTCGATAAATGTTTGCATTATCCTTACTCCTTTCGAATAAGTTGATTGAAAACCTTTGTTAGGCTTCCCCGTTTGCCGCCAGAAAATTTCGGATCAGGGGATAACGGTGTATATGTCCGGCGCTGCGCCGCAGCCGGGCGAGGGACTGCTTGAGGGGCGATCGAGGGGACG
>CAYNWK010000258.1:0-4450 GCA_964400875.1 uncultured Anaerolineaceae bacterium | reverse complement strand
CTCTTCGCCGACCGCGGTGAGGATCACATAGCCGCTGTCACCGCGAATGTAAACCTGTTCCAGCACACCGCGACCGAGTTCGCCGGCAATTCGTTCTCCCAGGCTGAGCATCGCGGCCGACATCGCCGAGACCCGGTCCTCTTCGACCTCGCCGGGCAGCGCGGAGGCCATGATCAGACCGTCCACCGAAACGACCGCGGAAGCGATGATATCTGGAGCCGCGGCTTGCATTTCACGTAAACGACTGACCATTTGATCAGTGCGAGAGATGGTCATAATAAAAAAAATCCCCTCGATGGCGCCTTGATTTTTAAGGATTTACGCTAGTCGCTTATTACAAATCGATCTGCCTGAGTTTACCATAGTTAGCGGCGGTTTGCAAAACCTGGCGGCCAAAATTCCCACCACAGTGTGTTGACCCGGCTGTCTCTCCATGTTAAACTAAAACTTTGCCATGACCCGCCGTTTATTGCTCCTTTTGCTGGCTTTCTCGTTTCTGGGCTTCGCCTACCCTGCTTGGGCGCAGGAAGAAACTCCCACACCGGAACCGCCCGGGGTTGCGATCACGTCACCGGTCGGCGGGCAAGCGCTGCAAGGCAGCGTTTCGATCCTGGGCGACAGCGATGTGGAAGGCTTCCAATCAGTGGAGCTCTCCTTCAGCTATGCTCAAGATACCACCAGCTCCTGGTTCCTGATCACCGAGAGCGACCAGCCAGTCGCCGATGGCGAGCTGGCTCAATGGGATACCACCACGATCACGGATGGGGAATACGACCTGCGGCTGGTTGTTCTGACCGCGGATGGGGACCAGGCCAGCGTCATGGTGCCTAACTTGCGGGTGCGTAATTACACGCCGATCGAAACCGACACGCCAGTCGTCGAACCAACTGCCGTAACGACCGCGGAGACGCCTGCCCCCACGGGGACCGACACGCCAACGGTCACGCCCGTGCCGCCAACCGCCACACCGCTGCCGCCCAACCCGGCGGAGATCGGCGCGCAGGATATCACCCTCAGCCTGGGTAAAGGAGTGCTGGCAACGCTCGGCGCATTCCTGGTGATTGGGCTGTATGCTTCCATCCGCCGCTTCCTGCGAAGATAACCCTAGACCCGGGGGTGGATCAAACCATCTCCAGACAAGTCGACTCCAAACATGATCGATCAGCAATCCTCAACTCCCTACTTGATCGTCGGGCTCGGCAACCCGGGCCGTGAATACCGGGAAAGCCGGCACAACATCGGCTTTCTGCTGCTCAGCCATCTCGCTGAGCGATTGGGGGTTTCGTTCTCACGCCTGCAGTCCAAAGCGCTGGTCACCGATAAGCGTTACCAGGATCACAAGATCATCCTGGCCAAGCCGCAAACCTTCATGAACCTCTCCGGGCAGGCAGTCGGTCCGCTGGTTAATTTTTACAAGATCCCGCTCGAGAACCTGCTGGTCGTTTACGACGAGGTCGATCTGCCCTTCGGCACCCTCCGGCTGCGTCCTTTCGGCGGCTCTGGAGGCCACAACGGCATGAAATCGCTCATCACCCGCCTTGGCACGGAAGGTTTTCCCCGCCTGCGCCTGGGCGTCAGCCGGCCGCCGGGCCGTATGGAGGCTGCTGCGTACGTGCTACAAGATTTTTCCGCGGAGGAAGCAGCGCTTTTGCCCGAGATCCTGGACTTGGCCGGAGATGCTGCGTTGACCTTCATCACCCAAGGCATCGAGGCAGCCATGAATCGATATAACGGCGACGCGCTCGATGGCGAAGAGTGATAAAATTAAAGGTCGCGTTGCCTGCAATTTTCTTGATTCGTATTAGGACTGACCCTGAATAAATGCCCTTAAACCATCTCGTCCAAATTCTCGCAGAGAACGCTGGCGATCTGATCACCAGACTGGAGAACGGGGAGGCGCTGCCTAATCTTGGACTGCGCCGCGCTGCCCGGCTGCCTTTGCTTGTCGCCCTGCGGGCGCGCCTGGGCCGGCCTTTGCTGCTGCTCACCGATCGCACGGACCGGGCCCTGACTCTGGCGGATGAACTGGAACTGTGGGCGCCGGATAGCGGTCATATGTTCTTCCCGGAACCGAGCTCGCTGTTCTACGAGGATGTTCCCTGGGGTGAGAACACACGCCGAGACCGCTTGCAGGTGCTTACCCACCTTGCCATCCAGCAGATCCCTGGCGCTCCTGTGCAAACCTCAGTTTCCCCGATCATGATCGCGCCGGCCCGCGCCCTGATGGCCCGCACAATGCCGCGGCGCGATTTCATCAAGTCCGTCCGCCTGGTGAAAAGCGGACAGGTTGCCGCACCGGAACGCCTGGCCCGCGATCTGGTTGCACTGGCCTACGAACCGGTTCATACCGTGATCATGCCCGGGCAGTTTGCTCGGCGGGGCGGCATTCTCGACCTCTGGCCTCCGGCTGAAACCCACCCAGTGCGGCTGGAGTTCTTCGGGGATGAGGTCGACACCCTGCGCCAGTTCGATCCGGCTTCGCAACGGACCTTGCACCAGGCCGAGAAGCTGGTCATCACCCCGGCGCGGGAATTTTTGCCCGGAAAGTCTCCCCCGGAATTGAAACCCGAAGAGTCACTTTCCGAGTTTCACATCCCAATCCTGCATCCCTCCTCCTCCAGCCTGCTGGATTATCTTCCCAAGCAGGCAATCGTCGCGATCGATAACTGGGACTATCTAGAGAACACCGTCCAAGATATCGAAGAGCAGTCGATCAGCCTGCGGGCTGATTATCTTGCCGAACAGGTGCTGCGAGAGGAATACCCCCTGCCCTACCTCACCTGGGCTGAAATCCAGGATGCGTTCTCCGTGCGCCAGACTGTTACGCTGGGTCCGGTAACGACCGTCAACCCAATATCCGGTGACGGCCAACCGGGGTTGGCCTCCCGCTTCATCTCCGAACCGCGCTTCGGCGGCCAGCTAAAGCCGCTGATGGATCACCTGCAGCAAATCCTGCGCCAGCAAGAGCCGGTGGTGCTCGTCTCCCGGCAGGCTTCCCGTTTGGCGGAACTGTGGAGAGAACAACATTACCTCGAAGCCAGCCATCCCCCCGAATTCATCCAGGGCAGCCTGGCGGAGGGCTGGAGTTTCAACCCCACGGGCAGAGACCAGCCCGATCGTTTCCACCTGCTGACCGACGGTGAGATCTTCGGCTGGCGCCGGCCGGAGCCGCGCCGGCACCCGCGCGGTATCGCCGAATCCCCAGAGGCCGCTTATACCGATCTGCAAGTCGGGGACTGGGTGGTGCACGTTGAGCATGGCGTTGGACGCTTCCTCGGTTTGGTCGACCGAACCATCGGCGGGGTGGCGCGCGAGTACCTGGCGGTCGAATACGCCGAAGGGGATCAGCTGTTCGTCCCGGTGCACCAGGCTGACCGGCTGACCCGCTACGTCGGTCCGGATAGCCGCGATCCCTCTCCTTCTCGCCTGGGGGGCGTTGAATGGAGCAACACCAAGAAACGCGTCCGAGAAGCGGTCGAGGAAGTCGCCGAGGATTTACTGGAACTGTACGCCCAGCGGCAGATCGTCACCGGGCACGCCTTCAGCGCCGATACGCCCTGGCAGAAAGAGCTGGAGGCCAGCTTCCCCTATATCGAAACGGAAGACCAGCTGCGTGTGCTTACCGAAGTTAAAGCGGATATGGAAAATAAGCGCCCGATGGACCGGCTGATCTGCGGCGACGTGGGTTACGGCAAGACCGAAGTCGCTTTGCGCGCGGCTTTCAAAGCGGTGATGGACGGCAAGCAGGTAGCCATGCTGGTGCCTACCACGGTGCTGGCCCAACAGCATTTCAACACCTTTCGCGAGCGCCTGGCTGCCTTCCCTGTGGAAGTGGAAATGCTCTCCCGCTTCCGCACGCCCGCCGAACAGCGCGAGATCTTATTCCGCCTGGCAAAGGGCGCGGTAGACATCGTCATCGGCACCCACCGCTTGCTGCAGAACGACGTCGAGCTCAAAGATTTGGGACTGCTGATCATCGATGAAGAACAGCGTTTTGGTGTGACCCACAAGGAATTTCTCAAGCAGATGCGCACCGAAGTGGATGTGCTCACCATGACCGCAACGCCCATCCCGCGCACCCTGTACATGGCGCTCACCGGTGTGCGGGACATTTCCACCATCAACACCCCGCCGGAAGAACGGCTGCCGATCATCACCCACGTCGGCCCGTACTCCAAACGCCTGATCCGCCAGGCGATCTTGCGCGAATTGGAGCGCGGCGGGCAGGTCTTTTTCGTGCACAATCGGGTGCAAACAATTCGGGCAATGCGCAGCCACCTGGAAAGGCTGGTGCCCGAAGCGCGCCTGACCGTGGCGCACGGGCAGATGGCCGAAGATAAGCTCTCCGAACGGATGGAACAGTTCGCAGCCGGTGAAGTGGATGTGCTTTTGAGCACCTCGATCATCGAATCGGGTCTGGATATCCCCAATGCCAACACACTTATCGTCG
>CAYNWK010000257.1:0-4452 GCA_964400875.1 uncultured Anaerolineaceae bacterium | reverse complement strand
GGAACCCGTCGAGCTCGATTTCTCCACCTTCGAACTGGCTTGCATCGCCGGGGCAAACGGCTCCGGAAAATCATCTTTGCTGGATGCGATCACCTGGGCGCTGTTCGGCCTGGCGCGCAAGCGGGACGACTCGCTGATCAACACCCAGTCCGAGACGGCCGAGGTCAGCTTTATCTTCCGATACGAGGACAACCTCTACCGGGTGCAGCGAGTGAACCCGCGCGGCAAGACCTCCATGCTCGAGTTTCAGATCTACCAGGGCGACCCCGGCAACGTTAATGGCTTGCTCTCACCATCCGCCTTGGCGCATGCAGTGGAATGGAAGCCGCTGACAGAGCGCACCCTGCGTGAAACCCAGGCCTGCATCGAGGAGACTTTGCGCCTGGACTACGAAACTTTCGTCAACGCGTCCTTTTTCCTGCAGGGCAAGGCCGACCAGTTCACCCAGCAGCGCCCGGGAGACCGCAAGCGCATCCTGAGCAGCATCCTGGGGCTAGAAGTCTGGGAGACTTACCGCCGGCGGGCGGCGGAACGCCGCAAGCGGGTGGAAGGCGAGATCGCTGCCCTGGACGGCCGCCTGCACGAGATCAAGCTCGAATTGGACGAAGAGGAGGACCGAAAAAAGCGCCTGGCCGAACTGGAAACCGACCTGAGCCGCCTGGCCAAAGCGCGGGCTGCCCAGGAATCCATCCTGGAGAATGCGCGCAAGGTGACCGCCACCATCGCCGAGCAAAGCAAGCTGGTCGATACCCTGGGCCAGCAGCTGGAGAGCGCCCGGCGGCGCCTGGCGGAGATGGAAGCCCGGCGTGCCGAGCGCCAGGAAGAAAAGGAATCCTATGACCAGATCCTGGCGCGCGCTGAGGCCATCGAAGCGGCCTTCGCTGAATGGCAAGCGCAGCGCGAGGAGCTCGAGCGCTGGGAGCAGGTCGCAAGCCAGTTCCGGGAGCACGAAAAAAGTCTGCTCGAACCCCAGAATGAGATCAACGCCGCGCGAGCCCGCCTGGAGCAAGAGGCGCGCACCCTGCAGGAACAGCGCGGCCAGGTAGAAACAGCTCGAAAGCAGCTTGGCGAAGCCAGCGAGGAACTGGAGGAGGCCAAGGTGCACGCCCAGGAGGCCGAGCAGCAGCTGGCCCGCCGCGCTGAGCTGGACGCCGAGCTGGACGCGGCCCGCCAGCGCCTGGCAGAGGCCAAAGCCGAAAACCCGCGGCTGCGCGACGAAATGGACGAGCTCAAGGAACGCATCGACCGGCTTACCCAGGCCGAAGGGGCGCACTGCCCGCTGTGCGGCCAGGAGCTCAGCCCGGAGGAGCGGGAGAATTTGATCGCCTCCCTGCAGGCGGAGGGCACGGAGCTGGGCGACCGCTTCCGGACGAACCGGGCGCTGTTGAGCGAATCCACGGAACTCCAGATGAACCTGGAAAAGCAGATCGCCGGGCTGGCCAAAGCGGAGCACGACCTGCGCGCTCACAACCAGTCCATCGCCCGTTTCACCAGCCAGATGGAAATGCTCGAGAAAAAGATCGAGAGCTGGGAAACCAGCAGCGCACCCCGCCTGGCGGAGATCGAAACCACGCTGGAAGCCGAGACCTTTGCCCCACAAGCCCGCGAGCAGCTGGCTGTCGTCGAGGCGGAGCTGAAGGAGATCGGTTACGACGCCGCCGCGCATGAGGCTGCCCGACGGGCCGAAGCGCAAGGACGGGCCGCGGAAACGGACCTGCGGGCGCTTGAAAAAGCGCGCGCCGTGCTGGCCCCGTTGGACCGGGAGATCTCCGACCTGGGCGACCAGATCGTCAACCAGCGAGTCGAGGCGGAGCGGCAGCAAGAGGTCCACGAAGAAGCCGCCAAAGCCCTGCAAACCGCGCAGCAGGGCGCGCCGGACCTGTACGCTGCAGAAAGAGAACTCCTGGATCTGCAGGAGGGCGAGAACCGTGTCCGCCTGGAGGTGGGCGCGGCCCGGCAGAAAGTGCTGGTGCTGGACGATCTAAAGATCCGCTGGGCGGATCTGGAAGAAAACCGCGATAGCCTCGCCCACCAGGCCGGCCGTTATAAACAGCTCGAACGAGCCTTCGGAAAAGACGGCGTACCGGCGCTGCTGATCGAACAAGCCCTGCCGCAGATCGAAACCAAGGCTAACGAGATCCTGGAACGCCTGTCTCAGGGCACCATGTCGGTGCGCTTCGTCACCCAGGCGGCTTATAAGGACAAACGCCGGGACGACCTGCGCGAGACGCTGGAAATCCAGATCAGCGACAACGCCGGAAGCCGAGATTACGAGATGTTCAGCGGGGGAGAGGCGTTTCGAGTGAATTTCGCCATCCGCCTGGCGCTATCGGAGGTGCTGGCCCAGCGCGCCGGCGCTCGCTTGCAGACCCTGGTGATCGATGAGGGCTTCGGCAGCCAGGACGCGCAGGGCCGCCAGCGACTGATCGAAGCGATCAACCTGGTGCGGCCCGATTTCGCCAAGATCCTGGTCATCACCCATATCGACGAATTGAAAGACGTTTTCCCCGCCCGCATCGAAGTCGAGAAGACCCCGCGCGGCTCGATGCTGCGCGTGGTGTAAGCCGGGTCATACCGGCTGCCCGCGCCCAGCATGGATGCTCAACTCGTCTACATACTGCTCTCCAGCCTGGCCCTGATCCTCGGGCTGGGGATCACGTACTGGATCCACAGCCAGCACCAGCTGCAGCTGACTATCTCTCCGGCTGCCCCTCCGGAAGCGGGGTCCGCGCCGCCGATCTCGATCGTCATCCCGGCGCGCAACGAGGCCGGGGTGATCCGCCGATGCGTGCAGGCTGCGTTGGAGCAAGCGTATCCGGACTTCGAGGTCATCGTCGTAGACGACCGCTCTACGGACGCCACCCCCCGCATCCTGGCCGAACTGGCTGAGTCCAACCCGCGTTTGAGAGTCATCCAAGGGGAGGACCTGCCCGAGGGTTGGGCCGGCAAACCGCACGCCTTAAACCAGGGGGCGGGGGAGACGCGCGGCGAGTGGCTGTGCTTCGTGGATGCGGATACCTTCCTAGCGCCAGGAGCGCTGGCTGCCAGCTACCGGGCCGCCCGAGAGCACGACGCGGACATGTTTACCATGCTGACCCAACAAGAGCTGGTCACCTTCTGGGAGAAGGTGGTCCTGCCGGTGGTGTTCACCGGCCTGTCCGTCGGCTTCCCGGCAGAGCGCGTCAACGACCCGGAGAAGCCCGACGCCATCGCCAATGGGCAATATATTCTGATCAAGCGCTCCGTCTACCGGGCTGTCGACGGTCACCGGGCCGTGCGGGCGCGCATCGACGAGGACAAGGCCCTGGCCGAGGTGGTCAAGAGAAGCGGCTACCGCCTGATCCTGGCGGATGGGCGGGCTTTCGCCGACACGCGTATGTATACCTCGCTCGCCGGCATGTGGGAGGGCTGGACCAAAAACATCTTCTTTGGGATGCAGGACCGCCTGGGTTTGCTCTCCTTCGGCGCCTTTTTAGGTCTGGTGGCGGCCTTGGCGCTGCCGCTCTGGCTGGTCGCTGGGATAGCCTGGGTTGCGGCGGACGGCGGAGGGCCTGCCTGGCTGGTCGCCGGCGAAGCGCTACTTTTATGGGTCTATCTGATCTGGCAGCGGGCCCGGGCGGCGCGCGCCTTCCAAATCTCGGCCTGGTACGCGCTCAGTTTGCCTCTAGGCGCGCTGGTTTTCACCGGCATGATGTTCGCCTCGGCGTTCAAGGTGCTCTCCGGCCGGGGGGTGACATGGAAAGGGCGGACTTACCGCGATTCGTCTTAGGGCTTTCGCTCCATCCAGAACCAGGTGGATGCCTTGCTCCAATAAGCGCCGCGTTTTTCATCCAGGATATCGAAATCTGGGGTGAAAACTTCGCGGACACGCGCAGGGGTTAGTCCAAACGAGAAGCCCAATTCCTTGCGAGGATCGAGGACATACAGCATATACCGCCCGCCGGGGATCAACTGGCCAGCGAGCGCTTTTGCATAGCGGCGCTGACCATTAGAACTTAACCCGTGGAAGCAGCCCATATCCAATGCGAAGGCGCATGGCGGGAGCACCAGCTCGTTTATTCGAGTCACGTCGGCGACGTAGAATTGTGTGTGCTCGGAGAGGCCTGCCTGCAGAGCATTATCACGCGCGGCGTAGATGGCTTCCGGGACAAAATCGATGCCGATCACCTGGCGGTCCTGCATCGCCATGAAGATGGCATGCGCGCCGGTTCCGCAGCCCAGGTCGAGCGCCGGTCCTGGTAGAAGATCACCTGTTTTAAAGGCAGCTTTTACTTCCGGCGGCGTCTCCCCTTTATCCCAGTCGGACATGCCCAACCAGTACATCAGCCTGTAGAGTATTCGATTCACGCGGTTCTCTCTCCTTCAAACCATGGGTATATTCAAATGTTTTTATCTGTAGGTGTAGTTCGGACGGTTTATCCACCCAAATTACACCATTGAATTTATGATATT
>CAYNWK010000256.1:2195-4471 GCA_964400875.1 uncultured Anaerolineaceae bacterium | reverse complement strand
GGTGCTCTTTGACAGCGAGCCATGGACTTATGACGAGCGTTTCGTGGATGCGATGCTGGTAGCCGCCGAGCGTGCTTTGTCCGAATCGGAACGTCTCTCCCGATTGGCGCGCCAGCGCGCCGAAGAAAGACTCGACCTCGAACGCATGGTAGACCGCTACCTGGAAAACCTCGGTTTGCCGAAACACAGCTCCGCCAGCGCTGTAGCAAGTTCCGGCTTGTCCTGGCAGAACTGTCTGCGAAAAAAGGGCTCGGCCTGGATCAGCCGGCCACGCTACCTGGCTGCATTGGCGCTTCGCAAAGCGGGTCAGGCTCGACGCCGGCTCTCCCCACGACGCACGAACTCCAGGCCGCGCATCGCCTTCACGCTTTTCGACTTCCACGTCGGCGGTATAGAAAACTGGCTCTTCCGGCTGGCGGGGGCCCTGAACAGCGAGTTCGATTTTTATTTCCTGTCGACCCGGGTCCCCGAGTTCCTGCCGAAGTTCCGTCAGGCCGGAAGCTGCGCCTACCTGCCCGACCCCGCACGCATGATCGCCTACCTCAGGAGGCACAACGTCGACCTCGTCCAGGTGCACAACCAGCGCTGGCCGGTCGATGCCGCCCTGGCAGCCGGCGTACCCAGGGTTATCGAACGCCTCGGTGGGCGGAGGAGCTGGCGGCGGGTCCCGAAGTACGGCCTGGACGTGGTGATTGCTTCTGCCCACATGGCCCTGGAGGCGGTCGCCGATCTCGCCCCTTCGGAAAAAGTCCGCCTGATCTACAATGGGATCGACCTGGCCGAGGTGGACGCAGCCGCGACCACGCGCCTCTTCCCCCCAGACACGTTCATCATTGGGCGCGCCAGCCGCTTCGGCCGCGGTCAAAATCTAGGCCTCCTGATCGAAGCCCTCGCGCGGCTGCAGGCCGACCGGCCCTGGCTCAGGCTGGTGCTCGTTGGGGGTGACTCACTGGTCCCAGGAGCCGAGAAAGTTGAAGCTGAGCTCCGCAAGCTGGCGCACGAGCGCGGCGTTTCCGATCGGGTCGCCTTCACCGGATTGGTTGATGATCCTATACCGTATATCAAGGGCTTTGACGTGGGAACCTGCGTCTCAAACGACGAAGGCCTGCCCAATTCGCTCCTGGAGGCCATGGCATGCGGCAAGCCCGTGATCTCAACTAGGGTCGGTGCGGTTCCGGAGTTGATCCAACCCGAGGTGAACGGCTTGCTGATCCCATCCGGGGATGTTGGCGCGCTTTGCGCCGCCATCCAACGCTTGCTGGACGAGCCAGACTTGCCCAGCCGACTGGGAGCGGCCGGGCGGCGCACGGTCGAAGATCGCTTCGAACTGCACGCAGCCGCTCAAAAGTACGCCGAGGTTTACCGCGATTTATTAGAGGCTTGAATTGAAAATCGGGATTTCTCTTGTCGACCTGGCTGTGGGCGGCGCACAAACTTTCCTGGTGCAGCTGGCCCAGGGATTGGCGCAGCGCGATCATGCGCTCTCCTACTTCCTGCACGCCTCGCTTGAGGATAACCTCCATGCCGCGCCGCCGCTGGTCGCGGCCTTGCGTGCGGTCGCGCACCCGGCTCGCAGCCCGCGAGAACTGTTAGCCTGCGACCTGGTCCAGCTCGACGGCTATCACAGCCTGCGCCGCAAGCTTCCGTACCTGTTCAACCTCAACCGGTGTGTGGAGACGTATCATTCCCTGTATAGTTTAAGGCGTTCCGGCCCGCTGTATGCCCGCCACCGCGTGGCAGTTTCACAGGCCGTCCTGGCAAGCGCGCCCCAACCGGCGCGCCTGATCTACTACGGAATTCCCTTACCCTCCCTGGATTCCTCGATCGACCGGAGTTTCGATCTGGCGATTTTGGGTCGCATCCACCCGGTCAAGCAGCACCTGCTGTTTTTGAAGATTTGCGAGCAGCTTTTCAGAAGGCGCGGCGAGCTCCATGCCCTCTTGATCGGTGGTCACCCCGAACCCGGGAGTTACCAGCAGCGGGTCGACGCGGAGATCGATCGCTTGCGCCGCGCCGGGATGAACATCCACCTGACCGGCGACGTGCCTCCTGAGGCAGTTTACGCCTGGCTTCAACAGGTCAAGGTCCTGTTGGTGACCTCGCAGCACGAAGGCTTTGGGCGCATGGCGGTCGAAGCGCTGGCGTGCGAAATTCCCGTGATCGCCAATCCGGTGGGTGGGCTGCTGGAGATCGTCGTCGCTGGCGAGACGGGTTATTTCGTGGAACGAGATGACCCCAACTCCTTCGCCGAAGCCGCCGGACGCTTGCTGGAGGAC
>CAYNWK010000256.1:0-2095 GCA_964400875.1 uncultured Anaerolineaceae bacterium | reverse complement strand
CTGATCGGACGATTTGGGGAACGCCTGGCGGTTTATCACTGCATCGACCGTTTCGCCGCCGGCCAGCGGGGCTTAAAACGCAGGGTGATCGAGACGCAAGAGAGAGAATTATTGACCCGCGCCGATCTAGTGTTCGTGCACTCAGGTGGGTTGCAGCAATTGTACGCCTCTCAGACCCGCAGACCGATGAAGCTGGTCCCCAGCGCGGCCGACGTTTCCCTATTTCAATCAACGAAACTGGTGCACCCGGATATTGTCGACCTCCCTAAGCCGCGCCTGGGGCTTTCCGGTACGTTGGACGCCCGGGTTGATGTGGCTTTGCTGGAGCAGCTGATGAGCCGGAAGCCCGGCTGGAGCCTGGTATTGATCGGCTCCGCTCGCCCCCGCAGGATCGACCTGGCCGGTCTCCTGGCGCTGCCCAACGTCTATGATCTGGGAAAACGACCCTTCACCGATCTGCCCGCCCTGCTCAATGGGATGGATGTCCTGCTCATCCCGTACCGGCGCAGCGAGCTGACGGAGTTCATCAGCCCCCTCAAGCTGTACGAATACCTGGCGAACGGTGCGCCGATCGTCAGCACACCGCTCCCCGAAGCGCAGCCGCTGGCAGAATGGGTTTACTTCGCCGAGAGCCCCGAAGAATTTATCCGTGCGGTAGAGCGAGCGTTACAGGAAGACAAACCTGAGCGCCGCGCCGACCGCCGTCGTGCAGCCCAGGTGCATACCTGGGATCAGCGGGTGGATATTCTATGGGAGGCAGTCGAGGCTGTCTTGCGGGAAAAAGAACGTGCCGCGGCTTGACTGGTTGATCACCGAGATGCACGTCACCGGCGGCGCCGAGACCTACGTTCGCCGCCTGGCGCCGCGCCTGCTGCGCGCTGGCTGGGACGTACGCGTGATCGCCTTGGCAGGAGGCGGTGAGCTGTTGGAAGAGCTGCGCTCAGAGAACGTTCCCGTGGTAGAACTGGGACTTAACCGCCGGGCAGGATTCGCAGCTGCCTTCAGCAGGTTGCTGAACTTGTGGCGCGCCAGCCGGCCTGACCTCGTGCATACGCACCTCTATCATGCCGGCCTGGTCGGGCGCCTCGCTGCCCGGTGGCTGAACATCGGACCGGTGGTCGTCCACCAGCACGGCGCAGAATTTGCTCGCACGCGCCTGCGCACCATTTTGGACGCAAGTACCCTCGGCTGGGTCAGCCGCTATGTGGTCTCCTGCCAGGCCGTCGCCGACGTCCTGATGGCGCGCGAAGGCATTCCCCCCGCTCAGATTTCCGTGATTTATAACGGGTTGGACGTTAGAAACTTCAAACGCGCCTCGCGCGCCAGGCACCCGGACTCCTGGCCCGTGCCGGCTGGTTCCCTTAGCGTCGGATGTGTAGGCCGGCTGTCGCCGGAAAAAGGCCAGTCTACGTTGATCCAGGCTGCCTCCTTGCTGATCGACCAGGGGCGGGATTTTCACGTGGTTTTTGTAGGAGAGGGCAGCCAGCTGCTCGAGCTGCTCGAGCAATGCAACCGGCTGGGGCTTGAAGATAACATCCATTTCGTGGGTCACCAACAGGGCGCAGCGGGTTGGCTGGTCCACTTCGACATCTTCGCCCTGCCCTCTGCTTGGGAGGGGATCTCCCTGGCCCTGCTGGAGGCGATGGCCGCCGGTCTGCCGGTGGTCGCTACAGCCGTTGGCGGCACGCCTGAAGTCGTGCTGGACGGGCAAACCGGGCTGCTCGTCCCGCCGGGCGATCCGCAGGCTACGGCGGCCGCGCTCGAACGCTTGTTATCCGATCCGGCGCTCCGCCAGGAGATGGGAGCAGCCGGACGGGCGCGGGTGAGCGCAAGCTTTGCGATCGAAGGTACTCAAGAGCAGCTCGAACAGCTCTACCAGCAGCTTTTAGAGCAGCATGGATTGCAGTGATGCCTCAGGCCGCGGTCAATATGGTTGAACGCGTGCGGGTTCTCCATCCCATCACCCGCCTGATCGTGGGCGGCGCGCAAGAGAACACCCTCTACACCGCCGAGCGCCTGGATCGTGCTCGCTACCAGGTCGAGGTCTTGAGCGGCCCGCAGACCGGCAGCGAAGGCAGCCTGATCGAGGAGGCCC
>CAYNWK010000255.1:0-4525 GCA_964400875.1 uncultured Anaerolineaceae bacterium | reverse complement strand
CCCTTACATTCACACTTTCAAGAAGTTTCTTGAAGAACGCTATGGCCTGGAAGTGGTGGTGGGAACACACCCTATTCCGCAAAAATACCTGGACATGCATCAGCGCTTGGGAACGTGGACCGAGCCTGCCTGGAGACCGCTCATTGAGCCCACTTTGGCGGACGAAGCCACGCGCCTGGCATACAACTAGATCAGGCGAATTGCCCTGAGGTATTCTCCGAAAACCTCGTCCCCCTTGTGAATGCAGCCCAAGATGAACCCACCTGAAGGAGCGCTGACTTAATGGAAAAGAAAATGATCGGTTTGATTGTGAACCCTATAGCGGGGATGGGCGGCAGCGTTGGGCTTAAGGGAACCGATGGAAGGAATATGTATGAAAAAGCGAAGGAATTGGGCGCTAAGCCGGTCACCCCGGGGAAGACGAAGGAACTCCTTTCCCACCTAGAACACACGGAGGATATCGAGCTGCTCGTCGCACCCGGCGTGATGGGAGAGCAGCACATTGGGGCTCTCGAAGTTCCTATCACGGTAACCGGGGAGATCGGGGCGCAGACCTCGGCCGCGGACACGCAGCGAATCGCCCGACAGATGGCCGAGCGCGGTGCTGAATTACTCATTTTTGTCGGCGGCGATGGCACAGCCCGGGACATCTACGACGCCATCGACGCACAATTGCCGGTAGTCGGCGTGCCCGGCGGCGTCAAAATCTTCAGCTCGGCGTTCGCGGTCAGCACCAGAGCGGCTGCCGAGATGGTTGATGCTTTCCTGGAAGGCGCTGATGTCACCAAAGAGGAAGTCCTCGACATCGACGAGCAGGCTTTTAGAGAGGATCGCCTGGCCTCCCGGTTGTATGGTTATCTGCTTGTCCCTGAGGTACGCGAGCTCCTGCAGCCCGGAAAGGCGGCCTCAAACATTGCTCCTTCCTCCCGGGCGAGCAAGGAGGCCATCGCCGAATATATCGTCGAGCAGATGGATCAGGGAACACTGTACTTGCTCGGACCGGGTACGACGGTAGAGGCGGTCGCTGACGAAATGAGTCTGCCGAAGACTCTCCTGGGAGTGGATGCCGTCAGCGCCAGGCAGCTGGTAGAGAGGGATCTGAACGAGTGGGGCATCCTGCGCTTATTCGAACGATATGAAAAAAGAAAGATCATCGTGACGCCAATTGGCGGCAATGGCTTTATTTTTGGTCGGGGTAGCAAACAGCTTACCCCCCAAGTGATCAGACGGGTGGGCCGGGAGAACATTATCGTGGTGGGGACCAGGGACAAAGTGAACCAGCTAGCTTTCCTGCGGGTGGATACGGGTGAATTCGAGCTCGATAAGTTACTAAGTGGTTATCTCGATGTTTGGGTTGGATATGGGGAAGCGATTGTTGTTAAAGTCCGGTGCTGAGAGAGCGACAAAGGGAATACTGAACCCAAAATCCCTATCAGCCGGAAGGAAAAAACAGGCCGTATGCAGGGTGCGATGCTTGAAGAAATGCTATATGAAAAATTAGCGGAGGACCGTGTCCGTTGCCACCTGTGTGCGCATCATTGCGTGATCGCGCCGGGCAGAAAAGGCGCTTGCCGGGTACGAGAAAATCAGGGCGGCGTTCTCTACACGCTGGTCTATGGCCGTACGATCAGCCAGCACGTGGATCCGGTGGAGAAGAAACCGCTGTACCATTTTTATCCTGGCTCGCTGGCCTACTCTGTTGCCACGCCGGGCTGTAATTTTCGCTGCAAGTGGTGCCAGAACTGGCAGATCTCCCAAATGCTGCAAGAGCAAGGCCTGATCGCTGGCCACGCAGCGACCCCCAAACAGATCGTCGCTAGCTCTCTTGAAACCGGCAGCCGCAGCCTGGCATACACCTACACAGAGCCAACCATCTTTTTCGAATACGCCTATGATACGGCGCGCCTTGCCCGACAGGCCGGCCTGACCAACATCCAGGTGACCAACGGCTACATGACCCCAGAGATGCTGGAAATGTTCCATCCATATTTGGATGCTGCGAACGTGGATCTGAAGGCTTTTCGCAACCAGACCTACCGGCGTTATGTTGGGGCAGGTTTGCAGCCCGTGCTGGACAGCCTGAAGCTGATGAAAAATCTGGGGATCTGGCTTGAGGTTACCACCCTAGTGATCCCACACCTGAACGATGAACCAGCCGAACTGCGCGATGCCGCCCGATTTATCGTTGAGGAGTTAAGCGCGAACACACCCTGGCATATCAGCCGCTTCTTCCCGGCATATAAGCTGGCAAATGTGCCGCCAACGCCCCTCGCGACGCTGCAACAAGCGCAGCGCATCGGGTTGGAGGAAGGGTTACGCTACATCTACGTTGGCAACATACCAAACGACAGGAGCCAGGATACATTTTGTCCAGAATGCGGTCGGTTATTGATCCGGCGGCAGAGTTTTAGGATCACCGAGTACAACATTCGGGCCGGTCATTGCCCCTCCTGTGGCGCGTCGATCGCTGGTGTCTGGACTGAGGGGCTACCATGAAGATAACCTTCCTGGGCACAGAATCGCTCGGTGTGCGTGGGCCCTCCTGTACGGTGGAAGTAAAAGATCGCAAGATCGTCATTGACCCCGGTATGTCTTTGGGTTACCGGCGCCAGGGACTGCTCCCTCAGCCGGCGCAAGTGGCGCTAGGCGAACAGGTCCGCCAGGAAATCGTGAACGCATTGCAAGAAGCGACCGATGTGGTGCCGAGTCACTTCCACAGGGACCACATCCGGTTGCCTACAGCCAACCCCTACCGGCTCAACGCGCATGAAGTGGTGCCCTTCTTCCGCACTGTTCGCCTGTGGAGCAAAGGGCCAGACGGACTTTCGGCCTCTATGGCCGCCCGGAGAGAAGCGCTGAGCGAGACACCGGGCAGAAAACTGCCCAGCGCCGAGGAGCAAAAGGATGGCCCATTGACCTTCTCTTGGCCTGTGCCTGAGAGATAGCACGATGCTTACGCAAAAGGCAGGGCAGACGCATAAAAATACCGGATTTACCTGGATGCCTGTGAGGCCGGATTACCAAAAACAGCCATTTCAATGCACGGTCGCGCTGGCCTGCACGTGCTGGAGAATTCCATGGAGGCACCAGAACAGACATGAACGCAACAACCGTACCGATCACGTTAATCGTCAATGGTCGCGAAAAACGCCTTGCGGTCGGGGAAAGGGAAAGCTTATTGCAGGCGCTACGCCGGTTATCCTTGTTCAGCGTAAAGCGCGGCTGCGACACTGGCGATTGCGGCGTGTGCGCCGTATTGTTGAACGGGCAGCCCATCCGCAGCTGCATGACGAAAGCCGTAGCGGTGAATGGGCAGGCGATCACCACGGTAGAGGGGTTGAGCGGTGAGGGGGAGCTGCATCCCCTCCAACAGGCTTTTGTCGAAACCGGTGCCATCCAGTGTGGATTCTGCACACCGGCTCAAATTCTGGTTGCCAAAGCGCTCCTGGATGAGAATGCAAACCCTACAGAAGGGGAGATTCGCCAGGCGCTGAGCAGCGTATTGTGTCGCTGCACGGGCTATGTCCGCACTGTTGAGGCGATCCAGCGGGCTGCAGCGGCCCTGCGGGGCGAAACCCTGGCGCCGATCTCCATCCCGGAGCTCACGCTGCCAGAGAAAGTCGCCGAGATCACGCTGCCCGAGGGATATTACCGGCGTGGTGGTGCTCATGGCCCATTGCTGCCCCTGGTGCTCACTCCGCCGGGCATGGAGAAAACCGGGGTAGTTGGAAAACCACAGGTCAAGGTAGACGCGCTGAAATTAGTTCAGGGAAAACCGGTCTTCACTGCCGACCTCCATATGGAAGGCATGCTCTACGGCGCGCTGCTCACCAGCCCGCATGCGCACGCCCGCATCAAACGGATCGACGCCAGCCAGGCGCGTGGGCTTCCCGGGGTACACGCCGTCCTGACCTATGTAGACCTGCCCCGCATCAAATACGCCTCCGGTGGACAGAGTTATCCACAGCCATTGCCCTATGATCAGGTTTCTCTGGACAACAAAGTGCGCCACGTGGGCGACCGGGTGGCCGTCGTCGCTGCTGAAACCTTGGAGATCGCCGAGCAGGCGCTGCGCTTGATCGATGTCGAGTATGAGATCCTGCCTGCTGTGCTGGATCCCGAGCAGGCTATGCGAGATGGCGCCCCGGTGATCCACGATGAAGACGACACGGAAGGCATCTACGACGCCCAGCGCAACCTCGTTCACCACATCGAGGCAGAGGTGGGCAATGTGGAAGTCGCTTTTGCCTCGGCGGAGCATGTGTTTGAAGGTGAGTACAGCACCCCCAAACAGCAGCATGCCCATCTAGAGCCACACGTTTGCGTCACGTATTTCGACGAGGACGAACGCCTGGTGATTCGCACCAGCACCCAGGTGCCGTTTCATATACGGCGTATGGTGGCGCCATTAATCGGCTTGCCGGTCAAACAAATCCGGGTGGTTAAACCGCGCATCGGCGGAGGGTTCGGCAACAAACAAGAGCTGATCCTGGAAGACCTCTGCGCGCTCCTAACCCTCAAAACC
>CAYNWK010000254.1:0-4584 GCA_964400875.1 uncultured Anaerolineaceae bacterium | reverse complement strand
TCGCCGCGTGGATCTTGACGAGCGCTTCGCCGGGCTCAGGGACCGGCTTATCGACCTCCTGAAGCTGGAGTACCTCCGGAGGCCCGGACCTGGTCTTGACGATGGCTTTCATTTGTACGATTGCACAGAACTTTCTATTGCTGGGGGAAAAGGCGCGTGCATTATACCTGATCGATGGCAATCGAAGCTACCAATGGACCCAATCTCCCAGTGAAAAGCGAGAGATAAAACGTCTAAGTTGTTTCACCGGGCGTCACGTGTGCCCGGCTCACCCGCGCCGCAGGCGGTCGGCTGCATGCTTTGTTTGGTGGCGTTTTTTTATATCAGTTGTCTAATGAGATATTTAATCGCTATTTCAAACTTCATTATCTACGTCGCCGGATGTTTGGGTATGTCAAATGTATTGGTGGGTATAAAACCACCTTAATATCATACTTGTAGTATTTTGCACAAGTCTTCAAAATCTCTGGCCTGAACATCAAAATTGGTCTCGCTTGGTTGATCAAAGGCTTCAGATAGATTGTCTTCTTCCGGGACGTTTACATAAGCTGTATACATCCCGGCAGCCTTGGCTGCTGCTAAATCACCTTCATGCGCAGCGACCATCATTGCTTCTGGCGGTTTCAGTCCCAGTAAGCCGATCCCTTTCGAGTAGGCCTGCACAGAAGGTTTGTAATAGCCTAAAAATTCGCATGACAAGATCCCATCCCATTGAACATTGGCCGCTTTTGAACTGTTGACGATGCTTTCCCAACTCAAAATCGTAAGTACCACCACCGTATATTTAGTTCGCAAACGGTCGATCGCTTCAGGAGCGCCAGCAAAAGCTTTAAGGCGATGCCAAGTCGATTTTACGAGAGCCATATGGTCAAAGGTAGCCAAGAGTGGATAATTTTTTGTCATGTTTTCCAAAGCCCGAAGATGCATGTCATCCGAATTCATCCAGGGGAGGTTTCCATGCCTGACCTGGGTGTGAATCTTAAACATTTCTCCTCGCCAGTCATTGGCGAAAGTTTCGCTGTCTATTGCTTGTCCCTTTTCATCAGCCAATTCCTGAATTTTCTCCCGAGCCGTATTTTTCCAATCGAACACGGTTCCTCCTACATCAAAAAATAACCCCTTGACGTTGTCCATACGACCTCCGGTGTTCTTAATTTGTCGATTTCTATTTGGAATAGTTCCTGACGATTGATATTCCACAGGACCCGAAGCTGCTCATCACACGGCTCTCAAATGTTTAATTTATTTTACGACCTTGAAAACATAATGATCGTTATATGAAGCCATCTAATGGTAAAGCTCAGCGGCGAACTTTTGAGGGGTACGAGAACCTTGACCCTATGTCAAGCTGAATACTGGCCCCGCGCTGCTTAGAGAGCTTAGCTCGTTTGTTGCAGCGAGTTGTTAGGCGGCATCTTGCCGGTCAGGACGGCTAAGAGGTAACGGCGCTGGAGGCTCACCCGACCTCAATCATGTATGAGGTGATTGCTTTGACACTCGTTCCTTTGGCATTGGTGAACTCCCATACATCGCAGAACTCCTGCGATCCACCATCATTAAGCCTGGCGATGCCGTTTACCGATCCAGCCTTGCCGTGTGTGACGACATGGTGAATCGTCAACGTATCAATTTGGTGATCTCCGAGGCTTTGGATAAAGTCCACGAACTCAGCCTTCCCTTGCACCAGCTTTCGCCCGACAATGTACCACCGGATATCGTCTGAGACGCTGCGGAGGAGGAATTCAACATTCCGCATGGCGAGTGCAATCGCCACCTCTTGGATGAAGCTGTTCTTTGGCGAATTACCGCAGTCTTCGCTTCGGATGATCTTGGTCATGGTTGGATCTCCAGGGTCATTCCCGTTTGATCGGTGTCCCGTGCAGGGTTGATCAATGCCGCTTACCCACTGGGAACCAGGCCGCGGCGCGCAGACTGGACTGCATCTCCAGCGGCTCAGGGTTGGTCTTAACGATGGCTTTCATGGGTACGCTCGCACAGATCTTCCCGCTGCTGGTGGGAAAGGCGCGTGCATTATACCTGATCGATGGGAGACGAATTCGCTTGGGGAGCAGCAAGCCGCTCGATACAGGCGCAGATCGCCGGCGCCGGATCGGCGATCCGGCTCAAAAATTCTACGGACTGGATTTCTCGAATGCGCCAGCCTCTCTCTGCCGTAAAACGCGCCCGGATTTCATCAGCTGAAACCTGGCGAGGCACGTTGGGCACCGGGAATGCGATGTCGAACTCGTGCATGTAATAACAGCCCTTGGGGTGCAAAATCGAGGCAATTTCATCGATCAACCGGTCGCATTGGTCCGGGTCGAACAGGTGGTAAAAATCAGAATCCACCACCGCCCCAAATTTCTCTCCCAGGCGAGAAAGTTCCAGGGCGTCTGCTGCCTGGAAGCGCAATAAACCTGCCGCCTCAGGGGACAGCGCGCGAATCTTGGCCCGGGCGTCTTCAACGGCGGTTTCGACGAAATCGATCCCCAGGACCCGATGTCCGAGCTGCGCCAGGTAAATTACTAGGTCCCCGGAGCCGCAGCCGAGATCCAGAACAGGATCAGCAGGCGGATATTTACCAAGCAGCGCGGCCATAGCGGGCTGCGGCGCGCCGATATCCCAGGGCGCGGCAGCTTGATACACAGCATTAAAAAAAGCCTGCGGGTCAGGACCGAATCTACTCATCAACCCTGTTCCAAGCGAAGTTGCGCGCCAGTTCGCTCTTGGGTGAATTGGTAAGTTGTCAAGTCAGCGCTCGGTCTCTTCATCGGGTTAACTTTCTGCAAGGAACCTCTCGACCTCGGCGATGAACGCGGCCGTGTCCGTTTCGATCCTGGCGGTCATGGCATCCGGGTCGCCGAGGTCGAAATCCTCAACCAGATTACACTCAATAATCGAGTCAACGCCTTTCGCGGGCGCGATCACCCGGTACCCGTCGTCCCATCGGCCTTCCCTGAACAACTCCCAATACTGGCGCTGGACCACCTGGTTCTTTCCCGAGAGCCAGACTTCGAATCTGAATGCCTCGTAGTTGAAGACAATGGCGATTTTCAGGCCCCGGGACTTGAGCTTCGGCGGAAAGAGGGCAAAGTAGGTCATATCCATGTACCCCTGGTAGAGACCGGATACGGCGTAACCCGGGTCGCCGTTCTTGAAATGGTTGCGCAGACTCAGCATGTAAGCAAGCAGCGCCCGGTAGGCCCTCTTGACCGGGCCTTTCTCGAGCTGCCACCGAAAGATTTCAAAGTCTTCCCTGAACGAGTTCATATCTGGCTCCTTTCCCGCTGCTCTAGGAAGAGGCGCGTGCATTATATCTCATCTTTGGGAGATAAATTCGCCGGGGAAAGGGGGATAGTTCTACCTACACTTTACCTCTTGACTTAACCTCCAAAATACGCTATAGTAATGTAAAGTACTTTGCGATACAAAGTACACGAACATACAAAGTACCTATCAGGAGAACGGCCATGTCTGAACTCACCGACTTCCGCCAGATCCAGCGGCGGATCACACAGCTGACAACTTTCGAGGATGGCTTCTGGGATATGTTGTTAGGCGCCATCTTCATCCACCTCTCCAGTTATAACCTCACACGCGAGCTGTTGGGTCCGGGTGGAAACCTCGTGCTGTATTTTGTCGTGCTGGGGCTCCTGGTAACCGCGCAGCTCGTGCTCCGGAATCTCGTCAGCGTCCCAAGGATCGGCCACGTCAAAGCGCGCCGCTCGCCGAAAATGCTCTTGGTGCTTGCCCTCACCGCCGGAATGGTCCTGGTCACCTTCGGAGTGCTGTTGCTCACCTTTCTCAGCCCAGGCGCGGTACAAACCCAGGTCCCGCCCGAGCCTTCCGGCCCGCGAGGGTATCTGGTCGAATTCATCGTACTGCTTGCAATGGGTGGGTTGTTCAGCCTGATGGGCTACCTGTTCCAAGTCAGGCGCCTGTACCTGTACGGTTGGATGCTTGGGACAGCCAACCTCGCTTCCATTTACATGGAACACAACTACGGCTGGACCTTCTTGCTCCCCTTGGCGATCGCCGGAGGGGTCATCCTCCTCATCGGGTTCCTACGCCTGGTCCGTTTCCTGCAAGCGTATCCGCTCCGTTTGGAGCAGCGCTGAGATGGGTGAGTTCGATTCAGATCTGCGCGAACTCGGCGAGGTCGATCGACTGGTTCACGAACCTGCGCGATTGATGATCCTCATGGTGCTGTACAACGTGGATTCCGCCGACTTCACCTTCCTCACCAACGTCACCGAGCTCACCGACGGCAACCTGTCTTCCCATTTGAGCAAATTGGAGGCCGCAGGCTACGTCGAGATCGAGAAGGGCTATGCCGGCAAGAAGCCGCGCACCACGTTGCGGTTGACTGAGACCGGCCGCCAGGCAGTCGATGCCTACCGCAGCACGATGGGCAAAGCGCTGGGGAACCTGAAGGGCTAGTACGAGGGTGTTTAAACTTGCGCCGTCTCTACCGATTGCAGTGCTAAAAACGCTGCGACCACCTGCGGATCGAAATGGCTCCCGGATCCTTCGGTAATGTATGCGAGCGCCTCGGCTTCCGTCCAGGCTGGCCGGTAAGGCCGG
>CAYNWK010000253.1:0-4587 GCA_964400875.1 uncultured Anaerolineaceae bacterium | reverse complement strand
CGTTGACCAGAGCAACGTCAAGGCAGCGGTCATCGACTCCGGATACTGGCCCGCCGATGAGTTCACCGGGCTGGAGAATTTACCTTAGTCTGTGCGACAGGAATGGTGATGGAATTTTCCATCACCATTCCTTCTTTTTGGGGAGGGAGCGCCCAAACTCCTGGGCCTCCCATGGGTTAGTAAGCACAAGGATGTGTCGATGGAACAAACTACCGAAAGATCACCGGTCGTCGAATTGCAGGGCATCAAGAAACACTTTGGCGCTGTGCAGGCGCTGCGCGGGGTGGACCTGGCCTTACACCACAACGAAGTCCTGGGCTTGTTGGGAGACAATGCTGCCGGTAAATCCACCCTGATGAAGGTGCTCAGCGGAGCTTATATTCCCGATGGTGGGCAAATTCTCATTGAAGGGCAGGAGGTACACTTTGCCAATCCGATGGATGCGCGCCGCAAAGGCATCGAGATGGTCTACCAGGATTACGCCCTGGCGAACAATCTCGACGTGTCTGCCAATGTTTTCATGGGGCGGGAAGTGGTGCGGGTGAAGCTGGGCCCGATCGGGGTGTTGGATTACCGCTACATGGAGAAGGAAACGAGAAACCTGCTTGCCCGCCTGAAGATCGATATCACCTCCGTGCGCCAGAAGGTGGAACGGCTTTCCGGCGGCCAGCGCCAGGCAGTCGCCATCGCCCGCGCCACGGCCTTCGATGCCAAGGTCATCATCATGGATGAGCCGACCGCGGCTTTGAGCGTGGCCGCGATTGATAAGGTGATCGATTTGGTGCGGGAACTCAAAGCCCAGGGATCTTCGATCATCATCATCAGCCATCGCCTGGAGGATATCTACCGGGTGAGCGACCGTATGATCGTGCTCCGCCAAGGACGAAAAGTTACAGATACGCCGGTAGAAGGGGAACTGCACGACTTCCGTGAAAAAGTTGTAGCCTATATGATTGGAGCCCGTGATGACTACAGAGACAGCACCGCTGGCTGACAGCGCCAGGAAACAAGACATGTCGTTCCTCGACGAAGCGCGGAAATTGTTGCGCGAGAACATCCGCGAATACGGCATGTTCATCGCTTTATTCGTCATTATGGCCTACTTTGCGTTTGCCACGGACGGCTTGTTTATTTCGTCCAGAAATATCGTCAACCTGGTGAACCAGACCGGCTACATCGCCGTGCTGGCGGTCGGCATGACCTTGGTAATCGTCATCCGGCACATCGACTTATCGGTTGGTTTTCTGGCTGGTTTTCTGGGCGCGGTCGCTGCGATCAGCATGACCTCTTGGAATCTGTCGGTTTATCTGACCATCCCATTGGTGCTGGGGCTTGGGATCCTGGCTGGCCTGCTGACCTCTACCCTGGTGGCGGAGCTGGGCATCCCAGCCTTTGTGGCCACGCTCGCCGGCTGGTTGGGGTACCGGGGCGCGCTGCAGCTTGCCACGCGCGCGACCGGCACCATCATCATTCCCAACGACACCTTCAACGCCATCGGCAACAAATTTATCCCCGATATCCCGGATATCGGCATCCTGCCGGAGATACATAAGGTCACGTTGCTACTTGGTTTGCTGGGCATTGTTTTGTTTGTCTCCAGCGAAATCCTCAACCGCAGCAGGTTGCAGAAGCAAGGCATTGAAGGCTTATCCACGCCGATGTTCATCATCAAGGTCTTGTTCGTCTCCGCTTTAATCGGCGGGATCGCCTGGATCCTGGCAGGGTATCAAGGTCTTTCGTGGACGGCAGTGGTCATCCTGCTTGTGGCGATAATCTATGATTTCATCACCAGAAGGACGGTGCTGGGCAGGCATATTTACGCGGTGGGCGGCAACCCGGAAGCAGCCGAACTGAGCGGCATCAGCGTCAAGCGCATTACGCATACCGTCTTTGCCTCGATGGGTATGCTTGCTGCGTTATCGGGGATCTTGTTCGCCTCCCGCTTGCAGTCTGCTACGACCACAGCGGGAACCCTTTTTGAATTGGACGCCATCGCAGCGGCTTTCGTGGGCGGCGTATCGGCAGCCGGCGGCGTCGGCACCGTGATAGGATCGCTCATTGGCGCGCTGGTGATGACCTCGCTGACCAGCGGCATGAACTTAATGGGCATCGATATTTCTTACCAGTACATCGTCCGGGCGATCGTGCTGGCAGCCGCGGTTATCTTCGACGTCACCACCCGCAACCTGCGCAAATAAAATTGCCCACCCCTCTCCTTGGGTTTTTCCACCGGGCCGGCAGCCGCTTTAACCAGCGCTCTGCCGGCTTGTGGTTTAATCCACGCTGCAGCGGTCATTGTGAATGCAGCCGTGCGAAGTGAAGCTAACTTCCCTTTCCACCTGGATCAAGGTTGCGGTTACAATATGTCCAATCAGAGAAGAAGCTAATGTCCGTCCTGTTACAGGTCCAATCCTTATCCAAAACCTTCGGCAACCTGCGGGTGCTCGACCGGGTCTCGTTCGAACTGCGCCGCGGCGAGGTCCTGGGGCTGGTCGGCCGCCGCGGCGCCGGAAAATCAACTCTGCTGCATTTAATTGCCGGGGCCACCCAGCCTAGCGGGGGTAAAGTGTTGCTGGACGGCCGCGCCCTGCGGCTTACCATGCCCCATCAGGCTCATCACCACGGGATCGAGCTGGTCCACCAAGCGCCCCAGCTCGTCGAACAGCAGGACATCACCCAGAACATCTTCCTGGGGCGCGAGCTGCGCAAGCCGATGCGCGTGTGGATACCCGACAGGGAGCGCATGTTTGCCCAGGCGCGCGCTTTCATGACCGAGTTCGGCTTGCGCCCCGGGCTTCTGTTCCAAAGGGTCGGCAGCCTGACCGTCGAACAGCGCCACTTGGTCGCCCTCGCCCGGGCCTTCTGCCAGCCACCCCGCCTCCTCCTGCTGGACGACATGCTCTCGCAGCTCAACTTCCACCGCCAGCAGGTCCTGCTCCAGCGTATCCGCGAGCTGGCGGGGGAAGGCATGGGCGCCATCGTCTGCAGCGAAGACCTCAAATACCTGTTCAACCTCACCGATCGCCTGCTGGTGCTCTACGAAGGTCGGCTGATCGCCGACCTGCGCACGGCCGATTGCACGCCTCGCGAGGTGGTCGAACTGATCGTGGGCGTGGACAATCGCGAGCAGATCACCCCGGTGATTTGGGCCCTGGAGAGCTACCATCAGGCCCAGCGCCAGACCGAAGACCTTTTCCGCCGGCAGGCCGAGCTGCATGTTACCCTCGAAGCCAGCGACACGCTCAATCGCCAGCTGGTCGAGAAGCTGCGCGACCAGGTCAAGGCCATGAACCGCCTCAACAAAGCGCTGCAGCAGACCCAGCGCCGCCTGATGACCGAACGCGAAGAGGAGCGCAAATCGCTGGCCCGCGAGCTGCACGACTCGGTCATCCAGGACCTGCTCAGCCTGAACTACCGCCTGGAGGAGACCGAGCTCAACGAGATCTCCGCCGAGCAGCGCCGCGAGCTGGGCGAGATCCGCCACGCCATCCGCCAGGTGGTTGGCGACCTGCGCCAGCTCTGCCGTGACCTACGCCCTCCCACCATCGACAACCTGGGGCTGTCCACGGCGATCCGTTCCTTTGTCCAGGAATGGGAGGACCGCACCGGAATTGAAATCAACATGGAGATCGACGAGGGGATAGGCTGGCTGCCGGAATCGATCGAGCTGTCCGTATTCCGCATCATCCAGGAGGGACTCAACAACGTCAGCAAGCACGCCGATGCCCAGATCGCCCGCCTGGACCTGCGCCGCACCCCCGCAGACAACCTGCTGATCCGCATTTCCGACAACGGCCGCGGCTTTGACGCGCTGCCCAACCTGGCCGACCTCTCGGCCCAAAAGCACTACGGCCTAGTCGGCATCAGCGAGCGCGCTGCCCTGCTCGGCGGCAGCATGCACATTGAATCGCCCCAAAAAGGCGGCCTGGTCCTGCAGGTCGAGATCCCCAGCCCGTACCCCTCGGAATAAAGATCCCCCTGCTGGCTCAGTGCGAAGTGATGTTCAAAATGGTGGCGATCACGAACAGCACCGCGCCGGCGATCCACAGCGGGCGGCCGAGCAGATCCAGCGGCCACCAGTAGAACATCACCGTAGCCAGATATAGGAACACGTACGGGAACAGGATAGACCAGCGGGGCGGGCTGCGCCACTGGATCCCCTGGATGTAATCCACCCAATAGCCGTAGGCCGCGTATACCAGAAAAAGAAAGCCGCCCAGCCAGAACGACCAGGATTTCCCGCCCAGCAGCAGGAGGATGCTGATCGCCGCGGCCGGGATGCTTAACGCATACACGATCCAGCCGTACTTCAGGGTGTAGCTTTCGAAGAACCGCCTGCGGACCGCAAAATGGACGATCAAGACGATCTGGAAGGCAAACGCCCACAGGACGAAGAGGGTGTCTAAATTATCCAGGCCAAACATCTTATCGCCTCCGTATTGCAAGGTGGGCTGGTCCATCCTCGCAGACCGTTCGTTATGATCGACACTCAGGCGCTAAGCTTGCTTTCGCTCACTATTTTATTGTGCAAGAATAGGAACTCCACTTTATTCGTTAGGAACACAACGCCAACCAAACGAGTGAGCA
>CAYNWK010000252.1:0-4753 GCA_964400875.1 uncultured Anaerolineaceae bacterium | reverse complement strand
GATAAATCAAAAAAATCGACGTTCATTCGTCGTTTTTTCGCGGAATCCATATTCCAGTTTCGGGCTTCTTTTTCTAACCTGGTTCTAAACCGGGTTTGATACAATTGCGCCCATGCGCAAGGCTGTAATCATACGAATCACGCTTATATTCCTGGGTTTAATCGTCCTGGGAGCGCTGACCTACCAGATCCCGGCGGTCAAACAGCGGCTCTCCTGGCGGCTCGATTTCGCCATGGCTTATGCGCGCGGGGTGATCGACCCGGCCGGCCCGCCGCCTACCGCCCTGCCCCAACCGGAAGTAGCGATCACGGTGGACCCCACCGCTACACCCACCTCCGGCCCGACCGCGACGCCCTCTCCGGGCCCTTCACCGACCCCTACTCCCTCTCCCACGCCTATCCCGGAGGCGGTCTCCCTGACTTCCCCGCAATATGAAAAACAGGACATCAACAACTGCGGCCCGGCCAGCCTGGCCATGCACCTGCGCTACTTCGGCTGGGAGGGCGACCAGTTCGACATTGCCGACCTGC
Organism: uncultured Anaerolineaceae bacterium; assembly: GCA_964400875.1. GTDB lineage: Bacteria > Chloroflexota > Anaerolineae > Anaerolineales > UBA4823 > CAYNWK01. The sequence continues at coordinate 4,223 of CAYNWK010000252.1, read as the reverse complement.
TCAAGCCGCAACGGGAAGACCGCAACGTCAACGTCGAAGAGCTGGCCTACTACGTGCGCACCCGGGCTGGCTGGCTCAATGTAGAGTACCGCGTGGGCGGCGACCTGGACACCCTCAAGCGCCTGCTGGCCGCGGGGCTGCCGGTGATGATCGAAGAGAGCTTCTTCTTCGAGGAGCCGTATTGGCCCAACGACGACCTGTGGGCGGCGCATTACTTCCTGGTCACCGGTTACGACGATGCCAAACAGACCTTCACCGGGCAGGACAGCTTCTACGGCCCCGACCGGAAGGTCTCTTACGACCAGCTCGACGAATACTGGCAGGCCTTCAATCGAGTTTACATCGTGCTATTCCTCCCCGAGCAGACCGAAACGGTCCAATCCGTGCTGGGCGAACAATGGGACGTAGAGGCCAACCGGCGGCATGCACTGGAGGTGGCCAGGGCTGAAACTGCAGCCGATCCCGAGAACCTGTACGCCTGGTTCAACCTGGGCACCAACCTGGTTTACTTTGAGGAGTGGGGGGAAGCCGCCCGAGCTTACGACCGGGCCCGAGATATCGGTTGGCCGCAGCGCATGCTGCGCTACCAGTTCGGTCCTTTCTTCGCTTATTTCCATTCCGGGCGCAACGATGATCTGATGGCCCTGACCGAATACGCCCTGGACCGGACCCCCAACGCCGAGGAAGCCTTGCTCTGGCATGGCTGGGGGACGTACCGGAACGGCGATACCAACCAGGCCCTGGCAGACTTCCAGGCAGCCCTGAACGAAAACCCAAATTACCAAGACGCCCAATACGCACTGAACTTCGTACGGGAAAACCCCTGAACCGCTTCCCCACCCTGGTTGCCTAAAACAACGACCTCGGCGTTGAACAACACCGAGGTCTGTTTATTCCATGGGTCGAACGAATTGTGCCGGGGCTTAATCTCCTGATCGGCTGACCCCTTGGGCGAGCATCTCGGAGATGAACTGGCCCGGAGCCGGTTTTCCGGTGTAGAAACCCTGGATGTAATCGCAACCCCAGGACTTCAAAGCGGCGTAGGTGGCTTCGTTTTCCACCCCAGTAGCCACGGTCTTGATCTCCAACTGCTTGCCTAAAGCGATGATCGCCTTGACGATCTCCTGGTTTTTCCCAGGGTTCGTGACCCCCCTCAACAGCCGCGGATCGATTTTTATGGCCTGAGGGTTAATTTTGTTCAAAGCAACACGCTCCTCACCGTTGATAATTTGGAATGAAATCTCCCATGTCAGGGAAAAGTGGAGTTGTTGGGGCGGGCAGCAACCGCCCCAAAAACGCAACAACAACAAATTTGATTGACCCGCCGGGATAACAAAAACATAAACCGTCCAAAACCGCAAGATTTAACGCGAAACCTTAAAAAAATGCAAATTATGCGTCTTTTCCCTGCCAGTCGGCGATCGCTTCCTTCGCCCAGCTCAGCGCCGCCATCATGTTGGGGAAACCCATGGTGGAGACGCCCAGGACGATAGCATGCTCGATCTCTTGGGGCGTCGCCCCCGTTTCCAGGGCGCGGTGCGTGTGGGAATAAACTGCGCTCCGGGCCCGGTTGGCTGCCGCCATGCCCAATTTGATCAGCTCGCGCACCTTATGCTCCAGCGGCCCGCTCGCCGCAGCTGCCGCTCCCAGCTGGTCCAGGGCCTGCCAGACTCTGGGGTATTCGTCCTTAAAACGCACGTAAGGTCCGGGTAGATCGTTCATGCTTGCCTCCTGTTATCTGGAAGTGAAAGTGCCTTTGAGATCTAGAAATTTCGCAGCGCGGGGGGACTGGGGGTGTTTGCAAACACCTACAACCTCCTCCACACACGCAAGTCCTAGGACTTTTCAATGATAGCCGTAAAGGCAAATTTCGACAACGTTGGGAACTATGTCACTTTATTTCGTGACTAATATCACAAGACAACGCCTTGATAAGATGGGAGAATATATTCACCATGACGAATATGAGGACTCGCCAGATCGTTCAAGCGCCGCGTAAAGTCGCCCGCCTGCTGCGCATCCTCGGGCAGCCGGCGCGCCTGCGCATCCTGCTGGCGCTAGCCGAGGGCGAAGCCTGCGTGTGCCACCTGGAGACCCTGATGGGACTCCGCCAGGCTTACCTCTCCCAGCACTTGATGGCGCTGCGCAAAGCCGGCCTGGTCATCGACCGCCGCGAGGGACGATTTATCTTCTACCGTTTAAAAGATCCGAAAACGTTAGAACTAATCCGGCTGGCAGAGCAGGTCTCCAGCATCCCTGAGCCTATCCAATTGTTCGAAACTCAAGAATCCAAGCTGCAAGATTGTGTATGCCCTTCCTGCAGCTCAGCGACTTAATCACAATCGATTTTTTTATTCCGTCATATTCGCTTAGAGGAATATATAGCCGAGACGAAGTTAAATGCGGAGAGCATCCATCTTCCGTGGAGGAAAAAGAATGGTCCAATTTCTGGAAACAACCGTCGACAAATTCACTTTCAAGGTAGCCACCGACCGCATGTACACTCGGGCTGGCCTATGGGCCAAGCATGAATCCGGACGGGTCCGGATAGGGCTGACGGACTTTCTGCAGCAACGCAGCGGCGACGTAGCTTTTGCGGAGGTCAAGCCAAAGGGCACCAAGCTGTCAGCCGGAGACGAGATCGCCGTCATTGAGACGATCAAAGTCGATACTATCCTAGATTCGCCCGTAAGCGGGACAGTGGTTGAGGTAAATCCGGCAATGGATGACCAACCAGAAGTCCTAAACCTGGACCCCTATGGGGAAGGGTGGATGGCCGTAGTCGAAGCAGAGGATTGGCAAGCCGATAGCGAAAACCTGCTGGATGCGGATGCCTACTTCGAAATCATGAAACGCCAGGCAGAAGAAGAGGCGGCGAACCTATGAATGAGGCGAAAAAGGTGGTGATCGTACCGTGCAGCGGGATCGGCAAAACCTACGGAACGGTTAGCCGGGAGGCGGCTTACGAGGTCGTCGAAGAGATGCGCCCGGATGATACTCAACTGGTAGCCCTTTCGCTGCTGGTGCTAGGAGATGAAGATGCCCGGGCTGCGGTGGCGACGCACCCGGCAGTATCCATTGATGGTTGCAAGCTGGCCTGTGCGACGAAAATGGTCGCTGAAAGCGGAGGCGAGGTCGCCGCTGATTTAGCCGTTCTGGACGTCTACCGGCGCTACAGGCAGTTCAAACCCCAAGGCATCGCCGAGCTCAACGAAGTCGGGCAGAAACTGGCCAGCGCGTTGGCAGGGGAAATCTGCGAGATCGTCGATGAAATACTGACCAACCAGGGGCTGACAAATGCAGGCGAGATCTCAACCAAGCAGCCAGCCAGCAAGAAATCTGGGGGGTCCGATGCCTGATCTACCGAAGAAGAAAGTGGGGATCGTCGCTTGCTCGGGCGAGGAATTGGCAGAGGGGACGGTAACCCGACTGGCGGCGTTGAAGGTGCTTGAGCAACTGCGTCCTGCCGATACCGTAACGATTTGCCTGCCTTTGTTCCTGGCAGGCGGAGAGGGTGATCGAGCCTTCGCCCGCTTTTACCCCACGGTGGCGATTGACGGCTGCAAGCTGCGCTGCGCCGCCCGGGCGACGGAGATGTATTCGGGCAAACCGGCAGCGAGCGTGGTCGTGACCGATCTCTGCGAACAGCACAGCATAGGAAAACCCGAAGGCCGGCGCAAATTGAATGCCGCCGGATTGCAGGCGGTCGAGACCGCCGCGGAGAACGTAGCCGGTTTGGTCGATGAACTGCTGCGGAAGAACTGGAGCCGACGAAAGGGGACATTCATCGATAAAGACCTCCCTGTCTTTGAATCGACTCAAGAGCCGGCATCGTCTCAGAAAAGAGAAGAGCATGAGTTTGCTGCATGCGCCTGCGGTTCGGGCATCCCCGTACAGTCGGTGACCATCAACGGCCAACTCACCTCTTTGATTGCCTTGCCATTGATCTTCGAGCAATTCTATCTGGACGGAAAACCACCCAATGCAGCAGTCGCCCTAGATTTGCTGGAGGCGATCAAAATCTACAACCCGATCCAGAAAAATGAAGGCGAATCTTACCAATCTGTCTTATTGCAAGAATATGCTGATTACTGCGCGAGCCAGGAGAAGGGAGCATGAGTCAAACAGCCACCTACCACACTGAAGTATTCTGGAGAGGCGAGCATCGCGGCCATATCGTCATGGGCAACGGTCCGCAAATGGAATTCTCTGCTCCACCGGAT
>CAYNWK010000251.1:3260-4783 GCA_964400875.1 uncultured Anaerolineaceae bacterium | reverse complement strand
TCGTAGACGATCGCTTTCATATTTTCCTCTTGGATCAGGCTAATTCTCCGAGTTAGATCACTTCCATGCGTTCCAGGTGATGAGCAGCAGGCACACAACTTCTACTTTCGCGATGAATATTTAATGGGGATATGGCGATCCACCACCCACAACAAACGCGATTATGAGGATGCCGGTAATGATGTTGGCCCAACGATTCAACCCGTGCTTCAATACGCGGGAGAGGATGATCATGACAACGACCCATAGGGTTGAGAGCAGAACTTTCCTGCCGATCGTTTTCGTGGTGATTTTGCCCGTGTTTATTTGTTGGGTGGTCCCTTTTGCAATTTTCCCGTTTGAAGAAATTGGTCAGACGATATCTCGCACTTCAGAGTTTCGTCGGCGCGCTCCTTCGGTTACGTTGAAATGTCAACCCAACCTAGTGCGCCAATTCAAACGCGATTGGCTGCATCTCTTCAGCCTCAGCGGTGAAAGCAGCCGGATTGAAACCCTTAACGATCAGCCAGATCCCCAGAAATACCTCGTTCAAGAGCATGATCACGCCTAGGTTTACCAGGCTGATGCCGAGCATGTCGAACAGGGTATTCGCCAGCACCACGACGGCCCCCACAAGCCCCCAAACCGAGATGAAGCGCGGGACGAGCTTCGAACGATAGAACATGGTATAGAACATCAGCGCGCCGAGGCCAAAAGTGATCGAGATCATCTGGAATGCCCAAAATCGTTCGGCCAGCAATAATGTGCCCACGACCTGGAAGGAGGCGGCTTCCGGAGCTCCCGCGCGCAGGTACTCCTCGCTCAAGTTCAACAAAGCTAGCGGGCTGAGGTCGCCGAGGATTTGCATGACGAACTCGACGATCCTGATGCCGACGTACCCGATTGCCATGCTTTTAAAGCTGCGACTGAGGATCGGGAACATCAGCACGGCAATGCCGACATAGGCAACGGCGTTAATCAGCTCCAGTAGCACGCCTAATATCACCTGGGTTTTATTCGCGGAAACTAGAGAGAGGAAACCCGGGGCACTTAGACTGGGTTCGATAAATACGACTGCGCCCAGCAAAAAAGTGACGTTGGAAAGTAAAAATAATGCCCCCACGATTCTTGCGGTCTTGTTTTTTGCGTTCATTTTGGTTCTCCATTCTTACAATTTCTGAAATTGGTGAAATTTTACGCTTATAGCATAGCAGCCCGTCGGTAGTATTGTCATACCCCGAAGGTGTTAATCGAGGGGTTAATTGCCTGCTTGGGTTGCGAATCGAAAGACGGGCCGCGATCTGACAGCCCGTCTTTTGATGACCTGCACCTGTTTGGGGTGCTTTATTTCAGTTGGAAGTCAAGATCCCCAAAGTTCTCCCTGTACTAACTGCCTGCGTCCGGTTGTTGACGCCCAATTTACTGTAGATATTGCGCGTGTGGACCTTGACCGTATTCAGCGAGAGGTAAAGCCTGGCGGCGATTTCCGGGTTGGTCAACCCATCTGCAATATGTTCGAGGACTTCGATTTCGCGCTCGCTCAA
>CAYNWK010000251.1:0-3160 GCA_964400875.1 uncultured Anaerolineaceae bacterium | reverse complement strand
AAAGCGAGCGCCTGCAGCGCCAGGATTTCGATCACGCTGCCCATCCTTCTGCCTTCCTCCGCAGCTTTCAGGAGGCGGTTGAGCAATTCAATTGTGTCATGAATCGAGACATCGTCAATACCGCTCTTATATTGGGCGATGAGAACCCGGGCCAGGGTAAGGTGCTCGAACTCTTGAAGGTAGCTGAGATCGTCATCAACGGAGGGGCTTTGTTCGTCCACCCAACTTAAAGCATCGGCCAACCTGCCCCCGAGGAGCTGAACCGCGCCATCAGTGCCGCCAGGGGACGCACATCAGGGATGGGGTGCCTGTAATACAGGCGCCCTGACTCGTTTAGAATTTTGAAAATACCGTCCAGATCTCCATCGGTCTCTTTTATGCGGACCTGAGCGTGAACCCAGTGACGGTACCAGGGTGGAAACGTCGGCAGCTCGCCCAGCTCCTCGCTTCTCTCCAGGTGCCGCCTGGCAGTTTGCAGGTCACCCTGTTCGTGGAAAAGCTCGCTCAACCCCAAATGCACGACGGCAGTTTCTTGGATTTCGGGTTCGCCCGGTTCCGCGGCCATATCCAATAGCTGTAAATATGTTTTCTTTGCCTCGTTGAGACGCCCTTGCGCGATCATGATGTCAGCCAAATAAGAAGTGAAACTGATCATGAAAGGAATTTTGCCAAGCATCTGCATGTTTGCTATGGCCTCGGAGATCGCCCGGTGGGCTGCCTCCAGGTTCCCGTTCGACCAGTAGGCGAAACCCGTCAAAACAGCTGAGAGTCCGCGCTCGAAATAGTCATCCTCGGGAAGAAGTTCAAGCGCCCGTTGGGTGTATTTCTCGGTGGCGGCGACATCACCGAGAGCCTGGGTGAGATAGGCGCGGGCGTTCGCTATCGAACCTGATAGCGATCGCAGCGCCTCTTGGTTAAGTTCTACTTTCTCGCTCGAGGGGGCTTTGGGTTTCTCGTTCCGCATGGCATTGGCGTCAAGCCACTGTTCGGCGTCCTCCAGGCGGCGATCGGCGCCCTCCAAATCGCCGGTATCGATTAATGACCAGCCATAGCCTGTGCTCAGCACGGGCCTGGCTCGAACCAGCTCGTCCGGCATCGCCTCCACCCAGCGGAGCCAGGTAATGCCTCCGTAGCTCATATGCATTTCACGCCATGCCAGCTCGGCTAAGACTGCTGCTCGTTCAAACTCCTCCGCTCTCAGAGCGTGCTCGATCGCCTGTCCGGTGAAACCATTGTCCTCGTACCATTCACTGGCCCTCAGGTGCAGAATGGGCTGTTGCTCGGGTTGGGTCTGGCGCAGGCGTTGGCGCAGTAGATCGGCGAACAGGTGATGATATCGATACCAGCGCCGCTCGTTGTCCAGGGGAACCACGAATAAATTAGCGCGATCTAACATTTCCAGGATTGCCTGACCGTCATCCTGACCGGTCGGCGATTTGGCGGCATCAAAACACACCGCATCACACAAGGGCCCCGTAAGTCGTTTCAGAATGGAAGTTCGCAGAATGAAATCCTGGAGACTTTCGGGTTGCTGGCTGAGGACATCTTCGATCAGGTAGTCCAACACAAACCGGTTGCTGCCGGTGAAGGACTGGATCAGTCTGGATTTGTCGATATGTCCCTGAAGTGAAACGGCCGCCAGCTGCAGTCCGGCAATCCAGCCTTCGGTGCGGTCTTCCAGCGCGGCGATATCTTCTGCTGATAGGTCCAGTCCCATCACCTGGTTGAGAAATTCAGCAGCTTCGGAGCGGGAAAAACGCAAGTCTGCGGCGCGTAATTCGCTCAGTTGGCAGCGGGCGCGCAGACGGGCCAGGGGGATGAGCGGATCTTCACGGGTGGCGATGACCAGGTGCAGCTGAGGGGGCAGATGCTCGAGCAAATACCCCAGGGCTTCGTGAATGGGCTGGGCTTCTATCAGATGGTAGTCATCGAGGATGAGCACGATCCTGTTGGGGAGCTCCGCGACCTCATTGATCACAGAGGTCAGCACGGTTTCGATCGGCGGCGGCCGCGGAGCTTGGAGCATGTCCAGCGCTCCTTCCCCGATGGCGGTATCCAGCCCATCAACATGGTTCAGCGCGGCGATAAAGTAAGCCAGGAAGCGGGCCAGATCGTTATCGTCTTCGTCCAGCGAGAGCCAGGCGACTTTATTTTTGATTGGGTCTTCGTCGGCGGCCGTGAGGCGCAGCTTATTCACCCATTCGCCGACCAGGGTCGATTTACCATAGCCGGCCGGGGCCGAGATGAGGGTCAGTCTGCAGTCCGAACGGGCGCCCTCATTCAACTGCTCCACCAGGCGTGGGCGGGGGACGAGTTTGGGTCGGGTAGGGGGGATATAGAGTTTGGTGGTGAGCAGCTGTTCCACAATGGTTTCTACTTTTCGCAGGTATCAAAAAAAGAACCAACGCCGCGTTGGTTCTTAGATAAATCATAACTTTGGAAATCTTCCTCCTCACACGGAGCCTCGAAGAAATAGTATTGATGAATCTGGGACGCGTTTGGGATGACTACATTATACATGAAGAGCTAGATCCCGGATATTTATTCGTTCATAGTTCCATCATCAAATAAGCCATCTATTCTATTTCGGCTTCTTGGCGCAAAATGCCGTAGATCAGGATGTCGCGCCATTGGCCGTCGCGAAAGATAGCGCGGCGTAATTGGCCTTCTTGCTGGAAATTGTTCTTTTCCAACACTCGTCTGGCAGGGATATTCTCCTGTTCTGTAAAGGCCATTATTCGCTCCACCGGATAACCGGCAAATAAATAGCCAATCAAAAGTTTCACGGCCTCGTTAGCGTAGCCTTTTCCTTGAGCGCTTGCCTGTGGAATTCCAAAGCCGATCTCGGGGAAGGGTGTATCGGCGTCTGGATAGGGGATTAAAGTGTAGCGTACGTACCCGATTGTTTCTTTCTCGTGGATGGTCTCTACGAGCAGGAAACCGGCCTCTCGGGTAAGCAGCCCCATCTGTTGATATGCTTGTCTCAGTTGAGGGACGTGATCTAACTGAAAGCGCTGGAACGCTCCCCAAAGAGCCTCCCGATCTCTCCCCCATGCTTCGATCATCGGCCAGTCTTCATCTCGTATGGGTCGCAATACGATCTTTGTTCCTTTAATCATGTTATTCTCTCTTCCAACGCTGTAAACCTTAAAACCCCCAG
>CAYNWK010000250.1:0-4787 GCA_964400875.1 uncultured Anaerolineaceae bacterium | reverse complement strand
GCCATGCAGGTTTGCCGGGTTGACCGGCAAGCTCGGGCCGCTGCCGAGCAAGCCCAGGCCGACGACCTGGTCGGCGTGTTCCAGGGCGAGATCTAAAGCAACCGCGCTGCCCATGGAATGCCCGACGAACACGGCCCGGTGTAGGTCGATAGCCCGCAGCCAGCCGCGCACCGCGGCCGTGTAAGCCGCGATGGTCTGGTGGCCGCGCCCTGCCGATTTGCCATGACCTGGCAAGTCGAGGGCATAGATGTGGAATCCGGGTAATCTGCGGATTTCCGGAGGCCAATGTAGATGCGTTCCCCCCGCTCCGTGGATCAGCACCACGGGCGGTCTTTCCCCGCTTCCCCCTTCAAACTCGAAGTAGTACAGCTCATCTGCGATGGGCATCGGGATACTCCAGGAAGCAGGCTAACCACCCCTAACGGAAGTTATTTAAGCATCAATTTTATCCGATCGCTCATCTCGGGAAATGCGCCATAAGGCGCTCCCCAAGCCGATCAAGGCGCCTCCTCCTATCCATGCCGGCGTACGGTGGATCACGGCGCCGATCTGGGTAGGGGTAAAATCCGCCACGCCGTGCCCATGTACGCCGGTCTTGAAGGCCATCAAGCCCAGCGCGATGGGCGTCACCGCCAGCCCGGTCAACAGGCCGACCAGCAGGTGACGAACCAGGCTCCTCTTTGGATCCAAGGGAACGGATACCAGCAGCCGCGCCCCCCACCAGGAACTGATCGCCAGCGCAAAGGTGAAAACAGTCTTCAGGGCAACGTCTTCAAAGGGTAGCCACAACAAGAACGCCAACCCCAGGATGATCGCTGCCAGGCGCATTACCCAAGGCGTCTTTGCCGGTGGGTTCAACTCACAACCTGCGCCGCAGCTTGTCAGTAGCCCCTTCGGTTAAAGGGATCACCACGCGTACCCGCGTCCCGTGCCCCTCCGCGGAATCGATTTTCAAAACGCCGTTAACCAGTTGGGTGCGCTCTCGCATGTTGACCATCCCCAGGCTCCCCCGGTCTTCGTAGGAGACTTCGATGCTGGCTGGGTCGAAACCGACGCCGTCGTCCTCGATCTCGAGCAGAGCCAGGTCCGCTTCCATCTCCTGGATGCGCACCCAAATATGCTCCGCCTGGGCATGCTTGCGGGCATTGTTGACCGCTTCCTCGGCGATGTAGAAAACGACGCCCTGCTTGCTAACCTCCATCTGCGCGATCAGCTCCTCGTCCGTCTCGATGACCACGTTCTGGTCGTAGGTCTCGGCCATTTTTTCGGCCATCGATTCGAGCGCAGCGGTCAACCCCTGGGATTCGAGCACCAGTGGGCGCAGGGTGAAGAGCATGTGGCGGATCTCTTTCGTAGTCCTGCGAGCCAGGTCCTCGATTTTGTAGAGCTCTTCCGCCGCGGCGGGGGCATCGCGGTCCATCAGCCGGCGGGCGAAATTGACGCGCATCGCCAGCGCGGCGACCGTCTGCGTGGGGCCATCGTGGAGATCGCGGGCCAGCTTCTTGCGCGCATCCTCCTGAATCTCCGTCATGCGCTCTTTTTCCAGCTCCAGATCGCGGTAAAGACGAGCATTCTGTATGGCGATGCGCGCCTGGTTGGCGATGATCTGCAGGAGCTCCCGCCTTTCCGGGTTGAAAAAATCCGCCTCAGGATGAGCAAAAAGCATCACCCCATAGGCTTCCAGCCCGGTGCGCAAGGGCAGGCAAAAGGCGGAACGGCATTCGCGCAGCACGATGAAGCGTTCCAATTCGGGATCGTTGGAAATATCCTTTATCAGGCGCGGCTCAGCCTCGTTGATCGTCTCGGCGAGCATGCCTTTCTCGGCGGATAAGGTGACCCGCATATCCGCCGAGGTAAACCGTCGCGCAGAGCCCACCCGCAGCCGGGCTTCGCTGGCCTCATCGTTCGAAAACAGCAGCACCGCGCTCACCATCGGCTCTTCAGGCCCATCCGGGTTCGCCAGCGCGGTAGCGCTTAAATTCAGCGCGGTATCCAGCACACGCTGGTAATTCAAGGTGGCGCTCAGCTCTGAGATCAAATCGTACATCACGCTCCGCCGTTCGCGGTCGATGCGCCGGGCTTCCTGGCGCCGCTGCGCGCGCTCGCGTTGGGTTTGCTGCATGACCGCCGTCATTCGGCGGCTCAATACGCTCACCGTGATGCCAACCACCAGGTACAACCCGCCAAAGGCAGCCATAAAAATAAGCGCGGTCACCAGGTTAGTGAACACAAGGAACAGTGCGCCCAGAACAAGCGCGCTTAAAACCGCCACCCATACTGCGGCCCGCTCATTAAAATAGAGCGCCGCGGGAAACAGGGGCAGCAGGCCTGCCCAACTCAGGGAGACGCCTGCCAGCATGCCCAGATAAAAGATCAGAAAGGCGATCAAAGCATCGAATGCGACGCTGAGCAGGCGCTGGTTGGTGAGTTGCCGGTTCCAGAAAGCCATGATCATCAGTCCGAAGTTGAAGATCATCGCAGTCAGAAAAACCAGGCGGACGACCAGGGTAAATTGCGCGCCCGCGGCGAAGGCGATGCTGAGCCCCATCAAAACCACCCAGCGCAAGGAGATGGCAAACCAGTCGATGAGCAGGATTGAGCCGGCATTACGCATGGTCAGATCATAACCCAAAAGGGGGGATTCAAGCCTCCCTTTTAACCCTCCCTTTGCATCTTTGTTAATAATTTCTCCAATTCAGGCAAAATAGATTGAAGCGCCCGCGCCCGGTGGCTGATTCGATTCTTCTGATCCATCTCCAGCTCGGCCATCGTCAGGCCCATCTCTGGCAGTAGGAAGATCGGGTCGTAGCCAAAGCCTTGTTCTCCGCGTTCTTCGGGGATGATCTCACCCGGGCAGACCCCTTCAGCGAACTGGACAGACCCTTCCAGGGGTGCCAGCGCGACGATGCAGCGGAACTGCGCCTGCCAGGGGCGCGGCTGCCCGTGCAGCTGCGCCAGCAAATAAGCCCGGCGGTCGGCGTCCGTCGCCCCAGGCTGCGGGGCGTAGCGCGCAGAATACAGCCCGGGCGCTCCCTCCAGCGCAGCCACCTCCAGACCGGAATCATCAGCCAGGGTTGCCAAGCTGTTGTAGCGAGCGTAGGCTTCAGCTTTGCGCGCCGCGTTTTCCGCATAGGTGCTGCCCGTTTCCTGGACCTGCAAATCCAGGTTTAGATCGTAAGGAGTCACCAACCGGGCTGGAAGGTCGTGCAAAATAGCCCTCATCTCTTTCAACTTACCCTGGTTGCGGCTGGCGAGCAGTAATTCTTGCATCCGTATCTCCTGGATTAACGCTCCGCCCGGACTTAGGGAGAGGCGCGATTCGTACAAATTATGTCCAAAAAAACCGCTTTGCTTGACTTGCGATTCTGCCCATGTTATAATGGCGCAGTTTGAAAAACAGCAGCTGCGCGCTGAGCGGGAGTGGGGGGTGAAACCCACCAACGACCCGGCTGGTTGTTTTAATCCTGAATATGTTGCGAGGCAACTTAACTGCTATGGACAACCCTCGCCAGATCTTCCGGCTGAACGTCGGCTTTATCGTAAACTTCCCTGTCGGACACAGCCGGGATTTTATTTTTGAAGAGATCCCTTTTGTACACCTGCAACCAGACCTGGATCTATACAACCTATCCGGCACAGCCCGGATCACGCGCACGCCGCAGGGTTTGTTGGTCCAGGTGAGGATGCGCGCCGCAACCCGCGCTGAGTGCGTGCGTTGCCTGACCGATTTCCAACTGCCTCTGGCGATCGATTTCACCGAACTCTATGCGTTTTCCGAGCGCACCACGAGTGAATCGGGCTTGATTTTACCCGAAGATGGCAATATCGATCTGTCCCCGCTGATCCGGGAGTACATGCTGTTGGAAATTCCCATCAACGCACTGTGCTCGCAGGCTTGCCGGGGCCTCTGCCCGGTCTGTGGGGAAAGCTTGAACGACAATCCACACGAACACGCGCTCGAAACCGGCGATCCGCGCTTGGCAATCTTGAAGGATTTCCTCGAACACGAGTAGATCTTTTCTGCAGGCGACCACGAACATCAACCTAGTCATTGCCACCCAGGAGGGTCCATGGCACCTGTTGGCCAGCCCGATCGCTCCGCTGAGGTGATCGAAATCCTGATCATCAAAGCCGAATCCCAAGGGTATCTCACCGTCGATGATCTCTACGACGTGTACCCCTGGAACGAGGATCAACTGCCCAGGATTAAAAAAGCGCTGCGCCAACAGGGGGTGGAAGTGTTGGGGGAAGAACCACAGCCAGAAGATACCAACGATGAAGAGGAGCACGACACCAATCCATACGCCTATAATGCGCTGCCTGCGTTTAATCTAGAGCACATCGCCACCGACGACACGATCGGCCTTTATCTCAAAGAGATGTCGCGGGTGCCCCTGCTCACGCTGGAGCAAGAGGTGGACCTGGCCCAGCGCATCGAATCGGCCGAGCTGGCCCGGGTAGAGCTGGTCAAGCTCGACGGGCGCAGTTCCAAGGATTGCCGCAGCAAACTGGAGGAACAGATCCGGGCGGGCAGCGAAGCGCGCGATCACCTGATCAAAGCGAACACCCGCCTGGTGGTCAGCATCGCCAAACGCTATATGGGCCGCAACGTACCTTTGCTCGATCTGATCCAGGAAGGCAACCTCGGCTTGATGAAAGCGGTTGAGAAATTCGACCACCGCCGGGGTTTCCGCTTCTCGACTTACGCCACCTGGTGGATCCGCCAGACGATCACGCGGGCAATCGCCGACCAAGGGCGCACCATCCGGGTGCCTGTGCACATGTTC
>CAYNWK010000249.1:0-4811 GCA_964400875.1 uncultured Anaerolineaceae bacterium | reverse complement strand
CTGACCGCCGCGGACGCCGGCAGGGTTACCTTGCTCAACTTCCTGGCCGGTCTGGAAATGTTAGCGTTACACCTCTGCTTCTATCTAAGCCTGACCTTAATGATGGGCGTGCTGGCGAAAAGCCGGGAGATGGTCCTAGGTGTGTCCTTGGGTGTGCTCCTGGTTGGCCTGCTGCTGCGAAATTTTATTGGGACGCTGACCCTGGTAACCCCCTGGATGCTGCCCGACTTGGCGGGCCTGGCGGCCTTAGGTGAAACCGCGCCGTTGCCCATCCTGCTGCCTGTTGTTTCGACGGCGATCTGGACGCTGATCTTTATTGCCGTCGGTTTATGGCGTTTCGAAAAGTTGGAGTTCTAAGCTAAACCCAAAAAGGAAAAAGCCATGGAGAACACAAATAAACTTTCCAAGAGATATGTGATGTTCAGCGCATGGATTCACCTGCTGCTCCTGGCAGCGTTCGCGCTTGCGCTGGGCGGGTGCGCGCAGGACAGCCAGGTACCTGCCGGCGGTCCTTGGGCAAATATCTCCGGAGCGAGGCTGGAACGAGATGCGGCCGGGGAGGAGATGCCCTTCAAGTTCACTGTGGACCAGGAACTGCTGGATAAAGGCATTCCCATCAGCATACGCGTTTCGGGGAACGTGGAGCACGGCAAGTTATCTTTCGAACTGCGCGATCCTTCCGGAGAGGTGGCCTGGACGCCCGGCGTTATGGGCGGTGAGTTCCAGATCAAAACGGCCATCCAGCCTGAAAAGACCGGCGCCTACCAGCTGGGCCTGGTCTGGGATGGACCGGTCACCGCCAGCTACGACATCAGCTACTGGGTCCAGGAGCTGACGCCTGTAGTGCTGGCGCCCGGGCTGGGCATGGTCCTGGTAGCGTTGGCCTTCATCGGCTACGCGCTAACCCGCCGGCTTGGATTTGGGTATCTGGCTTTGGGCGGCTTGGCCTGGATCGTGGCCGTCGCGCTCAAGTTCGCCTGGGCTGTTCCTGTCAACCCCTCCGTTTACCAGGCCTTGATCGGGGGGCTGCCCGCCCCTTGGGGGACGCTGCTCTTCCATTTATATGTCGGCGCCCTCACCGGCATGTTCGAAGTTGGGCTGCTCTGGCTCGTGCTGCGCTACACGCGCCTGGGATCCGTTCCCTGGAACAAAGCCCTGGCCTTCGGTATCGGCTTCGGAGCGATCGAGGCGCTGCTGCTGGGGTTGCTCTCCTTCATCTCCGCGGCGAGCGGCTTGCTCGCGCCCGACCTGATCCCCGCGCCGAACCTGGCGCAGCTGGCCCTGGCGAATAACCTGTTGTACGACCTGGCGCCCATCGTCGAGCGCCTGGCGGTCATCTTCGTGCATATCCTGACCTGCGTGTTGTTGTTCTATGGGGTGCTCAGCGGGCAGAAGCGCTGGTTCGGGGCGGCCTTTCTCTACAAGACCCTGCTGGACAGCGTGGCTTCCTTCGCCCAATTCTGGGGTGTGGATGCGCTCGGGCACCTCTGGACCATCGAGGCGGTGATGATCCTGTTCGGCTTGATCGGCTTGTGGGGTCTTCGTCGGATATCGCAGCGCTACCCTAAAGCGGTGGAGTCCTCAGGAGGCCTCAACAGGAGCGAAGGCATCGACGTCCATCCCCCGGCCGCATCCCGGGTATAACAGAACGGGGTGTTCGGGCGGACGAGGTCCGCCCGAACACCCCGTTACACCCGGGTCTCTCGTGCGCTCAACGCACGATGACATAGCCCAAAATCTCGCCGATGCTGCGAAAGACGTTCGCGTAAAAATTGCCGCCTAATTGGCGGAATAGTTCAAAGGGGTAATCCGGCGATCCGACGAAAGGGCGAAACGTCCAGGCCATCTGGCTGCCCACGAAAGCGTAGACGAACATCCAGGCGACCAGCACCCACCTGCGCAGCCCGGCGCCTTCCGTCTCGGCGCCGGAGACCACTTTGATGCCCTGGTAAAGGAAGACGATGCCCATCAGCCCGGCGATGCCAAAAATAGCCACGTTGAGCAGCTTAAAGAACTGGTATTGGCTGGTGGTCAGCAGAAAGAAGAGCGTGATCGGCGCACAGCTGAGCAGCAGCACCGCGGTGACGGTGATCGCGGTCAGGATGACCGTCAGGCTCTGGCTAAGACTCTGGTTCGACCCGAACAGCAGGCTGAAGAAATACAGGCTGGGCACGCAGACGAACAGGGTGGCCAGGAAGAGCAGCGGCAGCTTCGCCGCCGAGCTCAACGACTGCCACAGGCTGTGGCTCGACCCCATGACGGCGCCGTAAAGGGCGAAGTAAGTCACGCTGGAGATGATCATGGCCCTGATCTTGGCGCCCATACCGATCCCCTCGCGGATTTCTTCGAAGAACGCATAGCGATCCCGCAAGATCTTTTCGATGATACCAAAAGTTTCCACGCTGAACGGCTTGGTGGTTTTGGCGGTGTGTACGGCGGACTCGGTCATAACTACCCTCCTGGATTACCACTGATTGATATGGGGAAACACGACAAAGATCACGGTTAGAAGCCAGAAGACCCCCCACCCCACCAGCGCGAAGCGCCAGCGTTTCAAACGATAGGCCGGAATAACGAGCGCGGCCAGGGCGATGATCCAGAACCCGGGCCAGGTCAACAGCCTTGCCCAATCGATCGCCGAACCGTTGGGAGCGAAGATCAGCCAGCGCAGGATCAGGGCGAACAAAACCGGCACGGCGCTGGCGATGATGGCGTCGATGGATTCCCAATCGGCGTGCACATCCTGGAGCTCAGAGCCGACTTCATCAGGTCCAAAGCGTTCAGCTGCCCTCAGCAAGGCCTGGCCTTCGTCCTCGCCCCGGGCGCGGGCTTCCGCGACGGCGTCCTCCAGGTGGGTGCGTATTTCAGCGAGCAGTTCGTGCTCGGTCTCTTTGCTCAGGTTCAGGTGCGCGCCAATCTTTGCCAGCACCTGCTCGATGTTTACTTTGTCCATACCTGGTTGGCCTTCAACAACGCCCGCAACTCCTCGAGGAAAGTCTTCCACTCGGACACCTGCGCGCCGAGCACCTCGCCTCCTAAAGGGGTTAGCGCATAATACTTGCGCCGCCTCCCTTCCACCTTGCGCCACTCCGAGGACAACCATCCGTTCTGCTGCATGCGGTGCAAGGCGGGATACAGCAGACCTTCCTTCATCTCAAAATAGCCCTGGCTGCGCCGCTCGAGCAGCTGGCTGATCTCGTAGCCGTACATGGGCCGCTCGGCCAGCAAGCTCAGGATCAAGAGATCGGTGCTGCCCTTACGCATTTGATCCAACGAAGACATCGATACACTTTTTCCTTTTTATACCTAAGAAACTTATGCTCTATAGCATACAGGAAATTGCGCTCGGAGTCAAGAACTTTTCAGCGTCAGCTCCCAGTTTACTGCAAGAGCTTATTTTGCGCACCCCGGTCATCAATCCTCCAGGAATTCCATTCGGGCATTCGCTGTGAACCGGCCGTGACCGTCGTTGCGCCACAGCTGGTAAGTACCCGTACCCACGACCAGCACGTCCACCGTGCCATCGCCATCGACGTCGCCTGCTGCTACGGCTCCACCAGCGCCGTATTCAATTTGTTGGTTTCTGTGGGTGAAATGACCGCTGCCATCGTTGAACCACACATCGGCGGCGACCTCTCCAGCGAGGATCGCGTCCAGGTCGCCGTCGCCATCCAGGTCGGCCAGGTGGACCGATTGCGTCCTCCCCTCTCCCAGGCTCTGGTTCCCGGCGGTGAAGTCCCCGCTCCCTTCGTTGAACCAGACTTCACCGGGCCCACGATTGCCGACCACGGCGTCGAGCGAGCCGTCTCCGTTCAGGTCTCCCAGCGCGACGGCCAGGCTTTCTTCCATACCCAAACGCTGCCCGCTGTCGTGAAAGTTTCCATTTCCATCATTCAGCCAGACCTGGTTTGGGTTGTCATTAGTAAATTCCACGTTTGCGTGGATCGACGAACCAACTGCCAGGAAAGCGTCCGGAGAGCCGTCTCCATTCAGGTCTCCTAATGCGACGGCGTTGCTGCCCTGCTTGCTGAGCAGCTGGCCGTTGCCCCGGAACAGCTCGTCTCCTTCGTTCAGCCAGACCGTATCGTAGGGGTAAAGCGGCTGCGTACCGTCGCTTGTCATGCCGCCACAGCAGCCGGCCGCGTAGACGTCCAGCGTGCCGTTGCCGTCCAGGTCCGCCAGCGCAAAATACTCACTGCCGACCGTGACCTCTGCGTTCGAAACGCCGCCCAAAGATTCCATCGTGCCGGATCCATCGTTGCGGTATTGCATGAGCAAGCCATATTCGTTTGCTACTAGGTCGATATCGCCGTCGGAGTCCAGGTCCCCAGCTGCGGCGGTTGTGCTGCGTCCCAACTCCAGCCTCTGGCCGCTGTCGGTAAAGTCCCCGGCCCCATCGTTGACCAGCACGTGGCTGGAAAGTCGTCCGTAGGGCTCGCCGTCCCGGGTGACCACCACGTACGCGTCCGGATAGCCGTCGCCGCTCAGATCGGCCAGGACCACCTGCTTCACGTACACCGGGGATTCAAAGGAAAAGGCCAGGGGAAAGCAGATCAGCAGGAGAGCCGCGATCAGGGAAAGCAAGAAGAAACGGTGGTATAGCCTCACGATGCGCCCTCAGCTACTCGGTCGCAAAAGTTTCCATTTCGAGTACCTCTCACCGGGCGAACCCGTAGAGCCTCGCGACTCCACAGTTCCTCCACACCCCGGTGAAGCTCGAAAAGGATTTATCCACCCCAGACTAGCCCAAATATATATCGGGTTACGACTTATAAAAGTATAACAAAGTTAGGTAAAGGAGTCAAGCGGTA
>CAYNWK010000248.1:0-4944 GCA_964400875.1 uncultured Anaerolineaceae bacterium | reverse complement strand
TACGCTCATTCTCCGGGATATCCCAAACTGGAAGTGCATCTTTACGAGACGCCTACCCTGCAGCACTTCGATCCCCACCGCTTATCGATCTCGGTGGTTCGGTCGGGGCCATTGAAGGCCAGCAGCCCGATAGAACAGCTGATCGTCGACCATCCTTGGACGTCTCGAGACCAGTTCAGGGTTTGCGCCGGCGCGCTGAAAGTCATCGACCGGGCAGGGAAGACGGTAATCGTTTTTACCTACGGGGGAACTTTGGACATCCACTGCAGTGAGGCCTACACAACCTGCACGCTCAGCTCGTCAGCGCCGATATTGGAAACCGGGAACGAGGAGGCTGTCCCAACGATCCTGGCCGAAGAGTCAGAGATCATCCTGGCGGAGCGACACGCGGCCTGTGGAAAGGATCAGGTCTTTGAGAAGCGCTTGGCGGAGGTCGATCCGTTTGACCTGTACACCGCGTGTTTGGACTTGCTAAGAGCGAATCTGGAAGCCTCACACCATAAGGAGCTCCCCCATAACGTCCTGTTCCTAAGTTTTCTGCACAGAGAGATCGAGGCGCTGCGAGACCTCGGCGAGTGGCCGGTTGCCGTTCCAGACGTGAACGAAATCCTTTAGCGTTTGGGGAGACATCGCAAACCTGTGAGGCGGTTAACCGGTGATCTTCTTGTATAATGATTAGGGCGGACTGACGGAATCCGGACCTGACAGGACCCGAGCGAGCGCCTGCCAAGCAAAGTACACTATCGAGGGGTACATGGACAAGTTAAAAGCCCTGATCGTTGACGACGACCGCGATACGGCTAACCTGTTCAGCACGGTGCTGGAGATCGCCGGGTTCGAATGCGAGACCGTCTTTTCGGCTAAGGGGGCGATGATCAGCCTGTCCGGCAATGTACCCAACCTGATTTTGCTCGATCTGCGCCTGGGACTCGACGTCAGCGGGGCGCACATCCTGTTCCAACTGCGCGCCAACCCGCGCTTCGACGCCACCCGCGTGATCGTGATCACCTCCTATTCGGCGATGGCCCAGCCGATCGCCAACCTGGCCGATCTGGTCTTGCTCAAACCCGTGGACGTGGACCAGCTCAAAACGCTGGCCGAACGCCTCGGCGCTTTCGAGACGCAGCCCAAGAGCGCCCTGCTGCGCGATCCGATCACGGAGCTGTACAACCGGGAATACTTTATCTCGCGCCTGGAGCTGGCTTTCGAGCGCGCCCAGCGCCGGAGCAACTTCCTGTTCGCCGTGATCGTGCTCCAGATCGAGCTGACCGGCCTGGGAGATAGTTCCCCGGACCCAGACGAGACCGTTTTGGTCCTGCAGACCGCTGCCAAGCAGTTAAGCGAGGCGCTGCGCACTACGGACGCGGTAGCGCGATTCTCGGCTCAGAAATTCGCTGCGCTGCACGAGGAACTGCAGGACGGCAGAGATATCGAGACGATCATCCGGCGGCTGGAGGGCAGCTTGTCCCTGCCTATCCCACTTGTGGAAGCGACCTGCCAGCTGCGGGCCTGTTTTGGCGCAGCGGTGTATTCGGCAGCTGAGCGCAGCGTGGAGGAGCTGCTGGCGCAGGCTGAGAAAGCGCTGGAAGCCGCCCAGGAAAGCGAGCTGTTGGGAGCCTATTTCCTTGAGGGGGAGATGCAGACTCTGCCGCACGGCGCAGGGAGGTCGCCCCGGCGCGGCGGGGATACCAAAGAATTCAGCTAGTCCTACCGGCCCTTAAAAGGGATTGTGGGGTTGCCAGGTGTGCTAAACACGCCTGGCAACCCCATACTCGATTAATCAGGCATGAATGGTAGAATTAGGTTTATTAAAAACATGGAGGGGAGTGCATGAACACCATTCAAATCCAGAACTGGATCGCGCAAAATCCGCTGATGGCCGCATTGGGGATCATCCTTGCCAGCCTGGCGCTGTTCCTGTTCACGCGCAACATCGTAGCCCGGGGTTTGATAGGGCTGGCGGCGCGCACCAAAACCAAGGTGGACGACATCCTGGTCAAGCACCTGCGACCCTTCCGGATCGCCTGGCTGGCGCCGCTCACGGCGATCTACGCGTTCGCCTACCTGCTGCCGGTCCCGCCCAGGGCGATCGAGGTCGGGGCGCTGTTCCTGATCATGTGGGTCTCGGTGTTGACGATCAATTCGCTGTTGGACGCCTTGAACGAGATCTACGAGAGCAGCCCCAACTTCAAGGGCGTCAGCATCCAGGGTTATTTCGACCTGACCAAGCTGCTGATCATCCTGGTGGCGGTCATCTTGAGCGTTTCACTGTTCACCGGCGAGTCTCCGCTGGTGCTGCTCACCGGGCTGGGCGCGCTGACCGCCGTGCTGCTGTTGATCTTCCGGGACACGCTGCTTTCGCTGGTCGCCAGCATCCAGATCGGGGCGCAAGACCTGATCAAAGAGGGCGACTGGATCGAAGTGCCCAGCTACGGAGCGGACGGCGACGTGGTCAACATCAGCCTGCACGCCATCCAGGTCAGGAACTTCGACAACACTTTCACCGTCATTCCCACCTACAAGATGGTCGAGGTGGCTTACAAAAACTGGCGCGGCATGCAGGAAAGCGGTGGGCGGCGCATCCAGCGCTCCCTGCTGGTGGACATGACCAGCATTAAGTTCTGCGACGAGGCCATGCTGCGGGAGCTGCGCAAGATCGACCTGATCCAGGAGTACCTGGACGCCAAGGTCCAGGCGCTAAAGTCGCACGAACACGCCAACCCAGAGCAGTTCGACTCGCCCCTGGACGGTCCGCAAATCACCAACACCGAGGTGTTTCGCGCCTATATCGTGGCCTACCTCAAGAACCGGCCCGACATTCATAAGGAGGGAATGCCTTTCCTGGTGCGCACTCTGGCGCCCAACCCAACCGGGCTGCCCATCGAAGTGTACGTATTCACCACGACCACCAGCTGGACTGACTACGAACAAATCCAGGCGGAGATCTTCGACCACCTGCTGGCGGCGGCCGGGCACTTCCACCTGCGCGTCTTCCAGGAACCGACCGGGCTGGATTTTGCCGCGCTGGCTACACGGCGGGCGGTGGCCTGACCAGAAGACAAATCAATCCCAGGCTGGAGTAGCCTGGCAGGCGATCTGCTCGCCGTTGATTTCCACCGTCAGTCTGCCTTCCACCAATTCCACCGGGTAAGCGTCCAGCTGCCGGGCGTGGGAGGCGAACAAGGCCAGCGAGCGCGCCTCGGACCAGTGGAAGGAGGGCCAGCTGTTCCCTGCGAGGCGCAGCTCGACGATCTCGCGCCGGCAGGCGAGCACGGCGCCCAACTGTTCGTGGAGGGTCGCGGGGTAGGCGGGGGAGTCAAACTGGCTGAACAGAGCCGGGTCGGCGTCTTCTGACAGATCTACCAGGTAGGCCGGGTCCAGGGTTTCACCCTGGGCGGCGCGGGACAGGTTCTGGCGGGCGATGAAGGCGTCCACATTGAGGAGGGTGAGGCTGGCGCCGAATCCGACGGCGACCACGGCAAGCACAAGTGGTAAATAGCGCAGCCGCCCGAAGACCTCCAGCAGCGCCACGCAGACCAGCAGTACCCCCAGCCAGACCATGAAAACGTGCGTGTAAGCCCGCAGGCGGGTGAAGCCGTAAGCGGCTTCGTACAGAAGCAGGCGTTGGAAGGCCGAGACCAGCATGACCGCCACCAGTCCGACCAGCCCGACCCCCAGAGCGGAGTAAACATGCTTTACCCGGGGCGATTCACGCCTGGAGACCTGGCTCAGGCCAAGCACGAGCAGCAGGCTGAGACAAGCTACGACGACCAGCTCGGCGAACCCGCGCCGGGCGTACTCGGCGTAGGTGAACCCCGCCAGGCTGATGTTGGCGTCGCCCCCGAAGAAATAGCGGAACTGCACGGCGACGAAGAAAGCGAAGAGCAGATCGACGCAAACCAACATCGTGACCGCCGGGATCCAGCCCAGGAAGGGCGAGAATAAGGGGTTCCCCTCAGGACCGGTCACCTTTTCCTCGCGGCTGGATACCAGGGCGTAGAGGAAGACGCCGCTCAAGACGTACGCGCCGAGGCCGATATACCAGGCGCGGAACAGGTATTCGCCGAGCTTTTCGAGCGAGAGCAGGCGAAACAAGTAAGCGATCTGCTCCGAGAAGACCGGGTCGGCGGAGGCCAGCAGCGAGCCGAGCAGCGCGACCACCGGTAGAGCGAGGACCAACCCGCCGAGCACGGACAGGAGGACCTGCGCCCTCCCGTTTCGCCGCCTGGGGGTCTCCACACCGGCATCCGGTTCGTCCGCCGCTGGCCGAGAGCGCGAGAGGAAGAAGCCAGCCGGCTTCACCAGGATCGACCCAATCCAGCGCAGCGCGTTGCTGAGGTAATCGCGCAGGTTGTAGGCCCACCATCCGCCCCCCAGCCAGGTCATGGACAGCAGCGCCAGGCTGCTCAAAGCCAGCCCGTAAGAAGCCAGCAGGGAAAGCGGCTCGCGGCGCAGGAAGCTCATCCCGGCGAAGAACGCCACCGGAATCAGGATGAGATAACTTGCCGGGGCGGGGCGCAGCCCTTCGCTCCAGGTCAGATACACGCCCGCCACAAGACAGATCAGCACGAAAAGCGGGAAGGAGATCCCGGGTTGTTTATCCCAGAAAAGCTGGTCGAAGCTCCAGGCGACGAGTGCGGCGATGAGGCCCAGACGTGCTGCATGTTTGATTTTCACAGGTTGTTGCTCCATTCCGGCGCCGGTTTATGGGATGTGGGGCTTGCAACACATGACGCGCTGATACACCCCACTATCAATCGTTTGTTTTAGTCTTATTTTTATTGTACGGGATCGTCATTCGACGTGCCAGAGTCTGAACCGGCCGTCGCGCGCACTCAGGTGCTTGACAAGGGAGCTGTGGATTCACTCAAAATGACTTAAGAGAAGTAGGGCTGTGTTATCCTAAACAATTATGATGGGACTTACGCACTTGGGTGAGTGAAG
>CAYNWK010000247.1:0-5032 GCA_964400875.1 uncultured Anaerolineaceae bacterium | reverse complement strand
GAACTCCTTTTGGGCTGGGACGCAGCCTTTGGGACATAACGTAGGCCGTTGGGTCCAGCGTGTCCCAAGAAGCCGTCTGCTTTAGGAGACGGAGCGTCACAGAAGTCCCGCCACTGTATTCATCCAATTCTTGGGCAAATCATAATCCCTTGCCACCCTTGTTATGGCCACGAGAAGCGATTCTGGAAGTGTCTCGGGAGACTCGATTGCCTTTTTATCCCGCTCAGGTGGATCCCGGCTTATGGCGATCACATCCACATCTTGGGTGGTCCTCGTGACAATGCCCTGCAAAATAAGAGCCGTACCTCCAACGACAACAACGGCAGCACGCTCCCCTTGGGAAGCCAAAATCTCACCGAGCGCTTTCAAAGCAGCAACTATCTTTGGGGTTCGGAATTGTTTCATCGTATCCTCGATAAGAACTATTATAATCACTTTAAGTGATTATAATAGTTCTTATCCCATTAATTTCGAATCTATTGAAGACACCTCCCTTATAAAGCAATTTTCGTAAAGTGGATTAAAGATATAAATCTCAAATTCCTGCGAGTCTCTCGGGAAAGGCGAATTTGTGGAGCAACGACGATTTACTCTCTTCTGAGCCCACGATCCAATACCTGATTGACTTCAGCTTGAACAAGTGCCCGCGCCTTGTGCCTTTCGTAGCCATTTGCTAAGAGTGAGTCGTACTGGGTCTCCACATGCCGGATGTGTGCGATGATCGCCAGCCTGACTGCCGACACGTCCAACTGTTTGGCAGCTGCTGACCGTCCAACCCGGCCGCTATATTTCTGACTGGTATGTTCAGCGATGACGATCGCCCTTTCCGGCCGGCTGCCAGGAAAGAGCTCAGATACTCGCACTGCAAATTGTTCTACATATTGTTGATCGAGTTCTTCTCTGCGCCTTGCTTCTCGCTCCCGCCGCCGGGCGCGCGCCTTACTGTCAGCCAGGTATTCCTGTTCGGTTTGATCCAGCGCTTGCGCTTCGACTAACAATCCTTGCCACTCAGAGCGTTTCCGAGCAAGGCTCTACTTCAACACGACTGCAGATAATGTCGAGTGTCGACGTGATCTGCGAGTAAGAGCCGCATCGCCAGAGGGGAGAGAGACCAGATGATCCAGATCCGCGCATGAAAGGCATAAGGCTCCCTTGTCTTGGGCCAGGGAAATCCAGGCATGGCGGCCCAGCTCTCCTCCGCACTCGCTGCACGCTGCTTCGCCGGTGGTGATAAATACTTTCAGGTCCATGTAAGACCGATCCTCATAGAAAGTTGAGATAACCTTGAATGTTGACCTGGGGCTTACTCAGATCCCTCCTTTTTTCCATTTTTGATTCCTTGGGATCAGATGGCCCCCAATGGGCTGGAATGTACTCAAATTTCAAATACTCTTTGAAACCGTGTAAGTTATCTAAGAAGCTCCCCATATTATTCGGATCTTTATTTCGTTTTTTCCAGGTCGATTTATCGAACGTTCCAAGAACCAGATAGTTATTTCCGATTATCTCTGGGGCGATATTCTGATAGGCCTGTACAAGCAGCTGTTCGAGTTCGTCCTGATGACAGATTAAGATCTCACACTTTGGACAATAACGACAGTGCTTATTGAGCATCGTGGGGAAATGCGGATCAACATGGACTGCCAAGGGGATCTTGCGAATCAGCGTTCTCTGGCTGCACTCCGGGCAGGTTAAGAGGCGCACGTCTTGGTAGGGGTTGAGGATAAACCGGTAGCGCGGTGGCAACTTTCCCAGTTGCGGTAGTTTCTTTTTGCAGCTCATGCTGCCTCCTCGGTCCTGTCTTGGAAAGCAGCCTCCAGAGCGCTTCGCATGACAGCCTGATAGGCTGGTTGTAAGAGAGTCAGAATACCGGGTTGGGGGACGAATGCAGCCTCACCCAGTCGTTTGAGCATGGACATCTCAACGGCAGGCTCCTGAATCCGGATGGAAACTCCTTCAAGTGGGGAGCCCAGGTTCCAGAAGTTATCAATTGTTTCTTCGAGAGGAACGATCCCTTGCTGATCAGTTTCAGCTTCATCCAAATCAGCTTCCTGTTCAGTCCGGCGTTGGCGCAGGGCCTGCAAGAGCTGTTCTTGGGTGCGCCCGCGTAAACGAAACAGCAGAAAGGGATCTTCATCGAAACGCTCACCCAGTAGAAAATGGGTCGCGGCGATGTGTTTGCATGGGTTAGCCCAATCGGGGCACGAGCAGTCCGTGGTTAAATCGCCAACCTGGGTAGGGAATAAGTTCACACCGGCTGCCCTGAAAGCTGTCTCGATCTCTGCTGGCATTTCCCCTGAGAGCAGCTGGGCAGTGAAGATCGCCTGTTCGGCTAAAGCATCGATCACCTGCTCCCACTCGGCGTCGGAGAGCGGTTTAATCCGAATGCTGACCTTGTAAGGCTTAGGACGGGATCCTTGGACCCGGGCTGCAATGCCCCCACGGGTTTCTTCGATCGACAGCACCTGACCTTTGCGGGCATAGCCTCGCCCGCGAGAAAGCCGTCCGGAATCCAGCAGCCGTTCCAACGACCGGATCCATTGCGTTGCCCACCAGTTTTTTGCAAACGCCCCTCGTTGGCTGCGGGCTCTGAGGCCCTCTTTTACCTCGATCGGTTTGGTCGGTTCGTAGAAGAAACCGTAGTAATCGTATTTCCTCCGGCTCATCATCGCTACCTCCTTAATTTCACCAGTTCGCGCAATTGGTCCGTGGTGAGCTCAGTCAACCACCCTTCCCCACTGCCCACTACCGCTTGGGCCAGCCCTTTTTTGCTTTCGATCATCTCGTCGATCATCTCCTCCAGCGTCCCGGTGGTGACGAATTTATGCACCTGCACATTGCGTTTTTGCCCAATCCGGAAGGCCCGGTCAGTAGCCTGATCTTCAACTGCGGGGTTCCACCAGCGGTCAAAGTGAAAGACGTGATTTGCGCGGGTCAGATTCAACCCTGTCCCGCCAGCTTTCAGGGAAAGGATGAACACAGGAGGAGCGTTTAGGTCGTCCTGAAAGCGACGGACCATCTGGTCACGCGATTTCACGCGAGTTCCGCCGTGCAAGAAAAGAGCAGGTACTCCCACAGCCTGAGGCAGATAACTCGATATTAACTGTCCCATCTCCGCAAATTGGGTGAAGATTAAGGCCCGGTCGCCCGCGGTCAGCATCTCTTCAAGCAGCTCACCCAGCCGTTCGAGCTTACCGCTCCGAGCGACGAGGGCAGCAGCACCATCCTCGTCATGCCGGCTAGCCTGGTGGAGGTACTGCACTGGATGGTTGCAGATTTGCTTAAGTTGCATGAGCATACTCAAAACCATTCCACGCCGCTCAATCCCTTCTTCCTGCGCCTCAATTTTCTTCAGCGCGTCTTGAACAACCGCCTCGTACAACGTGGCTTGCTCTTGGGTCAGCTGACAGTAGACTTTAGTTTCTGTCTTTTCAGGCAGGTCTTCGATCACCCGCGGGTCGGTCTTAACACGGCGCAGGATGAATGGTCCGGTCAGCTGCTTGAGGCGTTTCAATGCCTCCTGGTCTTGATAGCGTTCAATGGGGAAGGCGAAATCCCTCTGGAATTTTTTCCGCGGTCCCAGGTAGCCTGGGTTCAAGAAATGCATGATCGACCAAAGCTCGGAAAGCCGATTTTCTACCGGCGTGCCCGTAAGCGCCAGACGAAAGCTGGCCTGCAGTTTGCGAACTGCCTGGGTTTGTTTAGCCTCTGGATTTTTAATATTCTGCGCCTCATCCAGGACGACGCCCAGCCAGTCGATTGCTTGCATCGTCTGTGCGTCTTGCCGGGCGAGAGCATAACTGGTCAGGACAGCATCTACACCTTCAAGAGCTTTGATGAAATCTTGCCCCCGTAATCGATCCGTGCCCTGATGAACAAGAGTGCTTAGCGAGGGGGCAAAACGCTGGATTTCGCGTTCCCAGTTGGTGACGACCGAAGTCGGGCAAATTAACAGGGTTGGTGCCGGAAGGTTACCCAGGATGTTCTTCGCATGCAACAGTAAGGCGATCGTCTGCACGGTCTTGCCCAGGCCCATATCATCGGCCAGGCAGGCCCCTAACCCCCAGCGGCGGTGGAAGTCCAGCCAGGAAAAACCGTATCGTTGGTAGGGGCGCAGCTCGCCTCGCAAGGAAGCCGGCTGGGCTAACTCGACAAGTTGATCGGATTGGCATAGCTGGTCAAGCCAATCGGCAAACCAGCCTTCGGGGATGACCTCATCTACCGGCAATCCAGCCTCGACAGTCTGCTCGCCCAGGCTGAATTGAAGCGCATCCAGCAATCCCATTTCCCCATCGAGTTGTTGTTGCTCCCAAAAGCGAATGGCGGCCTCGATCTGTTCCGAATCCAGCTGCATCCATTGGCCGCGAATCTGGACCAGCGGGGTTTTGAGCTCGGCCAGGGCTGAAAATTCTTCTTCAGTCAGGTTAGTTTCCCCCAGGGCGAGCTCCCACTGGAATCGGATCAAATTCTCCAAACTCAAGCGCCCCTGGTTGGCACTTTCCTGGCTCCTTTGGGGCTGCATTCGCAGACGTACGCCCAGCCGTGATCCTGCCCGGTTCCACCAGGGCGGGATTAGCAGCCCGTAGCCGGCACCTTCGAGGATTGGGGCAGCCTCGCGCAGGAAGCTGTAGGCCTCCTGCGTATCGAGGGTCAAGTGCGTGGGGCGTTGGCTTCTCAAACTGGCTGCGATCGGTGGGAACAGGCGCGCGGCATATCCCAGGCCGGCGAGCAATTTTTCCTGGGGCTGTTCGAAGCGACGGCCGAGATTGGTCAGCACGGAGCTAGTCTGCTTCCATACTTCTCCAGCAGTTACGAGCAAGCTGGGGTCATCTCGGGCTTGCAGCAGGTAATGCAGTTGCCAGTCCATTTTTTCGGATTGTGAAGGCGCCTCCAGCCTGAAAGCAATGCGGAACGCGGCATCCCCGGCGATGTGCAAAAAGCGTATCCAGGCCTGGTGGCTGGCCGCAAGATCCTGAAGTTGGGCTTGAGAAGCTTTTACCGTCGGATCGTTTATAAAGAGGGCTTCCAGCCA
>CAYNWK010000246.1:0-5253 GCA_964400875.1 uncultured Anaerolineaceae bacterium | reverse complement strand
CTCATTCCAGGACCGCATAAAAGCCGATATAAAACAGCAAGATCGCAGCGGCAAAGCTGGCTGCATTCACCGGGTCGGACCAAATCCCCAGCAGCAAGGTCAGGAGCGGGGCAAGCACAGCGCCCGCGAGGATATCCCATTTTATGAGGACTTTCTTACGGACACTTTGGGGGTTGGCGGTTAACACGAACGCGTCGATCTGCGGGTGCGCCGAAAGGATCGGGTTCACGGAGAGCCGGTCGCTCAAATAGTCGTGCAGTTCGCCCAGATCGATCTGCCCGTCCTGATTCCTGTCAGCGTCCCCACTCTGCAAACCATGGATCACCGTTTCGGTGAACGCCGACCGCGGCGTTAAGGCGGCTCGATAGGAAGTCCCGGCGGCCATGAGAATCGCACGCCACCTGCCGTCCCCGGCAAAGGATCGCAGGGACTGTTCCGCCCGCAAGGGATCGGGCAGCAATCCGGCGGGAGTCGGCCGGTGGCGGAAACAATCGAGCACCAGGACTTTGCGCCGGGAGAAGCTGCGGTCCATCCACCCGCTAAGGAATTCAGCTGGAATAGCCGTATTCGCCAGGTCAGCCAGGCGGGTATCTACGGCAGCCAGGTAGTGGCTGCCATTTTCTTCAGATAGAGTCATCCCTGAGACGTAAAGGAAAAGGAAGTCGTAGCGCTTGCGCCAGCCGAAAAGCTCTTCGATCCACCAGCGCATCGATTCAGCCCGTTGATTTTCGATTACCAGGACGCGGTCAAAGGCGCCGATCTTGGGATCGCGCAGCGTATCGGCCAGGGCGCTGAGATCCGCGCCGGGGGCGCGTAAGAACGCCAGGTCCGGGTCCTGATAGCGCGAGGTTTGGAACAGGAAAGCGATGCGCTGAGGCATGGAGGACTAATATATCACGATTGCAAACCGGGGAGTGAAGCAGCAGGCCGGATTATAGGGATTGTTAAGCCAAGAGCGCAAGAAGATCCTCAGCTAAACCATGCCACCCCAAGCGTGATGATCCCGGCCAGCAAAGCCATAGCCACCAACCCCCCGGCAGTGCCATTTAAGAAAGCCCGAAAGTGGAACCCGTAGTCGCGGTAACCGGCCATGCCCTCTGTTCCGGGCAGGATCATGAACTTCGGCTTTAAGGTGACCGCGATCAACCAGTCGAAAACCAGCAGATCGACCAGGTTAGCCACCATGAAGACGGTAAACAAGTTGATGAAAACGTCCAGGAAGTTCAGCGGCCGGCCGGTGACCTGGGGAAGGCGCCCGACGGAAAGGGCCAACAAGGCGCCGAGCGCCAGGAAAAAGATGATGCTAAAAATCCGGCGCTGGCGCACGGTCTTCTCGCTCGGGGGCCCGTATTTCTCTTTAACGTCGGGGGGATAATCATTGAGCCAGATCTCGGCGTTGTAGGCCAGGCTGCCGAAGACCAGCACGAACATCAGCAAGCTCATCACGGCACCAAAAATCAGGCTGTGGGTGAAGGACGCCGGATCCATGTTTATGTCGATGACTGCTAAGGATCTACTTCTTCTGCTGCAGCGCCAGTTGGTGTAAACGCGCAAGCAAGGGCTGCAAGCTGGCCGGCGCGGTAACGTCGTTGCAGGTGAGCGAGACCCTGCGCCCGCCCTCAGCCACGGAAAGCTGGTAGGTCATCACATCCGGCGGTCCTCCGCCGGAGGGCTGCAGTTCGGCGGGGTCCAGATTTAACAAATCCGCTCGTTCAACCAGCGTGTGCAGTTCCTGGGCAAGTTCGGGCGACAGATCGTCCGTGTCAATATGATATTCCAGCTGCAGACCGGCGTATCCACCGGCGCTTTCAAAATCGATGCGCATGATGCGTTCACTCCTGTAGCAGTTACGCAGTTCACGAGGGAATCGGGGGTGTTTTGGCGGGCACAGCCCGCCAAAACACCCCCCACTCTCCCTCAAGTGCGTAAGTCCTAAACTGATTAAGTGCCGGTTCGCCCTTCCCTACGACGGAGGGTAAGGGCGAACCAAATTATACTCTGCAGGCCAGATCTTTAGTAGAGACCAACCTCTTTGAAGGCATAGCG
The DNA here is from genome assembly GCA_964400875.1 of uncultured Anaerolineaceae bacterium. Taxonomy (GTDB): domain Bacteria; phylum Chloroflexota; class Anaerolineae; order Anaerolineales; family UBA4823; genus CAYNWK01. Next base: position 3,207 of record CAYNWK010000246.1, on the reverse strand, counting down.
AATCACCTGGGTCGTCCCCAGCGGTACCTCGCCGTTCTTGACCAGGATGCGCGCCGATTTCGTGAGGGTGGCTACGGCGTCGTTGAAGTTTGCCGTCGGCCACAAGTTCTGCAGGCCGTGATACCAGACTATCATTGCCATCTCCGTGCCGATCTCCCGGGAGGCTAGATAGAAGGCCTTGTTGGGGATCCCGCTGTTGATGTGCACGCCCTGGTTGTCAGCCGGTCCGGCGTAGTAATCATCCATGTGATCGGGCTGAGGATCCTTGCCCATAAGCGAGTTGTTGTAGGCTGTGCCGGGGGCCCGCATCGAGCGCAAAGCCTCGCCGAACAGGTCCGGTCCCATGATCTCATCACCGATCAGCCAGTCGGCTTCGTCGGCGCTCTGTCCCAAAACGTGCTGGGTGACAACGGTGCCGATGACGTCGGCGAAGTGCTCGTTGAGCGCGCCGGACTGGCTGAAGTAATTGAGGTTAGCCGTGGTCTGCACGACGCCGTGACCGAGTTCGTGGCAGACAACGTCCCGGGACTTGGCAAAATCGGTGAAGATCACGCCGTCGCCCTCTCCCAGGGTGAGTTCGTCGCCGTCCCAGAACGCGTTCATGTAGTTCACGCCGTAGTGCACGTTGACGATGATGTCGGAACCGATGCCGTCATAGGAGTTGCGGTTCAAGACTTCCTTGAGGTAATCGCCGACGTTTCCGGCGAATTCGTAGCCGTTGTCCACGGAGTCGTCCCCGGTGGCCGGATCGCCCTCGCTGCGGACCAGGTTGACCCGCTTGGCCCAGGTATTCTGGCTGTCGTACACCTTGCGGGGGCCTTCTCCCGGAGGGGCGATGCCCATCAGAGTCGGCATGGCGACGACGGCGGCGCTGCGTTCGGCCCGCTCCGCGGTGCTCTGCGAGATGCTCAGGCGCGCCGGATCGACGCCGGATCGGGCAAGGTTGTCGAGCACGTCGGGCGGGATGAAGTGGCAGTTGCACTGATGATGAAGGTGTTGTGGATAGGTACGCATGTTACTCTCCTTTGAACGATGGATTGAGTTTGTGAGACTTTTGCGTCTCAACGAGCGAACAACTGTCCACAGTTTACGAAAGGCCACTCAAACCAGACTCAAAAATCACTCAAAAAGAGGGGAAACCTATCCAACCGGACAGGTCGAATACTCCCTGGCTGACTGATGCAGCCAACGTCGATCTCGATTAAGCTTTCTACAGGTAAGCGTTGTATTCACCCACCTCGAGCAGATAAGGAAAGCGAAAATGAAAGACAAGGACACACCAAACACTCGTCAGGAGACTTCGTACACCGGGTTGGGCATCGCTCTGGGGGCATCCTTTGGCATGATTCTGGGCATGCTGATATTCGATAATTTAGCTTTGGGGATTGCCATCGGCGTAAGCCTTGGCATCGTCTTTGGCGCGATTGCCGACGCTCAAAAAAAGCAGTCTGAGGGACCAGGAGGAGATCAATGAAAGTGCTCGCTGGCAGCATCTTGACCGGTCTCAGCCTGCTGGCGGAGGTGCTGAATGAGTGGTTCAGCCATTTCTTTTTCAGCGCTTATCAGATCGCCCAAGGCGTGATGCTCCAAGGCGGCGGCAGTTTTTCGCACCCACCCCAATTCACTGTCGGCGGCATACCGGGCGTGGGCATCAACATCTTAATCGTGACCCGCATCCTGATCTGGGTGTTCATCGTACTGGGGGTGGTCTTGATCATTTGGGGTCTAAGGGAGAAAGAAATTTCGAATGGAACCTACCCATCAAACTGAAACCGTCATCCGCACCGAGGGACTGTCTAAAAACTTCGGAGAGATCGAAGCGCTCAAATCTCTAAACCTGAACGTGCCCGAACATTCGATCACCGGCTTTCTGGGCCCAAACGGCGCCGGCAAATCAACCACCATCCGCCTGCTGCTGGGGTTGAATCGTCCGACGGCGGGAACCGGCACCATCTTCGGCTGCGACATCGTCGAGGACAGCGTCGAGATCCGCAAGCGAGTCGGTTATCTTGCCCAGCAGCCGCACTTTTACGACGAGATGACCGCCCGTGAGATCCTGGACTACACCGCGCGGTTCTTCTTCACCGGTCCGGAAGCCGGGATCAAAGCCCGGGTCATGGAAATGTTGGCGCTGGTCAACCTGGAGGACAAAGCTGACCGCCGGATCGGCGGCTTTTCGGGCGGCGAACGCCAGCGTTTGGGCATCGCCCAGGCGCAGATCAACGAGCCCGAACTGCTGATCCTGGACGAACCTGCGGCTGCGCTCGATCCCATGGGGCGGTTGGACGTTCTGCACATTATGGAACAGCTGCGCGAGCGCGCCACCATCTTCTACTCGACCCACATCCTGGACGATGTGCAGCGAGTCAGCGACCGGGTGGTGATCCTCAACCAGGGTCGCCTGATCAGCCAGGGGCCGATCGAAGAGCTGCTGGCGGGGAGCGATGGAACGGTCTTCAGATTGCAAACCACCGGAAAAATCGAACGAGCCAGGCAGCGCGTTACAAACCAACCCTGGGTTTCTAGCGTGAATATTAATGCGGTGAACGGCCTGACCGAATGGCGCGTGGGGGTCAGTGAAGAGCTGGCAGCCCGGTCGCAGCTGCTGCGCCTGATTCTGGAAGACGAGACGGTCGAGGTGCTGGAATTCGGCCGCGAGAAATACCAGCTGGAAGAGATATTTATGAAATTGGTATCAGGAGAAAACGATGGATAAAGCGGTTCAGAGGAAAAGCAGCGCCGGTTGGCTGTTGGGATTCAACAACCTGTTCGTCAAAGAGATCCGCGAATGGCTTGAAGTTCGCCGCTGGTTGGTCCAGACGATTGTCTGGTTGTTCATCGTCAACGGCTTATTAGCCATGATTTTATTCGTGCTGCCGAACGTTGCCTCGGCGGGCGGAGAGACGGCGATCCAGGACCCCGTCAGCGACGGTGTGATCGGTTTTTTCGGCCTGGGCGGACTTGCCTTTTCGATCGGCATCATCATCCTGGCGCAGGGCGAGATCGTCGGCGAGAAACTGAACGGGACGGCTGAATGGGTGCTGTCGAAGCCGGTAGCGCGCAGCGCCTTCTTCCTCTCAAAATTAGCCGCCAATGCCATCGGCGCGCTGGTGGTGATGCTCTTGTTTCAAAGCGTGATCGCCTACGGGATACTGACCGCCGCGGACGCCGGCAGGGTTACCTTGCTCAACTTCCTGGCCGGTCTGG
>CAYNWK010000245.1:0-5276 GCA_964400875.1 uncultured Anaerolineaceae bacterium | reverse complement strand
GATTTATGGACAGAGATGATCCTTCAATCCATGGAGCTCTTCTTGAACAAAAGCGACATCTCTACCAGCACCACCGACCCTCTTCTGGTTGGTATCGATGTAGAAGATAGCCTCCTTCAATTCGCTTACGCACAGTTCCACAAGCAGTACACCGCTCCGGTCGAGGTTCCCCCAGGTGTTGAATGGTTCCTGGATAATTTTTATCTGGTGAAACAGGCCATCGACCAAATCGTTCAAGATTTGCGGCCTGACCTCCTGCGTGGTCTGCCGCTAAACAGGGCGTGTAATTCCAGCAGATACCCCAGAATCTATCTGTTGGCTTCAGCTTACCTTCGCGCCTCGCAATACTCCCTCAATGTAGAACAAATCGTTTGCATGCTAAAAACATACCAGCTCAACAACGATCTGCTCATGGCCGAGATCTGGCCCCTGCCGACCATGTTCCAGCGGGCTACCATAAGAAAACTTGCCCAAACCGTGGAACGTCTGGGGCTTGTTTCAGATAGCACGATCCGTTCCAGAGTGAAATCAACTGACGAGCAGGTTTTTATCAACTGTTTACGAACTTTGCAAACTATTTCTTCCCAAAACTGGGAATGGTTCTTCGAAGAAGTCAGCCAGGTTGAGGAAATTTTACGCTGTGATCCGGCGGGTAGATATTCCAGCATGGATTTCGATACCAGGGACAGCTATCGAAAAGTAATTGAGGAGCTGGCCTCGATGACCGGCCGTGACGAATCGACAGTTGCCAGCGAGTGTGTTTCGCTCGCGGTTGAAGGAGAAATCAGGCAAGCTCAAAGCAATAGCCTGAACCGCACTCCACTGGCACACGTTGGATATTATCTAAGGGGTGAGGGACGCTCCTGTTTAGAAGCCACCCTGGGCTACCAGCCGGGTTCCAAAGCGCGTCTGAGGGATTGGCTCCACAAACACACGCAGCTGCTTTACTTGGGGAACATTGCGTTTTTCACCCTGGTTTTCTCCGCTGTGCTTGGCTGGGGTATGTGGCGAGCCGGACGTGGACCACTTCTCACCGGCAGCGCTGTCACGCTGGCCCTGATTCCGCTGATTAATGCTGCCATCATGCTTACCGATCAAGTAAGTGCTCGATTGGTCACTCCAAAAAGGCTGCCCAAACTGAATTTTGACGAGGGCATCCCGCTTGAGTTTAAAACCATGGTGGTCATTCCCGCTATTGTAGGGCACGCCGATGAAGTGAACTTCCTGCTGGCTCAAATCGAACGTCACTACCTCGGCAACCCGGATCGGCATTTAGGTTTTGCTCTGCTGACCGACTTTCAGGATGCGCCGCAGCAGAACATGCCGGGCGATGAAGCGCTCCTGGAACGACTCGCTCAGGGAATCCGGAGATTAAACGACTATTACGGTCCGCCGGATCAAGAACCTTTTTTCTGGTTTCACCGCCGCCGCGCCTGGAACTCGACTGAAGATTGTTGGATGGGTTGGGAGCGCAAGCGGGGCAAGCTCAACGAATTCAACTGCCTGCTGAACGGTGCAGAGACTTCGTTTTATATTCAGGTAGGGGATTTGAGCTTTTTGTCTAGAGTTCGCTATGTCATTACCCTGGACAGGGATACCCGGCTTCCACGCGAGAGCGCTCGCCGCTTAGTCGCCACCCTATCTCACCCCTTGAACCAGGCCCAGTATGACCCGCAACAGAACAGATTTGTGGCTGGATACACCATTCTACAACCGCGAGTCGAGATCGATCCTTCCAGCTTAACGCTCTCAAGCTTTATCCGTATCTTTGTTGGCGAGACTGGCTTGGACCTGTACACCCGGGCCGCATCGGATGTTTACCAGGACCTATTAAATGAAGGAGTATATGTTGGCAAGGGGATTTATGACGTGGTCTCCTTCCGGCGCAGTCTGGATCAGAGAATTCCAGAAAACGCGGTCATCAGTCACGATCTCTTAGAGGGATTATATGGGCGCGTTGGGTTGGTCTCGGACATGGTGTTTTACGAAGATTTTCCCCCTCACTACCTTGGGTTTGTGCGCCGCTTACACCGCTGGGTTCGAGGCGATTGGCAGCTTCTTCCCTGGCTGCGCCGACAGATCCCCCGCGCTGGGGGGCGGAAAGAGCTGAGCCCCTTCTCCATAATAGAGCGATGGAAAATCATGAACACATTGCTGCAGAGCCTGCGCAGACCGGCGCTTTTTGGTTTGCTGGTTGCCGGGTGGATAGGGCTGCCCGCCCATGCCGCGCTCTGGACGGCATTTGTGAGCATACTCTCGGCTACAGAATTCTTTATCGGCCCTTTCTTTCTCCCACTTACAAGCCTGCGCCGCGAGTCGCATCCAGGGTTTCTCTCCATCCTGAAAAACAAACTCGCGCGCTGGCTGATGGCCCTCATTTTTCTCCCTTTTGAATCCTGGATCTGCCTGTCCGGCATTGCTTTAAGCCTCTGGCGTGTATTTGCGATCCGCAAACAACTATTAATGTGGACCCCGAGTGCCCAGGTCGCCCTGCTACTGGGAAAAGAAATAAGACCCCGGATGTACTGGCGGCAGATGCTGCCGGGACCCGTGCTCAGCCTGGGGGTCTTGGGGCTGGTCGCACTTTTCAACCCGGCTGTTCTCCCAACCGCCTCACCGCTATTAGCTGTCTGGTGCATATCTCCTCAAGTAGCCTGGTGGATCAGCCGGCCCACGCCAACCCTCGATCTCACTTTCACCCCAGATGAACAGAACTTTCTGCTCAAATTGGCGCGCCGAACCTGGTTGTATTTCGAACAAACCATAGGCCCGGAGTCGAATTGGCTACCTGCGGATAATTACTTGGAACCCCCCCTACCCGCTCAGGTAGCAAAAACCTCCCCTACAAACGTTGGGTTGGCTTTGTTAGCCACCCTGGCGGCTGTCGATTGCGGCTACTTCGGCCCTCGCCAGTTGATCGCCAGGGTGGAGCAAGCGATCGAGTCACTGGAGGGTTTGCCCCGCTACAAAGGTCATTTCTTCAACTGGTACAACATCCGGACTTTATCTCCGCTTCCGCCGCGCTATGTATCCCTCGTAGACAGCGGCAATATGGCAGCGTGCTTGCTGGCGTTGAAACAAGGTCTGAAAGATCTGCCGGAGCATACCGTGCTGAGTCAGGAACGCTGGCAGGGGCTGGGCGACGCCCTGGGTGTCCTTCGGGAACAGATTACATCTTGCAGCGCTACCGGAAATGATCCGGCGTTGAAGGGCATCGCTCACTTACAAGATCTAACCCAACTGGGCCAGGATAACCCCGAAAAGTATGGTCTGCTTCTTTCCCAAGTAGTAGAAAAAGACTGGCCGCAGGTTTCTAGAGAATTAACGGCTCTCAACCAAAATCCCGGGCGAGAGATGAATGGTGGAAGTTTTCAAGAGATTTGCCTTTGGGTAGAAAGCGTTGAACGACAGCTGCTCGAGCTGTGGGAAGACGCCAGATTGCTGGCTCCCTGGATCATCGCTTTACAGCGACAGCCCAGCTTATTTACCCAATTGGATAATCAACGAGAGCTGGCCCGCGCCTGGGAAGCCTTCCAGGAAAGCATGCGCCCCCTTCCGAGCCTGGAAGCACTTCCGGAGTTCTGTGCCCGTGGGATAAAACAGCTCGAACAGCTTGCCGCCACAATAGCATCCCAGGGGAGCCCCTTCCGGGAAGTGGATACAGCACTGCAATGGTGTCTGGAACTGAGCAATGCCATGCACACTACCCGGGATTCAGCTCGTAATTTACAGCTTTCCTTGAATGAGGCGATTGGCTGGGCGGAAAAGACCTTCGCGGAAATGGATTTTGCCTTTCTCTTTGACCGCCAGCGCAAAGTATTTTCCATCGGCTACGATCTGGAGGCGGACAGGACAGATATCAGCAATTACGATCTGCTGGCTTCCGAAGCGCGCCTGGCCAGCCTAGTCGCCATCGCGAAAAACGACGCCCCCCTGGATCATTGGGTGCACATGGCTCGCCCTATGGCCCGACCCAATGGCAAGCCGGCGCTGCTTTCCTGGGGAGGCAGCCTGTTCGAATATCTTATGCCAACGTTGCTGATGCGGACTGTCCGGGGGACACTGCTGGATAGAGCCTGCCGGACGGCAATCGCCTGCCATATCGCTGCCGGAGAGCAGTCAGGCCTGCCCTGGGGTTTCTCGGAATCAAGCTGTCACCCTCTGGATGCCAGCCAGGGATATCCCTATCGCACCTTTGGAACAAAGGACTTGTGCATAAACCCAAAACCAGTACAGGCCCGTGTCATCGCTCCTTATGCTACCGCGTTATCACTGCCTCTTGAACTTCGGGCAGCGATGGCCAACTTAAGGCGGCTGAGTCGTCTGGGGGCTTTGGGTACTTATGGATTGTATGAAGCAGTGGATTTTACACCTGCTTATGGCTCCACGGCCAATCAGGGCGCTGTAGTACCCATCTATATGGCTCACCACCAGGGTATGATCATGCTTTCGCTGGTCAATTGTTTGAAGCAGCAAATTATGATCCATCGTTTTCACGCTGACCCGCGCATACAGACGGTGGAACTGCTGCTCTGGGAGGCGCCCATCGATGTCCAGAATGGCAAAATACAAGAACAAAAAGGAAGCGCTTTGAGTCCGCGCATCAAAACAGTCATCCCTCGGCTCAGGCGGCCAGATTCGAGAGACCGAGAGGCGCTAGCTAAGTTAAAATCTACCTAACTGTTCCCGTTTCGTGTGGAGGCAGGCTATGAGCGTTCAATCCTCGCTCCAAAGTATTCTAGATCGCCGGCGACAAAAGGAGTTCACCGGGCGGGAGGCTGAACTGGCTTTCTTCCGGGAATTTCTCAACAAACCACCTGGGGAGGTTGGCTCAAAGGCGATCATCACCCTGGTTGGAGATGGCGGAGTCGGTAAAACCTGGTTGATGCGCCAGATGGAACAGATCGCGAGCAACACCGGCGTCCCAACCACTTTCTGCGACGAAAAGCAGATAGATCTGCTGGCCACGATGGCTCATATGGCTGATCAGCTGGAACAGAACGGCATCAAGCTGAAGAAATTTCGAGACCGCTATAACGTTTACCGCCAGAAAATGAATCAAATTGAGGCCGATCCCGACACTCCCCAGGGATTGGTTGCTTTGCTTGGCAAGACGGCGGTCCAGGCCACTTTCGTAGCTGCCGATTTTGTCCCCGGTCTGCGCAAAGGATTGGATTACCTGCCTCAGGATCAACTGGCCTCGCAGGCTGGCGAATGGCTCAATTACCTGGTGAAGAAATTAACTAACAAAGATGAAGTCAGCCTGGTGCTCGAAC
>CAYNWK010000244.1:0-5295 GCA_964400875.1 uncultured Anaerolineaceae bacterium | reverse complement strand
ACCTCGGCATTTATTACACCCTGGAGAACCTGACAGTATCCCGGTTGGGGAACGCCATCGGCGCGATGGGCCTGGCGCGTAAAGCCCACCTCGAATCGCTCTTCCGGGTTCGCGCACGTTCCAGTTTCGGGAAACCGCTCCACGAACACCCTCTCATTCGCTATGACCTCACCGATCTGGCGGTTCGCACCGCAGCCGGTCTCTGTCTGGTTTTCTACGCCATTGACGCGTTTGACCGCTCCTGGGGTCAAGCTCCGCCCTACTCGAGCGAATATCATTACGCCCGTTTTCTCTCGCACCTGGCGAAAAACCGCACCGCCGAGCATGGGGCTGAAACAACCCGCCTGGCGATGGAATTATTCGGCGGACTCGGTTTTATGGAGGATTACGCCGTCGCCCGTCTGCACCGCGAATCACTGGTTACGGCCATCTGGGAAGGCGCCAGCAATATCCAGGCCCTGGATATGCTAGAGGCTATGCAGAAAAAGGGCGCACACGAGCCCTTCCTGGACGAGATGTTCACCATATTGGAGCGCGCGGATACGAATGAGGCAAAATTGGCCCGGGACATTTTAGGAAAAGAGATGGATAACCTGGCAGCGGTTGGAGCGGATCAGGCTCAATGGTACAGCAAGGATGCCTTGAGGTCCTTTGCGGATGTCGCCCAGGTGGCCTTGCTATATGATTTAGCCTCAACAGCCGGGGAACGCTACGCTAAACTGGCCGTGCTCTACACCCAGCGCTTTCTCGTTGGCAGGTCATATCCGGATTGGGCGTTGGGGGATGAGCAGATCTGGTGGCCAGTAGAACTACCCTAGCCAGGTGGGCTGCGTAAGCGTCCCGGAGAGCGCAGCCTCCAGGTCGTCCCCGTTTTTAACCCGGCGAGTGGGGATGCGCAGGGAACTCAACATCGCAGCAACCTGATCGGTCCCCGTCGCCCCGTTGAAGGAAGCCGCATCCAACAGCACGGCGATCGGCCGCAGCCCCCGGCGGAGCAGGTAATCCGCTGCCAGGGCGACCTCCTCTTGGACGGATGGCGTGATAAACACGACTGTGCTTCCCCGGGAGAGGTGCTGGGCCTGGATCTCCAATAGTCCCTGCAGGGGCAGCTCACCTTCGGCGCGCAGCAGCGCTAAGGCTTCCAGCATCTTCGACAGCTGCCTTCCGCTCCGGTCCGGGGGTAAGACGCTGACCGATTGACCGGCGCTAGCAAATCCCACCGAACGCTCCTGCCGTAGATAGTATCGACCTAAAGAGGCTGCGATGCTGACCGCATATTCTTCCGTCGAAGGGGGCAGGAAGTGCTGGCTGGACATGCGTCGCAAGTTTTCGACCTCGATTTCCGGCGGCGAATACGGCGTTTTCGCCTGCACGTCCGCCATTGCGTCGAGGAAAATCCAAACTTCTGTCTGTGGGTCGAGTTCAAACTCCTTCGACATCAACCGGTCCCTGCGGGCGGAACTCAGCCAGTGGATCCGGCTCAGCGGATCGCCTGGAGCATATTCGCGGACGCCGGAGGCATTCGGCGTGATCTGCGGCGTCCGGCGCCGCAAGGCCTCTCCGCCCGGCATCACGCCCGGAGGACTTGGAAAGCTGCGGATATCGACCAGCATGGGGAAGACCAGCAGCGAATCTTCCGCCGGAATGGCCTGGCTGACAGGAAACAAACCGAACGGGTCACCCGATTCCAGGATGGTCGGTCCGAGAGGGAATACGCCGCGTTGTGTCAGGCGCGTCCGTGCAACGTAAGAACGCCCGCGTCTCCCTTCGATCACCGGATAAACTCGCGAACCCTGGGAACCGGGTAAAGGCGATTCATCCCGAATGGTCAGCCACAACCGGGGTAGCCTGCCGGGATTATCAACATCGTAGCGTTCTTCAAAGATCTGTCCAACCTGGGCCCGCAATGCTCGCGCAGTCCGCCGGACACGCACGCCGCGCAACACCAAAATCGACCAAAACCAGCTGCCGCCGAACAAGATCCCCCAAAGATATGCCAGGCGGTAGTAGATCTGGGCGCCGGAGACAGCCCCTGCAATGAGGCTTATACCCAGCAGAACCAGGACGACCTGCTGACCGGAGGTCATCTTCAAGCTCTCTCTCGCAAATCTCCTCCAGGAACCGCGACCGTATCGACGATCTCTTCGATGACCTGGAAAGCGCTCAAATCGCGCAAGCGCGCGGCCGGACCTAGGATTACGCGGTGCCCAAGCGAAACCTCCGCCAGCGCTTTGATATCATCGGGCAGCACAAAATCTCTGCCTCGCACGGCTGCGCGCGCCTGTCCTGCACGGAATAAAGTTAAGCTGCCTCGCGGGCTGGCGCCCAGATACACTTCGGGATATTCCCTCGTCCGCCGGGTGAGCTCTACGATGTAGTGTTTGATCGGTGGGGCGACGTAAATTTCTTTGACCGCCTCCTGTGCTTCAATGACTCCCTCAACGGATATCACGCTCTCTAAATCCTCGATGGGATGGCGAAATTGCTGCCGGTCGAGGACGTCGATCTCGTCCTCAAGGAGTGGATAACCCAGTCTGACCCTCAGCAAAAAGCGGTCCAGTTGAGCTTCTGGGAGTGGAAAAGTGCCTTCGTACTCAATTGGGTTTTGGGTGGCCAGGACCATAAACGGTCGAGGCAACGGATGGGTAATGCCATCTACCGTTATCTGTCTTTCTTCCATTGCTTCTAACAAGGCTGCTTGCGTCTTTGGTGTGGCGCGGTTGATCTCATCCGCCAGTACGATCTGCGCCATAATTGGCCCCTGGCGAAACTCGAACTCCCGGCTGACCTGGTTGAAGATCGAAACGCCGGTTACATCGCTGGGGAGCATATCCGGGGTAAATTGGATGCGCGAAAACGAACAACCTAACGACCGGGCAAGACTGCGCGCTAACATCGTCTTTCCAACTCCAGGGACATCCTCGATGAGTAAATGCCCCCGGCAAAGCAGGCTGATCACCGCAAGTTCGACGGTCTCTCGTTTGCCGACGATGACGGATTCGATATTATCGATAATGCGCGCAGACATTTCTTGAACTGTTGGCATGATCCTCTCCAATAGTTGAACTTATGCTTCAAACGTGACCAACCGCCGAAGTAATATTCTAACCCGATTATTTATGCAAAGTAGCGCAGTTTGCGGGGAAAAGAGGCCGTTTGAACGGACTCCTGCCCATCCACCAAATGTTTCCCTGTAGCAGACTCACACGGTTAAGAATTTGCGACTCAAAAATCCACCGGCAATTAAACCGCAGATGCTTATCAAGCTGAGCACCACTCCGGCGTAAAACGATACCGGCTTGTAACTCAAAACAATGATATGTTCTCCTGCCGGCGCCGGTACTGCCCTAAAAAGGTAATTGGCTCGCAGGATATCAACGGGCTGCCCATCAATGCTCGCCTGCCATCCAGGATACCATACGTCGGCCTGGACAATGTAGCCCGGGGTAGTTGCGTTCACATTAAGAACCATTTGCTCCGGACTTTCGGAGAGCACCTTGATCCGCGCTTCCGCTGCTCGCGAACAGTCCTGGTCCAGCTCTGAGCCGATCCGTTCGAGGACGACGGCTTCATCCAGGGACCATGACTCCTGTTGGACGAGATTGAGCGATTCTGTTCCCGACCCTGACGACAATCCGCAGGAAACCCACCGCAACCGCGGCAATGCCTCACGACTTTGAAAAATCACCGATTGAGGGTCAGCGTGATCCACTTTCTCTACTACTTTCACCGCCATAAGGTTCAGCATGCGCTCGCGTTGCGGTCCTTTTGCCTGTTCCAAGCTGTCCATCCACTGGTCGAAACGCCCCGGAACCAGCGGATCGAAGTTATTGGCTGAAGGAATCCCATCCAAAAGGCTCACGTTGGGCAAAAATGTCGAGCGCACATCATACCAGGTGTCATCCGCATAACGCAAATCGAACGACTCGAATTGGAAAAACCGGTCAAACTTTAAGCTCTCTTCATCCTCCGCGGGGAGATAGAGCCTGCCGTCCGGCGACAGACCTTGAATTAGCGCGCTGTCCAGCGGATTCTCCCGGTAGACCTTCGTTTCCACTCCCGGGTTCATCCCCCATCCGGCAACGAGCAGATCCCCAGCGACGACGATGGATATAGCCCACGACCAGCTCCTGTAACCGAATGGCTTGGCCTGGTCGTGTAATTCATGGGGTTCCGGCCCAAGTAGGATCAAAAGGCCATACAAGCACCCTATCCCCCCAGCCAGCGCCGTAGCCCGGATAAATGACGGGCTGATGGAGCCCATTAATAACCAGGCTAATCCCGCTCCCAGCATCACGGCGAACGCTCCGGCGGTGCCCAACCGCGCCCAATAAAGGCTGCGTCCACTAGGCCGACGCAGCCGAGACACGCCGATTCCGGCTAACAGCGCCAGGGAAAACTCTGCCACGATGGAGAAGCGAGTAGGCGCCTGAAACATGTCGAATGTAGGTATATGGCGGTACAACCAGGGAAAAATCGGCGTATTACTGCCCAGTGCAAGGAAAAATGCGACGATCGTGACCCCCAGGAAGAATCCGATCAAACCCCTCAAGGGCTGCTTCAGGCTCGATTCCTCGAATTTCTTTCGCCGTATGAACCCCAGAATTACGCTCAATGCGCACAAAATGGGGATCAGGCCAATATAAACCGCATCCTCCCAGAAATTGGCATATCCCCAATAGTCCCCAACCAGGGGATCCCCAAACAAGGACGGCGCTAATAAGGACAATAACCGCCAGGGCCAGAATGAATATGTCATGGCGAATTCGTAGCCCACAGCGCTGGAACGCTGCGATTGAAGCAGATACTCTGCAGTCGGGAAGAGCTGAATAGCTGCCAATCCTATTGCAAATGAGAGAGTTAAGCCCAATAACATGCCCCAGCTGGTTAATTCCTTGAAGTTTTGAACAGATTTGAGACTGTGAAGGCGGTTATTGTTTAGGCTATGCGCAGCCACTTGGTTTTCTTGGGTTGCACCCCGCCATTTAATCCCTGCCGCCGCAAGGTAGATCCCCCAGGCAACCGCAAGAAGCAGCGTATACCAGGTAGTTTGTGCATGCCCAGCCAATAATTGCATCCCAAAGGCAACTGCTAAGAATAGGATCGCCCGGAATTTCATTCCCCACGGAAATTGCCGCTGTTCGTAGAGACGCCCTACCCCCAACATTACCCAGGGAAGCCAGGCCGCAGCTGCATTTACGCTTAAAAAGCCTGCCCGGGTCACTAGATAGCCGGACAAACCGAAGGCTAATCCGCTGATCGTCTGACCTAATTCGTCGATGCCCAACCATCGAA
>CAYNWK010000243.1:0-5369 GCA_964400875.1 uncultured Anaerolineaceae bacterium | reverse complement strand
CGGTCTCACTTGGGTAAGGAAATGCCCCCAGCGAAGGCAGTAATACCAGCAGAGGCAGGAAAATAGGCCAGAAGCGCAGTGCATGTTTCACCACCTCAGGAAGATTAACTCCGGACCGCCCATTATTGACCTCCGAGAATTCCACTTCAGGAGGCGTCTCTCGCAGGTTTCCCGGGAATCCTTTCATGGTAAGACCTGATAAATGGTCAGACCCTCGGTTTCCCAGGCAATCGACCACTCAGCAGGCGTGGATAGGCTGCCCAGTTCGCTCTCCCGCGGGCCGTAGAACACGTAATCGATCGGTTGGGCGATTTCTAGCTGAGTCCAGTCTTTTTTGCCCTGAAAGACTGACTCAACCAACCCCTTGCGCTGTTCCGCATCCACGGTTTCGAAGGGATGCCCGTAGATCACCCGCCGGCCTGTATACGCCGGGATCAACAAACCCGTATCCGGCGCAGCCAGGATCAGCGCGTCCTGCTCGGTTTCCGCCCGAATCCAATCAAAAGCCTGCACTTCGGCGCGTTCCAAGTAGATCTGCGCATCATGAGTTTGGATCCCAAACAAGGCTGTCAGCAAAATCACGAAGTTCGTCGGTATCGAGAGCAGGATCAAGCCAGCTGAGAACAGCTTCCGCCAGCTGCGCTGCGAGGATTTGATTTGACTCACCGCATAGGCAGCCAGCCCGGCAAGCGGGATAAAATATCCCAGGATGAACCGCCTTTGCAGCCCAATCGGTAAGGCAAGCATGACCAGGCCGAGAATCAGCCAGACCAGTAAGACGCGCAGGCTGGCGTCGCTGGCTCGCCAGGCCCACCAAGCGCCAAGCAAGGCAACCGGCAGCGCCGGTGAGAATGCGAGCAGAACGTCCCACCAAGGCGGCGACGGAGTGAGGTTTTGCGCGTTCCACGCAGCCAGCTGCGAGTTGCTGTTGACCGCCCACAGATAATAAAGCAGCACCGGGGCACCGCCGGCAGCCAGGGCTAACCCCCTCCGTACCGCTTCCGGAGCGAAGATGATCTGGCTTACCCTCTCCCCTTGACCGATCAGGTCGGCCGCGCGCCAGATCCATAATACCAGCAGCAGGAGAACCACAAGGACGATTCCAAAAGGCAGTATCAGCGCCAGGATGAATCCGGAGATTGCATACAGGGCCATTTGAAACCATCCAGACCGGCACTCACGGTTAGAGATGCGGGTCAGCGCAGCCAACATCAGCGCCAGCGCCAGGGGAAAATGGGGGTTAGCATAGGCAGAGAGAAATGGGTATGCTTCTGCGACCCAAAAATCGGCGGTGAACAGCCCAAACAGCGTCGCCAACCATCCCAAACCGGATCCGAAGATCGCCAGGAGAAAAGCAAGTTTGCTCGACTGGCCCAATGAATCTTCAAAAAACCGGAACAGTGAGATCAGCAGCAATCCGGCTGCCAATAACCGCGCCAGATGAAACGTGACAGGTAGGGAAAGCCCCAGATTCCGGGCGACATGGCCTAAGAAAAGATAAAAAATAAACAGGTAAGCGCCCTCTCCCTGCTCGGCGGTATAAGGAAGTTGAAACTGCCACTCCCCCCTCCATCCCTGGTACATCTTCGCCAGGTATGAATTCCCATCTATCGGGTTGAGCAGGAAACCCCCGAATACGAAATCAACACCCCCGGCTGCGGCAGCGTACAGGTAAGGCAGGCACACCAACAAGAGGAATATCACCGCTAGCAAGAAAGCCTGTTTAATTCTCGAACTGCCGGTCATAGCGATATTTTACATCTATCCCCCAATAACCTTCTCGTTAAGCGCATACCTTGCCGAAATGTAAGCGTTGATCACACCAGATATCTGTAAACTTACCAGGAGCGTTCGATTGAAGGTTGTTGCCTCTTGTCATCCGCTGGAAGCAACTCTATAATCTCAATCATGAGCCAAATCTTTAAGCTTTTCCGTTTGCAACAAATTGATGCTCGCATCGACAAGATCCAATCGCGTCTTGAGGAAATCGAGCTTGCCTTGAGCGATAACAAGGTCGTGCGCCAGGCAGAAGCGAAAACGGCGCGAGCCCTGAAAGCATTGGAAGAGACCCGCAAAACGCTAAAACATGCCGAACAAGAGGTGCAGGCTCAGCGGGTGAAGATCGAACAAAACCAGGCCGTGCTGTATGGAGGAAAAGTCCGTAATCCCAAAGAACTACAAGACTTGCAGAACGAAGCCGAGGCCTTGAAGCGATATCTCAGCGTTTTGGAAGATCGCCAGTTAGAAGCCATGCTGCAGGTTGATGAAGCCGAAGGCCAACACCAGAACATGCTCCAGCATCTTGAAAGCACACAAAACCGAAGCGAGCTTCAAAACGCTGAATTGGTGGTTGAGAAAGATAGTTTGCTTCAAGAACTCGAACGCGAATCCTCGGAACGCGAGATGATCGCCGAAGGTATCGACGGTGGAGATCGGCGCCTTTACGAAAATTTGCGCCAACAGCGCAGCGGGATTGCCGTCGCCAAGGTGACTGAAAATACCTGTTCGGCCTGTGGCTCAACGCTTTCGGCTTCTTTGCTCCAGGCAGCCCGCTCCCCGAACCAAATCGCGCGCTGCGCCACCTGCGGGCGAATTCTATATTCAGGCTGACCATGCCCACCTTCTTGCGCAGATTTTCCTTAGACCAGCTTTCTTTCTGGATCGGATTCCTTACCGGGATCCTATTCCTTTGGTTCTTCGGTCTTCTGCGCCCTGTTTTTCGTCAATATCGCAAGAATCTGCAAGAAAGGTTACGGGAGCTTCGCCAGGGTTTATCCACTGGCATCGAAGCTCATTTTCGTAACGATACCCTGCGCTATCTTCAAAAGCTCCACATCGCCAGCCCATTATTCTCTCTGGACGAGATCATCATCCCACCCCGTCTCATGGCTCAGCCCCCATGGATGTCCGCTTTCAGCGCTGGCTTCCCTGAGGACAGCTTCTCAGAAACGATCCCATACATGCCCGGTTGGCCTGAGCTGGCTGCAAGCTTCCACGCTCGCACCCTGACATTACCGGAAGCGCTTTCCGGTGGTGTAAACATCATGATCATAGGCCGTCCAGGCAGCGGGAAGACGATTGCCCTGGCCCATCTCGGCTGCACCATCGCCCGCCGAGACCCGAGCAGCCGCGATCTGGGTGAAAAAGTGCCGGTGTACGTTCACGCTTTCGACCTGCTCAACGCGCCAGTAGAAGCAGAAAATCCCTTAGCCAGCTTGCTGCCGTCGCTTTCGCGAAGAGCCTCCTCTTTAGTGGGACCTCGTCTGGCGAAATTTCTTGAAGACGTATTCTCCACTGGGCGCGCCATCGTCCTGGTCGATGGGCTGGACGAAATCATCCCCGGCCAATACGAGGCCATCACCGATCTCTTGACGCAGCTGCTCGAGCGTTATCCCGGGACGCGCCTGGTCGTCGCTGCATCTTTGGAATATTTTGATGGTTTGATCGATTTAGACCTGGTGCCCCTGGGGGTCGCGGGGTGGTCATACGAGCAAAGAGGTGAATTTCTGAGTCGCTGGCGCAGGGTTTGGAAACGGCATATCACCCCGCTTACCCCGGCCGACCTCTCCCCAATTAACCCGCATTATTTAAACGGCTGGCTGGTCACGGACAGAAAATTCTACACCCCGCTTGAATTTACCCTAAAGGCCTGGTCAGCCTACGCCCAGGATTCGCTTGGTCCGCTGCCCATCGATGCCATCGAGGCATATCTCTTGCGCATGACGAGCAAGAATCCAGACTCCAGGGCAGGCTTGGAAGAAATGGCTTTCCAATCCATCCTACTTTCCCAACCACCTACCAACCAATCTGAGTTACAAAAACTCATTGAGCAAAGCTCGAAGAATGGTTATGCCCTTTTCTCCGAGGGCGATATTGATACGACCGCCCCGACTCAAAAACCGCTCTCCACATCCCAGCTGGTTGCAGAACTCATCGAGACAGGTTTACTGACCGAAAGACACAACGCCGAAATCGCCTTCTCTCATCCGGTGATCGCCGGATACCTGGCCGCAGCAGCCCTGGCCCGCAAGGAAGATCTGAGCGTACTGGAGGACCAACCGGATTGGCCTGGTAAATTGGTCACCCTCGATTTCCTCGCTGCGATCAGCGACGTCACTCCGCTGGCAGCAAGTTATCTCGAACGCACCGATGATCCTTTGTTGAGATACCCGGGGATTGTCGCTCGCTGGCTTAATCATGCTCCTCCCCACGCGCAGTTCCGTGCATCAAGTTTGCGTTCGTTTGTGGGATTCCTCCGCGCAGTAGAATTGCCCGTTAATCTACGTGCGCTGTTCCTGGTAGCCATGATCAACTCAAACGAACCTGGGTTGGTCAGATTGTTTGAACAAATGTCGAAATCCAACCATCCCAGCAATCGTCTTCTCGCAGCGCTCGGGCTGGGACTCTCGAGCGAGGACCAGGCCAAAGAATTATTGAATGCGCTGGTTCACGATCCGTCTCTGCGAGTAAAACGTGCCGCCATCCTGGCATTAATTGCCAATGGATCGCAAACCGCCCTGGAGACCGCTGCCGGGTTGCTACTTCACGGCGATGAGGATCAAAGAAGAGCTGCGGCCGAGGGGTTGGCCGTGCATCCAGAAGAAGGCTATCCGGTTCTCCAGGAGGGCAGCACTATCGATGACCTGCTCGTCCGACGGGCGGTTATCTACGGTCTTCAACTTGTCAGACAGCCCTGGGCCCGCCAGTTGCTTGAAAAAATTGCCATCGAAGAGGGCCAATGGGTAGTCCGGAATGCAGCTGCAGAAGCGCTGGAAGCCCTCGATCAACCCGACGCGTATATTCCCCAGCCCCTTCCCGAACTGAGCCAATCTGCCTGGCTGATCGCCTTCGCCGGAGAGCGCGGCATCGGAATATCCCCCGGACGCGCAGCGATGAACTTGCTGGTCGAGGCCTTGAAAACGGGTGATTATGAACAGAAACTGGCTGCCTTAAATGAACTGCGCCGGCGTGGAGAAACGGGCTCCGTGCCAGCGTTGTTCGAACTCTTATATGGTGAAGATGGCACTGTTCGGGAGGCTGCTTACCAGACGCTCTGGCATCTGGCAGCCACGGGGGTTGAATTGCCCGCACCGGTTAAGTTCGGGATCGGGCCTGTACTATAAACCGGCGGGACGATCAGCTCAGATGTTTCGAGAGCTTCCGCTGAACAGCAGCCGCGTCCAAATCGATAATTGAAATTAATTTTTCTCGGCTCGTCGATCCGGCTACGATCTCCACACTCGATGCCGGTACATCCAACACATCTGCGATCAAATCGATCACTGCTTTGTTGGCCTTCCCCTCCACGGGTGGAGCGGTAACTCTCACCTTCAGCGTGCCGTCGCTCATGATTTCTGCGATTTCGTTTT
>CAYNWK010000242.1:0-5380 GCA_964400875.1 uncultured Anaerolineaceae bacterium | reverse complement strand
AGCCTCCGCCAGAACCATTGGCAGACAATCACCATAAGACGGTAGACAGAAAATGTCGCTGTGCTGGTATAACGCTTTCAACCTTCCATCGTTTGGATGGATATCGTTGTAAACAAAAACGCCGGATTCCTCAGCAACCAACTCTGCGGTGACGAGGTGAAGCTCTAAGTTAACTGTGCTGCCATCAGGTCGAACCAATTCACGCTCGCGCAGCGAGCGAAAAGCTTCAAGCAACACCTGTCCCCCTTTTCGTTCCCAATCGCCGCCGACGAATAAGATCTTTACCGTATCATTCGATTGCCGATAAGATTCGGTTAGACTCCAATCCTTCACATGTACCCCAGGAGGTATGACCGTTATTTTTTCCGGTGAAATCCCAAACTCCTCGACGAGTCCCTGTTTTGCCCATTCAGACCAGGCAACTACATGGCGCGCTGCCAGAAACACTTCACGGATTTGATGATGTTTAATTTTCTCAAGCCAGGAAGGTCCAACTTTGTGCTGATAATGCTCACCCAACCGATCATACTGTCCGGGGGTGGCGTCGATCGAAATCACACTAGGATATTGCTCGACCCAACCCCGACAGAGCACTGCAGGGACTTGTGTATGGAAAAACAGTCCATCGATAGTACGAAACTTTCGCATTGCCCGCAAGCCACTGCGCGCTTGCAAGCCGGCTTGGATAGTCCAATTGGTGCCAATCAGAGGTAGTTTTCGAGCGTCTTTATTCCACTCCGGAAGGACCCAGGCAGGATGGACAGACTGGTTTTGGTCTAACGCAGACTTTAGGTTTAAGGTGTGGGTCTTGTGTCCAAGCGTTTGTTCGACGACAAAAACGATGTGATCGACCATTTGCAGAGAACGTTATTCCAGTTCCACAACAATTAGTTTGATGTCGTCAATCCAAAATGTTTGTCGAAAACCGGCATCACTTTTAATATAAAAACCGGTTACATAACGGTAGTTCGGATCATAAATCCTGTCCACAAGCCGTAAGCTGACTTCAGCCCAGGTGTTCGGGGGAATATCATGGTTGATCCCAAGGTAATAAAGCCGAGTCTCTGAGAACAAAGGTTGATATTCGTTAATCACCGATTTATCATTATCCACGTAATATGGATACGAGTTACTTCCCAGAATGGTAACTGCCAGGTCATCGGTTTCGATATATTCATCTCCGCTATAAAGCATAAACCTAAGTTCAAGCACCTGATCGCGCGGGTAACTTTCCTGCGCATCTTTACGCACGGCAAACAACAAAATGCTGTAATCCATTCGGGACTCCACTTCAATGGCGTTGGTCCCAGAGTAGGATTCTGTACCCCTCAAATCATAGCGCATCTGTGAGGGTTCGAATATGCGCCAGTTGGGGTTCAACTTATCATCAAAAACCGAAATCTCTTTTTGAAGTTCTTCAGAACCAGCTGGTAGCGCCAGAGAGCTGGTATCAAGTGTCGGGCGTGGTGTGTAGGTCGGGCGTGGTGTCGATGTAGGTCTTGGCAAAAACAACCCTGAGAGTGTTGGGTGGTTCGCTTGAGCCGCGCTGCCGGATAGATCGATGATCGCTTGTTCGCTCCCGGTTAAGAGTGGGTGTCTTGTCGGTGTTGGGGCTGCAACGAACGCGGGCTGCGGAGAGGCACATCCACCCGACAGCATGAGAAAGCTAGCCATTAGCGCCAAGACGAACCAAGATAGCTGTCCTTTATACACAGTGATCCCCTTGTTGGACCACATCCACGAGTATCTTTGTTAGGCGAGCAACATTCTTGCGTGCGTTAAAGTATCGCTCGGCGCGGGTGCGGGCGGCGTTGCCAAAACGCTGGCGCAGAACGGGATCCTCTACAAGCCTTCGAACGTATTCAGCCAATTCTTGATGTTCACCCGGCCGGTAGAGAAAACCGGTGTTTCCATTTTGCACAATATCTCTCAATCCACCCACTTTGGAAGCCACAACAGGCAAGCCACAAGCGCTCGCTTCTATGGCTGCGATGCCAAACGCTTCTGCCTGACTGGGTAAGACAAAGAGATCGCTGGTCTGATAGAGCTGTATGAGCGCTTCCGAATTAGGCTGGAGATCAGCATAAATCTTGACGCCTGGCGGAGGATCCAGTTTTGTGCGCGTTACCACTACCAGCTCCAATTTCTTGGAGCGCAGTCCGGCGTAAACTTCTAGCAACTTATCCCCCCCTTTGCGATAAAAATCTCCTCCAACGAAGAGGATTCGGATTCTGTCTCCAGCAGGCTTCTCAACAGGTTTCCAACAATCGAGATCAACACCAGGTGGGAGCACTTCGATCCGTTCCGGGACGGCTCCATAGTCCGCGATCAATGATTCGGCCGCCCAACCCGACCACGGCAAAAGTCTGCAAGCATTTCGAAAAAGGCGCACATTTACTCGATGCTTGAGATCGGCAATCAACCCAGGCCCGTCCGCTCTATGTCCGTACTCGCCTGCCATGCTGTCATATTGTCTTGGGGTGATATCCGTCGCCAGCAGGTAAGGTTTTCGATCTACAATCCTTCCAGCCAGAGCTGCAGGGACCTGCGTATTAAAAAAATATATGTCGTGACGATTCGAATTTAATCCTTTTCGAACCTGATACCGTCCAACTAGAGCCCCTCGCAACCGACTTGGCAGGATTGGCAGTCGCTGCCATGGAGCTCGTGGAGATGTATAAGTAATCGGTATCCAATCGACCTTCACTCTATTAGATTCGGGCAGGAATCTGCGCAGGTTCTGAGCATAGGTCTGGTGTCCGAGATGTTCCTCCAATACGAACGCTGCCCGAACCACTGAGAGCCGTCCAGCCACCGTTTCAGCGCCGCCCCGAGAAATTGTTGAGTGAGAGAAGTGACGCAAGTTATTCATCCGTCAGTCCTGACGAAGAACTCGAGAGACAACTTCCACCGATAAGGAACAACTTTCCTGCTCGTAGCTCATGCAAAAACGAGTTCATGAAACTTATCGCGTCCCCCTAACTGGTCGGATACACCCTGATAATAACGCGCGTTGAAAATGGCGCTGCACAGCTGGCGAGAGAGTTTCTTCAAACCAGCAAAATAACTGGTCGCGGATAATATGCGCAAGGTTTGCAAGCAAGCCTTGCTTGCCGTGGGGCGATCCATGCAAACCTTCGTCAAGGTCTGTGTGAATGGATTTCGCTGATGGTACTCTTTTCGGATTACGTCTTGAAGCCAATCGTGTCCTTTGTGGTTGATAAAAATCACATCGTTCTTACCATACTCATAAGGGATTGCGAACCAGGAATCAAAACCGCGCTCTGCGAAATGGTAGCCATATGCCGAGGGGTTGAAGTAGAATCTGGCCCCCTCTTGCTCCAGGCGCATCGCCAGCTCGACATCCTCTGCCCTACGAAATCGCGGATCAAACTTGCCAGCCTTCTCGAGCAGCTCTCGGGCAACGGAGGTGTTGCCCGTGTAGAACTGGCGAGGGGTTGGCTCCCACTCGCCGGCTAGCATGGCTTCATACTGGCGATAAAGCATCGCTTGTTCCCAATCCACCCAGGTTGAATAGCGGGCGGACGGAGGTGTTAACATGGGACCCAAGGAGATTGAAGCACTGCCATTCTGAGCGTGAAGGTTTTGGTGTTCGCTGATGAGTTGTGCTGAGGGCAAAACATCATCATCCAGGAATAATACATATTCGCCAGAACACTTTGATAGTCCAAAATTGCGCGCCTGAGCCGGCCCGGCATTGGCCTGCTGTAACGGGATGAGCGAGTAAGGCAGTTTGACCTGCTGAAGGTACCCCCAAGTGCCATCCGAAGATCCATCAGATACAACAACGACCTCGATATCCTGCAGTGAAAACGTCTGACAGGTTAAAGCTTCAAGGACCCGCTTGAGCCGGGGTAAGCGATTATAGGTGGGGATGATTACGCTGACGTTGGGCATAACCTGGGAGATCAAAGTGAGCGAATCACTCGAGCCGGGACACCAACTGCAAGCGAGCGCGGAGGAATGCTATCTGTCACGACACCACCTGCTCCAACTACGCTGCCTGCTCCGATAGTAACCCCAGGCAGCACGATGACACGCGCCCCCAGCCAGACATTTTCTTCGATGGTGACCGGGCAAGGTGGGGGCATTTCCTGGCGGCGTTCAGGCTCCAACCGATGGTAATCGTCGTCTATGATGATGACATAGGTACCGATCGTACAATCCGGGCCGATGATCACCGAGTGGATAGCGCCAATTGAACTACCGTAGTTTATATAGGTTCGGGACCCGATCTCCAACCTCCCAATTGGACCGGTGGCCAGTTCCAGTTTCGCGACCGTGGACACCAGGCGCACACGATCCGCAATAATTAATTGACCCTGGTTGCGAATCCAAGGCCGCCCCCATAAACGTGTCCGGCTACCTAAGCGAGTTGCACGGCGCAAGTACCAGCGGGCGCGCAGGACAGCCAGACCATTTCCCCAGTACGAATTGAACGTCCGAGAACTCATTTCACATCAACATCCACCTTCTCAAGCTGGCGGATGACTTTCGCAGGCACACCGGCGCAAACCGTATTTGCTGGGATATCGCGGATGACCACCGACCCTGCGCCGATCACGGCGCCAGGACCGATGTGTACCCCTGGTAAGATCGTCACCCTTGCCCCGATCCAGGCGCCGCGACCGATGCAAATATTCTGGTGTTGAGTATCACCCAATCGATTTGTTTCTGGACCTATCGAGTGGGTTCCGGTGATCAGCATGCTCTCCGGACCGATTGAAGATTTCTCCTCGAATTCAATACGGCCAGAGAGATCAAAGACACAGTCGAAGTTGATGATACATCCCCTACCGATGACCAAGCGCTCTTCGATTTTAGCGCCCCCAAGGATACGCGGCATCCCAAAAATCAATGTTTCGCGACCGACCTGGAAACCTAGCCAGCGAAGCGCGTATACCCGCAGCGGACTGGCGAAATAAACCGGCAGACAAGAAAAAAGTGTACTGACCAAAGAAAGCCGAATGTGCAGCGAGGCAGTTTCTCGCCGGACTGCCGTGAGCAATCGTTTCAAATTAGTTCTCGAAAAGTGGACGAATTGTTGGTAAGTCGCTCGGAGCGGATTGCCATGGCCAACGGGGCGCCGGTTGCGAGACTGGTCTTGAGACCACGTGCTCGATGCTGTTGATTACTCCAAGCATAGCTCCAAGGTATACCATGCTCTGCGAGTCCCAGGAAATATCAACATACGCATAGATAAAATGCATCACAACATATAGAGTAGCAACCAATGCATAAACGCTCAAGTCGGTTTTTGGCATGCGCATCAAAGCCCTGGTTCCGGTTAATAGTGTCAATCCCAGCAGATATAACATCGCAATAAATCCCCCCACCCCCGACTTTAACCAGATCCAGA
>CAYNWK010000241.1:0-5411 GCA_964400875.1 uncultured Anaerolineaceae bacterium | reverse complement strand
GTCGGCGTAGACGTGTGGAAGCACGTCGGTGACAACCTGGCCCCGGCTATACCCCACGACAAACACGCACTGCGCTACCTCGAATCCGAGCGGGTCAACCAGCTGATCGATACCATGGTCGAAAGAAACTGGTTGGGCAACAAAACCAAGGTTGGGTTCTACAAACAGGTTAGAGAAAACGGTAAGAAGGAATTCTGGCCTCTAAATCTGCAGAGCCTGGAGCATGAGCCGCCGAAAAAAGTGCGTTTTGAGTCCATTGGAGAAGCCAGGGATATCGATGACCTGGGCGAGCGATTGAAGGTCTTGTTGAAGTCGGAAGATCGCGCCGCCCAGCTGATCCGGGCGTTGACCTACCAGAGCCTGGCTTACGCATCGGAATTGATCCCCGAAGTAGCGGATACTCCCAAGGCGATCGATGACGCCATCCGCTGGGGATTCAATCATGAGGTTGGACCCTTTGAAACCTGGGACCTGCTGTGCGTACCGGAGACTGCTGCAGCGATGAGGTCGGCAGGTTTCCCTCCGGCAGCCTGGGTGGAAGAGATGCTGGAGTCCGGGATCACCTCATTCTACGAATACGAGCAAGGCCGCAAAGTCTCGGTATACCACCCGGATCGGGGAGCATACCAACCAGTGGAGCGGCCATCAGGGCTGGTGGTGTTAAGCGAGGAGGTGGCCGCCGGCAAGGTGATCGCAAAAAATATGAGCGCCTCCCTGATCGATCTCGGCGACGGCGTGGCTAACCTGGAATTCCACACCAAGATGAACGTCCTGGATGAGGATATCTTTAACTTGCTGGAAGAAAGCCTGGACCGCCTCGATAGTGATCTCGAGGGACTGGTGATCGGGAACGAGGCCGATAACTTCAGCGCCGGGGCAAACCTATTTATGGTGGTTATGGCGGCACAGGGAGAGATGTGGGATCAGCTCGATGGCGCAGTCCGGCGCATGCAAGATCTCAATATGCGCATGCGCTATGCACCTAAACCTGTGATCGCAGCGCCGGCAGGCATGTCCTTGGGCGGCGGCGCGGAAGTTTCGATGCACGCCAGCCGGATCGTTGCCCATGCCGAATTGTATACCGGCCTGGTAGAGATCGGCGCCGGCGTGATCCCGGCCGGTGGAGGAACCAAGGAGATGCTGCGCCGCGTGCTCAACCCGCCGATGAGGACAAAAAACGCCGAGCCGCTGCCCTTCTTGCAGCGCCTGTTCGAACAGATCGGCATGGCGAAAGTCGCCACCAGTGCGGAAGAAGCGCGGGACATGGGCATCCTGAACCCATGCGACCAGGTTGTTATGAACCGGGACCTGCTGCTGACCGAGGCGAAAAAAGAAGCGCTTAATTTGGTCGCCACCGGATACTGGCCGCCTTTACCCGAGAAGATTTATGCAGCCGGGCGCGACCTGCTGGCCGCGCTCAAGGTCGGCATTTTCATGTTTAAAGAGGGCGGGTATATCAGCGAGTATGAAGCGCACATTGCCGAGAAGCTGGCCCATGTGATGACTGGTGGAAATATAAGCCAGGGCGCCTGGGTTCCAGAGCAATACGTGCTCGACCTCGAACGCGAAGCTTTCCTCTCGTTGTGCGGCGAAGAAAAGACACAACAGCGCATGTGGAATTTGCTGCAAACCGGTAAAGTGCTGCGGAACTAGGGAATGAACACGGGAATGTGGGCGGGCATCGCTCACCCACATCCCTGCATCCACCCCTAGAAGGTGATATGAGCTAAAGTGATCGTGATGAAGGAGATCCATTTATGAAGAATATTGATCCAGCACGCGAAGCGGTTATCGTGGCTGCCGCGCGCACTGCCATAGGTAAGGCCAAGCGAGGCAGCCTGGTCACCACCCGGCCGGAGGAGATGGCTGCTGCGGTGATTCAAGAATTATTACGGCGTTCAGAAGGGCTGGACCCGAAAGTTATCGACGATGTGATTTTCGGGTGCGCTTTCCCGGAGGGGCAGCAAGGCATGAACATGGCCCGCATGGTCTCATTGCGCGCCGGGTTGCCGGATTCCGTCCCTGGGGAAACGATCAACCGTTTTTGTTCCTCAGGTCTGCAGAGCATCGCCCATGCCGCGTTTGGCATTATGGCTGGGCAGATGGAGATGGCCATTGCCGGAGGGGTGGAATCGATGAGCATGGTCCCGATGACCGGCTTCAAGCTGGCGCCAACCCCATACCTGGCAGAAAATTCTCCCGAAGCCTACACCAATATGGGCTTGACCGCTGAGAACGTGGCCGATAAATATGGGGTCAGTCGAGCAAACCAGGATGCTTTCGCCCTGCGCAGCAATATGCAGGCGAGCGCCGCGGTTGAAAGCGGACGGTTTGATCCCGAGATCGTCCCCCTGCAGGTCGAGATCGTCGAACCGGGTTCCAACGGGCATCCCATGACCCGATCGTATGAGTTCAAACGGGATGAAGGCCCGCGAGCGGATACCAGCCTTGAGGCGCTCGCAAAGCTCAGACCCGCCTTCAAAGAAGGCGGTACGGTGACGGCGGGCAACTCCTCCCAGATGTCGGATGGGGCAGCAGGGGTGGTGATCGCCTCCCGGGCAAAAGCCGAGGCGCTGAATTTAAAGCCGCTGGCGCGTTTTATTTCCTTTGCAGTGGGCGGCGTCCCGCCGGAAATTATGGGTATTGGCCCGATCGCAGCGGTCCCGAAAGCGCTCAAGCTGGCTGGCCTCTCATTGGGCGAGATCGGGTTGATCGAACTCAACGAAGCGTTTGCTTCCCAGAGCCTGGTGGTGATCCGTGAGCTCGGTTTCGATGAGGAGATCACCAACGTCAACGGCGGCGCCATCGCCCTTGGTCACCCCCTGGGCTGCACCGGCGCCAAGTTAACGACACAGCTGGTTTACGAAATGAAACGACGTGGCGTGCAGTTTGGTCTCGTCACGATGTGCATTGGCGGTGGGATGGGGGCCGCCGGAGTAATAGAAAATCTCAATTGATCTGTTCTTACGGACAAAAATCAACTGGAGGAAAAGGAATGTCGGATATTACCGTTGAAGAATTGATGAACCGGATGCCTAAAGCGTTCAAGCCCGAGGCAGCCGAAGGCGTGGATGCAGTCATCCAATACCACCTGGATGGAGAGGAGGGCGGTGATTGGGTGGTGTCCATCCAGGATCAACACTGCACCGTCGAAAAGGGCACCACCGAAGAGCCCACCATGACCTTGATGGCGGATGCCGAGGATTACAAGGATGTCATCCTGGGAAACCTCGACCCGATGGCGGCGTTCATGCAGCAAAAGGTGCGCCTAAAGGGAAACCTGAACCTGGCGCTGGGTCTGACCAAATACTTCAAAATGCGCTGAATGGAAAATTCGGATATTGAGGCGGGGCGGGTTTTTCACCCGCCCCGCTTTCGTTACTCTTCGAACTTCGCTTCCACAACGAGCTCGTCGATGGCGGCATGCAGCTCGCTAATGATCTCTCCTACCTGGCTGATGACTTCGCCGATCGGGATTACCGTGCGTTCTTCCCGGTCCCGGCGCTTGTACTCAACCCCGCCGGCTTTCAGCGAACGCTGGCTGACCGTCAGGCGGATCGGTAAGCCGATCAGATCGGCGTCGTTGAATTTAATCCCGGGACTCTCATCCCGGTCGTCGTAGAGCACCTCGATGCCGGAAGCTTCCAGATCCCGGTAAAGGCGGTCGGCGATGCCGGTTACATCGTCTTCTTCCCTCCCGGTCAGTGTCACGATATGAACCTGGTAGGGAGCTACGGTGATCGGCCAGATGAGACCGTCATCGTCATGGTGGGCCTCGGCGATGCAGGCTAAAAGGCGACCGCTGCCGATGCCGTAAGAGCCCATAATTACCGGGCGCGAGTTTCCTTCTTGATCCAGGTAATAACAGCCCAGCGCTTCGCTGAAGTGCGTGCCTAACTTGAAGATGTTGCCAACTTCGACGCCGCGAGCCGCCCGCAAGGGGTGACTGCACTGGGGGCAGAGCGCGCCATCCTCGGCGGAAACGATATCGGCGACGATATCGGCTTCGAAATCACGCCCGTAGTTGACGTTGCGCAGGTGGAAGCCTTCTTCATTGGCGCCGGCAACTAGGTTCGGTGAAGTGGGAATGATGTCGTCCACAACGACCAGCGCCCCGTTCAAACCGCGTGGGGAGGCGTAGCCGGGCACGGCGCCGATCGCAAGGATTTCCTCGTCTGTCGCCGGACGCAGCTCCTTGGCATTGACTGCATTCGCCAGTTTCGTATCGTTGACGTCCATATCGCCGCGCACCACGGCAAAGACGAATTTTTCAACTTTCTCCTGACCCTCCAGGACCGTGGCAATCATGAATACGGCCTTTGCGGTCTGGGCTTTGGACACCTCGAGGAATTTCGCCAGCGCCTCGATGGTCTTGGTCTCGGGGGTAGCAACTTTTTCTAAAGGTTTTGGAGCTTCCGGCGGTAAAGTCGTTTTTTGAAACGTGGCGATCTGCCGATTGGCGGCGTAACCGCATTCGTCACAGATCAGCAGGGTGTCTTCCCCCACGGGAGTCAAGTACATGAATTCGTGGGCTGATTTGCCGCCCATCATGCCCACGTCGGACTTGACGGCGATAACCGGCAGGCTGCAGCGATGGAAGATGTTGAAATAGGCCTGATAATGAGCGCGGTATTGTTCGTCCAGTCCACCCCAGTCGGCGTCCAGGGAGTAGCTGTCCTTCATGGTGAACTCGCGCACCCGGATTAAGCCCGCCCTGGGGCGCGGGTCATCCCGCCATTTGGTCTGGATGTGATACACCAGCTTCGGCAGCTGCCGGTAGGAGCTGATCTCTTTCCGCACCAGGTCGGCGATAACCTCTTCGTGAGTCATCGCCAGGACCATATCCCGGTCGTTCTTATCCTTGAAACGTCCCATCTCCGAACCGATCTCGTACCAGCGGTTGGACTCCTTCCAGATATCCGCGGGATGGACGACCGGCATGGTGAATTCCTGCCCGCCAATGGCGTTGATCTCCTGGCGCATGATATTCTCGATCTTGGTCAGCGAGCGCTTTGCCAGCGGTAGATAAGAGAAGATCCCCGCAGCGAGCTGGCGGATAAACGCTGCCCGGGTCAACAACTTATGGCTGGCGATCTCGACGTCGGCTGGCGCCTCGCGTAAGGTCTGGCCGAACAACTTGCTCATTCGCATAACATACCTCCTTGATCTAATCTTCCCCGCCTCGTCCTCGAGCGAACGGTGAAACGCTCAAATGGATAAAAAAACCGCCCTCCGGGCTTTTAGTCCAGAGGGCGGAACTCGTCGCGAGAAGTTGCAAGCACCTTCCCAACCCCAAGCTGACCAAAAGCCTGTTCGGGCTATCGGCTGGTAGGGACTGGGGACGGCGAGCTGTTTCTGAAGTTCATTGCTTAAAAAGTGTACCATCGAATGTAAGCGTGTCAAGGTTTTTT
>CAYNWK010000240.1:0-5445 GCA_964400875.1 uncultured Anaerolineaceae bacterium | reverse complement strand
CGGGATTCCTGTCCCAGGGCGAGCACTTCGGTTCGTTAGAAGCCTATTTGGGTTTCTCCCGGGCGCTGCGCCTGTGGGCTAACGGCGACGATGTGCAGCTGGCGCCGGGGGACCGTATGCAGACCGATTGGGCCTGCCTGGGGTTTCTGCACCTGGACTCGGCCGATCCGCTGGGTCCATACGTGGATGCGGTTAGCCGCGCGCACGGTCTCGGCGAGGGCGGCGACCAGCGCCCCTATTCCATCCGGAACCAGGAGGTCCCGGTCGGGTGGTGCTCCTGGTATCACTTCTTCCAAGACGTCGCCGCCGGGGACATCCGCCAGAACCTGGCCGCGGCCGGCGAGCTCGCGCCTGGCTTGCCCCTGGACTTGATCCAGATTGACGACGGCTTTGAAGCCCAGGTAGGCGATTGGTTTTCCCTGCGCCCGGGTTTTTCCCAGGGCGTTGATTCCCCCTCCGGACGGAGTTTGTCCGCCGGAATGGCCGGCCTGGCCCGAGAAATCCGCCGGGCAGGTTTTACCCCCGGCTTGTGGTTGGCGCCTTTTATCCTGCATCCTGACGCGCGCCTGATCGATGAGCATCCCGATTGGGTGCTGCGCGGCGCCTTGAACCGCCCCGTCAACGCCGGATACATCTGGGACACCTTCACCACCGCGTTGGACCTGACCCATCCCGGCGCGCTGGCCTACGCCAGCGAGGTGGTGCGCACTGCCGCCCACGATTGGGGCTACCCGTATCTAAAACTGGATTTCCTGTACGCCGGGGCCTTGCTCGGACGTCATCAAGACCCCACCCGGACGCGCGCCCAGATCCTGCGGGTGGCGCTCGCCGAACTGCGTGCCGCCGCCGGCGAGCAGGTCACCCTGTTAGGCTGCGGCTGCCCGCTTGGCTCGGCCATCGGTCTCGTCGATGCGATGCGGGTCGGCGCCGACGTGGCCCCGCAGTGGGCGCCGGTCGTCAAAGGCGTCCGGTTCTTCTTCCAAAACGAGCCCGGCCTCCCCTCGACTCGCAACGCCATCCACAACAGCCTCACCCGGGCCTTCACTCACGACCGCTGGTGGATCAACGATCCGGATTGTCTGCTGCTGAGCCCGGAGGTCGATTTGACTCTGGCGGAAGTGCGGGCTCTGGCAAGCGTGATCGCGCTTTCGGGTGGTTCGCTGCTGCTCTCCGACCACCTTCCGGAACTGCCGCCGGAACGCCTGCGCATCGCCGAGGCCATGCTGCCCCTCATCGGCCGGCGCCCGCACATTTTAGACTGGTTCGACAGTCCCACGCCAGGCCGCCTGCAGATCGACCTGTCCGGGCCGTGTGGTTCCTGGCATTTGTTAGGGATCTTTAACTGGGAGGACCGTGCTCGGGATGTGCGCGTCGATCTCAACCGCTTCTACCTCGAGAAGTCGGGGACCTACTACGCCCGTGAGTTTTGGACGGGGCAAAGCTACCTGATCGACGGGCAGACGCTGACCCTGCCCCGGCTCCCGGCCCACGGCGCCGCGCTGGTTGCCCTGCGCTCCTACCGCCCCTACCTGCCCCAGTATTTGGGCAGCGGCCTGCACGTTTCCCAGGGTCTTGAAGTGTCCTCCTGGGAACCTGCTCCCCAGGGGCTGACTTTTCAACTTACACGGCCTGGCAATGCGGGCGGCGCCGTCTACCTGGGCCTGCCCTGGAAGCCGGGCCGTGCCTCGGTGAACGATCGGCCGGTCCACCTCCAGCCGTTGAGCCAGGGCCAGTTCTGCATGCCTCTCGCTTTCCAAAAATCCGCCGAGGTTCATATCCACACCTGAAGGAAGCTGAACATGAGCTTGGCAACCGATCCTTCCCTGTCCCCATTTTTTGCGCCTCAAGGCGTCGCCGTGCTGGGCGCCTCCACGGACCCGACCAAATTGGGTTACGGTCTCTCGCGCAACCTGGTCCAAAGCGGCTACCGGGGGGCGATCCACTTCGTCAACCTCAAAGGCGAAACTTTGATGGGCAGGCCGATCTACCGTAGCTTGCACGAAGTGCCCGACCCGGTCGACCTGGCGGTGCTGCTGATCCCCGCCAGGGGCATGCCGGAGGCGATCCGCGCGTGCGGAGAGCGTGGCATTGCTGCCGCCATCGTCGCCGCCGGCGGCTTTCGCGAGACCGGGCCGGAGGGCGCCGCCCTGGAGCAGCGCTGCCTGGCGATCGCCCGGGAGTACAGCATCCGCCTGATCGGGCCGAACTGCATCGGCCTGCTGGACACACACCTGCCGTTGGACACGACTTTCTTGTCGCCCCCCGGTCCCACGCCCGGGGACGTGGCCTTTATCTCCCACTCCGGGGCGATCTGCGCCGCCGTGATCGACTGGGCGCGCGGCCAGGGTTTCGGGCTTTCCCGGCTGGTCAGCCTGGGCAATCAGGTTGACGTCAACGAGACCGATATGCTCGCTCCCGTCGCAGCCGACCCGTACACCCGCGTGCTGACCCTGTACCTGGAAGGGGTCAGCGACGGGCGGCGTTTCGTCGAGCAGGCCGGCCTCGTCACCCAGCACAAGCCCGTGATCGCCCTGAAGGTGGGGCGCTTCGAAAGCGGCCAGCGCGCCGTCGCTTCCCACACCGGCGCTTTGGCCGGGCAGGAGAACGCCTTCAACGCCGCCTTTCGCCGCGCCGGCGTGATCCGCGTCGAGACCAGCGAAGAGCTCTTCGACTGGGCCCGCGCCCTGGCCTGGTGCCCGCTGCCAAAAGGGCGGGACGTGGCGGTGCTGACCAACTCCGGCGGTCCCGGGGTGACCGCTGCGGACGCCCTGGAAGCCCGCGGGCTGCGCCTGGCCCGCCTGAACAAGGGGACCCAGGCGGCCTTGCGCCAGGTCCTGGTCTCTGCAGCCAGCCTGAGCAACCCGGTCGATATGCTCGCCGCGGCCACGCCCCAGCAGTACGCCGCCTGCCTGCAGATCCTGCTCGACGATCCCGGCGTGGACAGCGTGATGGTCATCCTGCCGCCGCCGCCGATGCACACCGCCGGCGGGGTCGCCAAGGCCATGATCCCCGTTATCTATACCGCCGAGAAGCCGGTCGTCATCGCCTTGATGGGCGAGCGCCTGATCCAGGAAGCCGTCGAACATTTCCGTGCGGCGCGCGTGCCGGACTACCGCTTTCCCGAAAGAGCCGCTGCTGCGCTGGCCATTCTCGTCCAGCGCAGCGAATACCTGAACCGCGACCTGCAGGTCGACCAGCCCTGCTGCGAGGTCGAGACCGAAGCGGTCCGCCAGATCCTGGCTGGCCTGGATCGCGCTGCCCTCGGGGATGGTTTCCTGCCGGGTGAGACGGTCTGGCGCATCCTGGAGGCTTACGGCATCCCCACCCTGCGCATGCAGCTGGCTTCCAGCGCCGCAGAGGCCGCCGCCATCGCTGACCGCATGGGCTTCCCGGTGGCGCTCAAGGTTGCCTCGCCGGATATCCCACACAAGTCGGACGTGGGCGGCGTGCTGCTGGACCTGCGCGATGCGGCTTCCGTAGAGGGCGGCTACCGGTCGATTCTCCACAACGCGCGCCAGGCCCATCCGGGCGCCCAGATCGAGGGCGTTCACGTGCAGCGCATGGCGGCTCACGGGCAGGAAGTCATCCTGGGTGCCGTCCACGACGCCCAGTTCGGCGCGCTGGTCATGTTTGGCTCGGGGGGCGTGGAGGTGGAAGGGCTGAAGGACGTGCAGTTCGCCCTGGCGCCGCTGGTGCGCCAGGAGGCCGAGGCCATGCTGGAGAACACCTGGGCCGGCCGCAAACTGCGCGGCTACCGCAGCCTGCCGCCGGCCGACCGTGATGCGGTGCTGGATGCGCTGCTGCGCCTGGCGCAGCTGGCCGACGATTTTCCCGAGCTGGCCGAGGTGGAGATCAACCCGCTGCGGGTGCTGCCCGCCGGCGAGGGCGCCTGCGCCGTGGACGTGCGGGCGCGTTGGGCCGGTTAGCGCGTATTCGTTTCGCGTTTCGAATTGAAACGAACAGGGGGTTGCTTTACATAAAACAGAGAGGGAATGGGGAGATTTGAGATTTGGGATTATTGATTGAAGACTTGAGATTGGGAAATAAATAGCCTCTCCCTTGAGGGAGAGGTTTGGTGAGAGTGATCACCAGTGACGTTCTGTGTCACCAGTGACGTTCTGTGTCACCAGTGACGTTCTGTGTCACCAGTGGCGTTCTGTGTCACCCGTGGCGTTCTGTGTCGCCGGGATAACAGCAGGGTGGGTGCAAGGGCGAAGCAAGTAGGGGCGAGGCAGAAAAAGAATATCTAGCCTTACCGGGAACCTCTTGCCTCGCCCTACTCCCGTCAAACCACAGAGCAGCCTTGGACCCACCATCTGGCTGTCGTAGGGGCGGGTCTGCCCTGGTAAGTCACAACCCACCACTGTGAGGGGTTCCCTGGCCAGCAACGCCGCGTCATCACCAGAGGAGACCCGCCCTTTTGCGGATAATCGTCCACGGATTTGGATTGGGAAAACGGGGGAGTGAATTGAACCAAAGATAGCTGCAGTAGTTGGGTGCGGCGATGGAGCGCTTATCATCATGGAAAACATCATCTTTCAGGTTGCTCAGCGAGACGATTTCCGAGAACTGGCAGAGTGGCTTGTGCAAAGGTCGCAAGCGCCCGAACAGCACTGCTTACATACCTGGTCGGGTCAGAGCGCCGAAGGGCTGGGGCAACTGCTCTTGAGCTATTGGGATGAGTTGGAACTGTGTTACTTCATGGCGCTCCGGGATGGTCAGCTGGTAGGCGCGATGGGGAGCGAGTATGATCAGGAACTGGAGCGAGGTTGGCTGCACGGTCCACATGTGGCAGCAAGAGATTGGGGACTCGTCGTTGAGGAGCTCTTCACCAGGTTGTTGGCAGAGCTGCCGCCGCGCATCCGGCAATTGGAGGCCTATCTGAACGTCGAGAATGTACGCGGGCGTCATTTCTATGCTCAGCAGGGGTTCAAGGAGAGAGAGCATCTGAACTATGAGTTCTGGCTGACGCCTGACAAGCGAATTGTTTCAGGCGATAGAGGTTGTACTCCTCTGGGCAAGGAGCACGAAACCTCATTCAAGCAGTTGTATGAGGCCCTGTTTCCGGCAGCCTATTACAGCGCAGAGCGGGTCATTCACATGACGGGGCAGAGTCACCAAGTCTTGGTTGTGGATGATGAGGAGGAGGTTCTTGGGTTTGCCGTGGTGAGTGTAGAGGGGAATGGGTCAACGGGAGAGATACAGTTTTTCGGGGTCCGTGAGAACAGGCGGCGTCAGGGGTATGGCAGACGGCTGCTTCTGGCGGCGATAGACTGGCTGTTGGACAGAGCAGGGGTATCACGGGTTTGTCTGAATGTTGGAGAGGAACTGGTGCATGCGCGGGGTCTGTATGAGAGTGTAGGCTTCAGGCTACGGTTTACAGGCGTTGGGTTGAGCAAGACGTTGGCGAGATGAGAGGAGTCGGTGACCTCTGGGCGAGCCTGT
>CAYNWK010000239.1:0-5490 GCA_964400875.1 uncultured Anaerolineaceae bacterium | reverse complement strand
TCAGAGGGGACATTTTAACTTTGCACAAAGGGGACTCTACTACTTTGCGCTAACAGAACGACAGCGTTCCTTGACACTTGCCCACGCCTCGGATAAAATCTTATGCAACGGATCATGGGCCTGTAGCGCAGTTGGGAGCGCGCATCAATCGCACTGATGAGGTCGCGGGTTCGAATCCCGCCAGGTCCACTAAAAGCCCCCATATACGGGGGTTTTCTTTTTAGTAGTATTGCAAGGATAAGTTACGCGGTAAAGGGAAAAATTGGACCAAAATTGTTGACTTTTCAGCCGCTGATGCTCTATAATTTGGATCCTTGTTAGTCCCTTTTTCTCGACCAACCAAAGGAGTTTTCAAATGTTAACAGATGCACCGGTTTACGCAGTTTTGCCTTGCGTCGATGTCGAGCGCGCCAGGAATTTCTACGAGGGTGTGTTGGGGTTGAAACGATTCAAGGTGCCTGAGGGAATGGATGAAATGGAAGACGGCGCCATGTATGAGTGCGGCAACGGCACGATGCTGCTCGTTTACCAGCGCCCAGAGCAGACCAAGGCCGAGCACACCGCCGCAGGTTGGATGGTGGCCGATCTGGATGCAGTCGTTGACCAGCTCATTGCTAAAGGCGTAAAAATGGAGGTCTACGATATGCCAGACGTGGAATTTGACGAGCGCGGGGTCGCCACGATGGGTGGAATGAAGAGCGCCTGGTTTAAAGATACGGAAGGTAATATCCTGGGTTTGAATCAAGGACCTTGATATTTTCCGGAACGCGAAATCCTGGGCCCTCAGGAACACCAAGTTAGTAACCGCCCGATCAGCTGACGGGCGGTTTTATTATTGCGTCAACCACTACGTTGCTTACACCATCCTGAATTCATTTGGCTGGTCGATGAGTTTTGGCTCTCGGAACAATTAGGAGGTAATGAACGTCTACAAAATAGAGCTGAAACCAACCAGCTAATTTACCTGGCTGGAGATTTCTGATCTAATTCGTCAAATCTGGAGGCTTTGCTTCTATGACTTCAGTTAAACATGGGTTCCTTTATTTGGTTATCTCCGTGATCGTCCTGGCGGTTGCTAGCTGTTCTCCCGGAAGAACGTTACCTGGAACGGGGGATGGGCAGCCCTCGGGCGCTGAGAACCCGCTGGTAAATTCACGCTGGAGGTTGGTATCCTTCGGAGAAGAAATGGGGGAAACGCCGGTGCTTGCTGGGACGGAGGTGACTTTGGAGTTCGACGACGCCGGGCTCGCTGCGGGTTCCGGGGGCTGCAACACCTTCAGCTCCAGCTACAGCCAGCAGGACGGCGAGATCGCCTTCAGCGCGATCGTCACCACTGAACGAGCCTGCACCGCCGCAGGGGTGATGGATCAGGAACAACATTATTACCAGGCGCTGCAATCGGCGGTTCGATACCAGATCGAGGGCGATCGCATGCAGATCCGCTATGACGGCGGCGTGCTTAACTTTGTAAACCAAAATGTTGCGGCCGTGGCTACCCCTCCCGGCGAGATCAACCCGCTGGCGGACACCCGCTGGTCGCTGGCGTCTTATGGGGAACCGGGCGATGAAAAACCAACGGTTTCAGGCGCGGCTCCCACGCTCGAATTCGATGGCCAGAACCAGGCTGGCGGCTCGGGAGGCTGTAACTCCTTCGGGGCACCTTATTCGGTCTTCGGGGATACGCTTTCCTTCGGCCAGCTCGCCAGCACCTTGATGCTTTGCGCGAAACAGGAGGTAGGCCAGCAGGAGACGGAATTTTTTAATGCTTTGCAAAACGCAGGCAGCTTTCAACTCACCGGCAACAGCCTGACGATATGGTACGAAGATGGGGAGAAAGCGCTTAATTTTATTACTGTTGAAGCCCTTCCGACCGAGACCCCGGTAAAAAACATAGCCAAGTTATGCGGGACGCCTGGAGAGGTCGCTTCTGAAGACTGGATTATCTGCCGCAGCCAGACGTTCGGTTTTGAGCTTCAGTATCCGCAAGAAAGCGAACTCGTGGATCAAACCGAAACGTCCACCAGGATTAACTTGCCGGTAGTACCCGGTACGAATCTGGTTGAAAAATACCTGGAGATCTCCGCCTCTGAAGCTGAACAGCCGTGTTCCAGTCCCCTCTTGGCAGGGAGGGACCCGGAGGCTTTTTCGTCGGAGCCGATCCGTATTAACGGGTTGGAGTTTCAAAAAGAGTCGGGTGGTGGGGTTGCCACCGGCAACATCTATGATTGGGTGGCTTACTCCATCAGCCAAAACGATACCTGCATCAGCCTCGGTTTTGTGCTGCATTACTTTGACCCGGATAATGTGCTTACCCCGCCGCCTGAGTTTGACTATCCAGGTGAGACGCGCATATTTGAGGAAATCGTTTCTTCTTTCCGCTGGCTGGAACCGGCTGTTCCTACGGAAACAGCGGCGTTAGGCCAGCCTGCCCCTGCTCCTGAACGGATCCGCTTCGAATCCGGCGCTGCTTCAGCCAGGGTGTCGGGTGAACTGCAGGCTTCAGGCTCGGACCTGTACGTGCTGTACGTGCTGGCGGGGCAGACCATGACGGTCGATCTTTCCTTTGCGGAAGGCCGCGCCGTCCTGGCGGTTTGGGGAGAGGATGGCAATGTTTTGATGTCGGACCACGCCGAAGCCTCGCATTTTGAGCGTGTTTTGCCTGCCAGCCAGGATTATTTCGTCCTCTTGAAAGGCCGGCCTGATGGGGGTACGGATTACACGATGATAGTTACAATCCCGCCACAGTAAACCCCGCAGCTCAGAAATCGTTTAACGGCTCGCCGTATACCAGCCGGAAACGCTCCATGACGAGCGTGACCTGCTCGTTGGGCTCTCGGCGGATTCGAGTGCATTCAGCCAGGATGTAATCCCAGTAAATCTCTCGCCAGCTGTCCATTGTCAGGTCGCCTTCACCGCCGTCAATCGCATAGTCGATGGTAACCTGGTCATATGGAATGACCTGTACATCCGTGTCTTGAATGATGCAGATCGGGTTCTCACCTCCATCCGTGATCACCCAGTAATCTCCTGCCCGGGGCGGAGACTCTCCGTCAGCCACATAAACCCAGAGCAGCGAGCCGGTGGCCGTCTTGACGCCGGCGATGACCAATCGAGCGATCTCCCGGGCGTCCTCAGGGTTGCCCCCGAAACTGAACGATCCGGATGGATTGTCTGGGGTCTCAGAATCAGCGCTTGTTGCAGCGCGGTACTGTTGCCAATAGCGATCAATCTTAGTAGTATCCATGGTAGATCAGATTTTTATACCACTATCGCTGCGAAACACGTAACTCCAATTAACATGTATGTTACGCGATCGTTACGTCGTGTGGGCGCCTTACTCGTTAATCCCGATCGCGATTACGAAGCGAACGGCGTGGTATGCTGCTATCGCGCTGGTGATATGCCACAGGAAATGCGTGCCGATCGGGAGCCATGAGCAGATTGCCCGATCCGCCGAGCGGAAGAACAATGCAATAGCAAAAAGGATGGCAATTGTCGCCAGCTCACTGAACAAGCCATTGCGATGGTGGCTTGTCAGGAACATTATCGGAGGGATTGAACTCAGCGCAACCAGGTAAGGGGTGGAGCCGTTCAGAAAATTATTGGGTACGTAGATCAAGGCGATGATTTGCAGGCTCAGGAAGGCTAATCCGGCTATGATTACCGTGGAAATTTTTGCTTTTAACCTGCGGAGGGACAGGCAAATCACCAAGACCATGAAAGCTCCTAGGGGTAGGATGTCGATGAGGTATGTAATTGGGCTGCGGAAAGAATGATAGAGAAAACTGCCGATCGCAACAGCCGCCAACGACCAGGGGAGCAGCCTGGCGCCGGCGCTGATTTCGGGTAACTCACGAACTTGCCGCATGGCCAGGTAAGCTGCGAATAAGAAAGCCAGGTTGCTGATCGCGTTGATAGGTTCGGTGAAAGATCTTAGCCCGAGGTGTTCACAGTAAGGGGTTTGTAGAGTTGATATCAAATCCAAAAGGTGCATAAGTCCTCCTTGTTTGAGGTCTAATGCAACTTCATAACAGTCGTGTACTTGTTTCTAAATACTCGTATGAGTATAATCGATGCTCCGTTAGCTTTATCCCGATAATATTGGTCGCAATTCCTCGAGCATATTGCCATTAAATACGATAAAATGTCTACGATGCAGGGAAGTTGATCCCGTTACTTTAACTCAATCCCAATTGGGCCAGGCGCATACAAAACATCGCTGATATGGAAGGTTAATGAGCGCAACCCGCCACAACGTCTACCTGATTATCGCGCTAATTTGTCTGGTCATCCTTAACCCGGA
The DNA here is from genome assembly GCA_964400875.1 of uncultured Anaerolineaceae bacterium. Taxonomy (GTDB): domain Bacteria; phylum Chloroflexota; class Anaerolineae; order Anaerolineales; family UBA4823; genus CAYNWK01. The sequence goes on along the minus strand of CAYNWK010000239.1, from coordinate 1,187 downwards.
GAAAACCCCGGCGCAAGCAATAGACGCTTCCTCTATCATCAAGCCGGACACAACCGACTGGCAGTCCCTCGAAGTCACGGAGTTTCCCACTAACCAGATTATCCTCAAATACAAAGCTACCCAGGCGCTGAACAGCCTACCGGCTGCAGCGCAGCTCGCCCAGCTTGAACGTTTGAGCGAGGCAGGCGGCGTGTCGCTGGCCTTTGTCCGCCAGATGTCCGGCGAGGCCCAGGTCCTGCGCTTACCGGAACGCCTGCCCGCGGATCAGGTGAACCGGATCGCCCAACGACTGACGGCGCTCCCGGAGGTAGAATACGCTGAAGCGGACGCTATCCTACAGAGCACCCTGGCTCCAAACGATCCCAGTTACAGTAACCAATGGCATTACTTTACGCCCGGTACCGGTCATTACGGCATCAACGCCCCGGCAGCTTGGGACATTACCACCGGCTCGGCGAATGTGGTGGTGGCGGTGATCGACACCGGTTTCACCAACCACGCTGACCTGAGCGGGCGCACTGTCCCGGGGTATGATTTCATTGGTGATGTGGCGGTCGCCAATGACGGCGACGGCCGCGACAGCGATCCCAGCGACCCAGGAGATTGGATCACCTCCGCAGAAAGCAGTTCGGGCTATTTTCTGGGATGCCAGGTTAGGGACAGCTCCTGGCACGGTACGCACACAGCCGGTACGATTGGCGCGGCCAGTAACAACGGGGCAGGCGTGGCCGGGGTGAACTGGACTTCCAAGGTATTGTCGGTGCGGGTTCTGGGGAAATGTGGTGGGTACACCTCCGATATCGCCGACGCCATGCGCTGGTCGGCGGGCTTGAGCGTGACAGGCGTCCCCAACAACACCAATCCTGCCAAGGTGCTCAACCTGAGCCTTGGCGGGCAGCATGCTTGCGACGCGACAACCCAAAATGCCATCAATACGGTGACAGCCACAGGTGCGACGGTGGTGGTCAGCGCGGGGAACAGCAACGCGAACGCCAGCGGATTTTCGCCGGCTAGCTGCAACGGGGTGATCACCGTTGCGGCGACCAACAAGGATGGCTCGCGCGCCTATTACAGCAACTATGGTGCTACGGTGGAGATCAGCGGGCCGGGCGGTGCACAAGCCTTCGCCAATGACCCTAACGGCGTGCTCTCCACGTTGAATACGGGCACCCAGGGGCCTGTGGCCG
>CAYNWK010000238.1:0-5510 GCA_964400875.1 uncultured Anaerolineaceae bacterium | reverse complement strand
GCTGCCAATGCGCCCACCGCCCACTGGAGCTTTATCTATACACTTTACCTGGTGGGCGTCTATGCTTTGTTCGGAGTAAAACCGCTGATAGCCCGGCTGATCCAGGCCGTGGCAGTTGGTGTGCTGCAGCCTTATCTGGCATATCTCCTCGCCAGGAAACTGCTTGGTGATACCTTGTCCGAACATGCAGCTTACCAACGGCGAGTGCCGATGCTCGCTGCTGGGATAACTGCAATATATGCATATTTTATTTACTACGCAGGCACGTTGATGACCGAACCTTTTTTCATCACGGCCGTCCTGGGATTGCTGCTGTTAACCATCCACTTGTCGGAGCGGATCACCGAGCGTGGCTATTGGAAGGTTGCCCTGGCTTTTGGGATTTGCGCTGGCGTTGGTCTGCTCCTCCGCCAACTGGTTTTGCTGTTCATCCCATTTTTGTTCTTGTGGTTGTTTGGGATCGCATACCGTATACATGCCATCAGGCGACTGCTATGGTCCGCCGCGATCGTCGGTTTCGTTCTGGCGGCGATGATTCTGCCAGTAACTTTATATAACTATGCTCGCTTCGATCGATTCGTGCCGCTCAACACCAATTCGGGATACGTTCTGTTTTGGGCGAACCATCCAATCCAGGGGACAAAATTCATACCCGCGGCAGAGATGGGCGACACCTATCAGCAGCTTATTCCGGATGAGCTGCGGAATTTAGATGAGGCGGCGCTTGATCAGGCACTACTACAGCGTGGTATCGGCTTTATCCTGGATGATCCGGTACGATATATACGTTTGAGTTTAAGCCGGGTGCCGGAATATTTTAAATTCTGGCCAGACCCAGCCTCCAGTACGATCAGCAACCTGGCCAGGGTAAGTTCTTTTGGCTTCTTTCTACCTTTTATTATTTACGGTTTAGTCCGCACGATTGGCAATGGCAGATCGAAGAGATGGTTCGGACAAGATTTTGTGAATTCCCCTATCGCCCTGATTTATATGTTTATCATCATCTACAGCCTCATCCATATCCTGACATGGGCATTGGTGCGCTACCGTTTGCCCATCGATGCGGTTTTGATATTCTTCGCCGGGCTGGCTATTGCAGAGTTTTCAATTTTATTGGAAGAAGGTTGGCTCTCGTTTACTTCAAATCAGGAACAACATCGATCAACCTTAAGGTAGAAATTCCAGAACTGACCCGAAAATTTGCCACACCACGGTACTATTGAAGTTAAAAGTTCAATGATTTATAGTAAGGCCATGTTCCGAAAGAATATTATGATCATGGCTATTCTCACCGTTTTGGTGGCAACCCTTGGGTCGTGCCTGGGTTTTGGCGATTCGATCAAAACTGTGACTGCGACGAAGATCGGGAGAGAATCTTTGCCGGGAGCTCTATTTACCCTGAATAGCACAGACGGGAATGGTGAAAACCCCACACTTAATCTCCAGGCGACAATGGCTGTGCCGGCGAGTTCCTCTTCCTCCATGGCGCTTTTCCTTCCAATTACCGTTAACCAATCGCAACCTACGCTCCCATTAAGCACCTGTGTACAAGGTCTTACCGACACACAATCCGACTTCACCCAAACCCCAGCTACCCTAGAGGCCAGTAACAGCTGGTCCATGGCGGCAGCCAACCCGGCGCGTACTTCCTGGGTTCCAGATGAAGTAAGTGATTCGCTCGATGTCTGGTGGTACCGACCATTTGAGGCCTACATCCCCTATCGAGTTCAGATTGTCGCCGCATACGATTCTCTTTTTATTTCGACATCCAAGGGGTTATATGCCCTGGATCCGTCATCGGGCAGCGAGAAGTGGGTCTACTCCACCGAAATGCCTCTCGGGCACTCTCCAACAGCCAGTGGCGGGATTTTGTATGTCGGTGGGTTCGATCGCTACTTACATGCCATTAATGCGAGCACTGGAAAAGGCATTTGGAAGTTCCAAGCAGGAGCCGGTTTCGATACCAATCCATTAGTGGTGAATGGAATCGTTTATGCAGGCAATCGTGATGGTTGTTTTTATGCCATTAACGCTAACAACGGACAGTTGGTTTGGCAGTATCCAACTCAAGGTCCGATCCATTATTCTGCCGCATATAGTGACGGGGTGGTATATTTCGCATCGGACGATGGGCACGCCTATGCATTGAACGCTCAAGACGGCAACCTAGTTTGGAAATCGGAGCACCTGCCCGGGGCAGGATTCCATTCCTGGTGGCCAGTCGTGGCTGGAGATTACGTAATTTTCTCAGGTAGTTCTGGCTACCGGGTGGGATCTGATTTGGGACCTGGAACTTTGACCGACCTTGACGAGGAATCGGTTTATCCGAATCGTGCTACTAATCCACAAGGCACCTTAGTCGGACCAATCGGTAAACAACCAGGTAATTGGGTGGCCGGCACCCCTACGATTGACGCCAGCAAGTCAGAAGGGGGTTCGATGCCAATCACGGAGTATTTCGAAAAATATCCGTGGCGGAGGACTTACTTTGTATTAAATAAGGCTACCGGAACAGAATACACCACGGACTTCGATGGCGACGGTAAGCCTGAATATGCCCCAATCCTTTGGTTCGGGACAAAAGGCCAGGGTAATCGCTACCCACCAATCTTGGGCAGTGATGGCGTTCTTTACCAGACGAATAGCTACATGTCCGATCCGAGTATCCCTGGCGGTCAGGTCTCGGGTTGGCAGATCGGAACTCCCTACCTCAGTGTGGTGACTTCGGACTGGGGAGCCGTCGACGAGCCGCACGCATATTCTGCTGGCGGTGACCGTATCTTCTGGAACTTGTGTTGTGACCGCCAGTCTGGATCGTTCGATATAACAATACCGAATGAGTACTTCTACGATCAGTATCTGGCAGGGGATCTGCCGCCGACTGGTGGAAATACAGGTGGGCGAGAGGACAATTATTCAGAATTTAAATCTCTCCCTGGATACAATGTGCGCTATTATGGAGGCCCTGAGTCAGTGTATGCCTCCTATGGTAGCAAGAACGGTGTATACGGATATCACGGCGATCAAGCCCCGCCTATTCCCTACAATGGCATGCTATTCATGCAGCGCAGCAATGCGGTTATCGCCTTTGGTCCTTCCAAGGGTGCACCACAGGCGCTACCGATGGTCTCTGCAAACTCTCCTGATGATAACCTCCCGGCGTTCAGCGTCGAGCAATTGAAAGAAAAGCTAGCCGCCGAAGTGAAAAAGATCCTCTCAGCCGGTCATCTCAAACCCGGATATATGAGCACGGGGATTTTTGACGTACGCAGTAAATTCACTTGCGGTGATTATTTAATCGATTACTGGCACCATCCAGCGGATATCCAGTATTTCTTGCTGAGATCATTACCCTATCTCACTCCCGATCTACAGCAACAAACGAAGAATTACCTGAAGAGCGAGTTTCAGTCTTTTCCACCCTATCAATATAACCACATAGGTTGGAAATCGGGAACGCTGCGGGAGTGGTTGATTTTGCCGCCGGAAATCACTCTTTCGATGGCTGCTTATTCACCCCAAACGAAGAATAACAATTTCGCCGGTTGGAATTTCGCACCGCAAAGCTTTTACAGCTTGTGGAAGTACGCCCAGGTCTTTGGTGGCGCCAAATCCATTTTCGACGCTGCGGCGAATAAGCTCGAAGCTCCTCCTTTGGAAGCAGTGTTGCAGGAAATGCCGCAAGTACATAACGCCTTTATCGCGGGCTATATTGGCTATCTTGAATTACAAAAGCTCGCCGGCTATCCCGAATCGAGTGATGTAAAAGCCACACTAGAAGACTTAAAGGCTTCGAGAGTTGCAAACTTTACCCTTGAGACATCTGATGAGTTTTTCTCTGGATCGTCATCGAAGTATTATTGTCGTACGTTAAATGTTTCGAGGAACTTCATGTACTTGGTTCCCGAACTGGCTGAATATTTAAGAACTTCATCCGCGAACTCCGAGATTCAAGCTGCGATCGACGAGTATGAGCTCCTAGCGCCCTACTGGTTTGTTTCTAAAGCGGAAATGGCATTTGCAGAAGGCATTTTTGTACCACTTTACGATATGCATGCCCTCTTTCAGGCAAAAGCCATGATTTCACTGGAATCCAGGACGGAACTTAGTAAGTATATCGATGTCCCGGCAATGCCTGTGGGTGATTTGTTCTACATCGATAACTTGGTGGCTGCGATAGAGGCAAGCGCTCCTTAACCACCGCGGCACCGATACTTGTTAACCTAATCGACATAGTTTGCTGTAAAAGGGAGATATGCCACCAGCGAACTCTGTAGTCCTTATTTGGTTAATCATAATCGGTTCCCCGCCATCTAAACTTTCATCCGGGGTCAGATCTGGAGTTGGTGAGATCGAATCATGCATAAATTGCTATCTATAATCATCGTTAACTGGAATACCTGCCGGCTGTTGGACCAATGCCTGGAGTCGGTTTTCGAAAATTTGGATGGTATCGACGCCGAGATCTGGGTGGTGGATAACGCGTCTAACGATGACAGCGTTCCGATGGTTCAGAATAAGTATCCCGAGGTAAAGTTGATCATCAACCAGGAGAATTGTGGTTTTGCCGGGGCAAACAACCTGGCAATACAGCAGTCTTCGGGTGATTTTGTCTTGTTGTTGAACCCGGATACGCAGCTAAAACCTGGCGCGCTCAGCAAGCTGCTTAATTTTATTCAGGCTAAACCCAATGCGGGCGCGGTAGGAGCGCGGTTGTTGAACGCTGACGGAACACTGCAAAGGTCCTGCTACCCTCGACCAACCCTTTTTCGTGAATTCTGGCGGATGTTCAACCTGGATAGCATTTGGTCGCTGGCAAAATACCCAATACAAAACTGGAGTCTCAGCGAGCCCAGAAAGGTGGATGTGTTGATGGGGGCTTGCATGCTTGTAGGGAAAAAGGTCCTTGATAAAGTCGGCTTGCTGGATGAAAAGTTCTTCATGTATTCCGAAGAAGTGGATCTTTGCTATCGCATCCAGCTGTCAGGTCATTGCTTGTATTGGTTGCCTGAAGCTGAGGTCGTTCACTATGGCGGCCAGAGTACAAGCCAGGTCGCAGAGGAAATGTTTTTGCAGTTGTACGAGGGCAAAATTTTGTACTTTCGCAAACATTATTCTCGCAGCGCGGTCGGGTTGTACAAGGCTATCTTATACGCGGCTTCCCTGGCGCGTTTGGTGATGACCCCATTGGTGTTGCTCCAGGAGCGTGCAAAGCGGCAAAAAAACCTGATTTTACTGAATCACTACCGTCACCTGATCTCGACTTTGGATACGATGTGATGTCCATCCAGGGAAAAATGGAAGAAACTACCATGTATGATCTCTCCGCAGATATGATCGATTTAAAGCGCTACCCAGCACGAGAACAGGAAACAGGTAACCCCCTTGAAAAGCGGGTTGACGTATCGATCGTGATCCCACTGCTCAATGAAGCCGAGAGCCTCAACGAGTTATACGCTCAGCTGAAGGCGGTTATGGATAACCTCGATACGCAGGTTGAACTTATTCTG
>CAYNWK010000237.1:0-5629 GCA_964400875.1 uncultured Anaerolineaceae bacterium | reverse complement strand
ATCCGTTAGTCAGCAGGACGCCCCCGATATCCAGGAACAGGGTGGATATTGATCGACTCATGATGCTTGCGGACCTCCTCCATGCGATAAGGCATGATGCAGTTTGCTGGGGAAGCGGGGCGGCCGCGCCCAGGCGCATAAATCCTACGCGTTTAGCAAGGCGCGCGCCCGCCGGGTCACGTTTTCCAGGTTGAAGCCGTATTCTTTCAACACGGTATCGCCGGGCGCCGAAGCGCCAAATCGATCAACGCCAATCACGGCGAGGTTTGTCATTCCCCAATAAGGCTGCCAGCCGAGGGAGACCCCAGCCTCGATCGCCAGGGTGGGAATCCCCGGGGGCAACACTTCTGCGCGGTAGCTTTCCGGCTGCTGCTGGAAAATATTCCAGCTGGGCAGGCTCACTACCCGAACTCGAATATCGCTCTTCAGCAAGCGTTCGCGTGCAGCCAACGCCAGATGGACTTCGGATCCGGTGGCGACGAGGATGAGTTCCGGGGTTTGGTATCCCGGAGGCTCAGCCAGGATATAGCCCCCGGCCCGCACGCCAAGATTAATCTCAGGATGCATGCCTACGGCGAGAACCGGCAGTTTTTGGCGGGAAAAGACCAGGGCGACCGGCCCATCGCGATGTTCGATCGCCGCCTGCCAGGCGGCCGCGGTTTCATTCGCATCCGCCGGACGAATCACCGTCAGGTTGGGGATCGCCCGCAAAGCCAATAAATGCTCAACCGGCTGGTGAGTTGGCCCATCCTCCCCCAGGGCAATGCTGTCATGGGTGAAGACGTAGATGACATGCAGCCCCATCAACGCAGCCAGGCGTATCGGCGGGCGCATGTAATCGGAAAACACCAGGAACGTCCCGCCGAAGGGCAAGACCCCGCCATGGGCAGCCAAACCGTTCAAGATGGCGCCCATGGCATGTTCCCGCACGCCAAAGTGCAAATTGCGCCCGGCATAACTCCACCCCCCGCCCGCGGAGCCCTGGGTATCGCCGCTGGCCCAATCCGGGTTTTCAAAGTCCCCCAACCCCTTCATCAGCGTGTGTGTGGAAGGCGCCAGGTCAGCCGCTCCGCCCATCAGGCCCGGCAGCCGGGGCGCGAGCGCGTTGAGCACTTTTTCGGAGGCGACCCGCGTCGCCATAGGACCGCTTTCAGCCGGGAAGTGGGGCAAATCTGCTTCCCAATCTTCCGGCAGGTCGCCGCGCATGAGGTTGTGGAGCTCTTCGGCCAGATAAGGGTACTCGCTGGAGTATTCAGCGATTTTTCCATGCCAGTTTTCTTCCGCCTGCTCGCCTCTTTCGACAGCTGTGCGGAAAAATTCCAACGCCTTTTCCGGAACGTAGAAAGGCGGCTCCACCGGCCAACCCAGATTCTCCTTGGTGAGCCTCACTTCTTCTGCCCCCAGCGGGGAACCATGGGCCTCAAAGGTATCTTGTTTATGCGGCGATCCGTAGCCGAGATGCGTGCGCACCAGGATCAGTGAGGGCCGCTCGGTTTCCTGCTGCGCGGCCCGCAGGGCCTGATCGATCGCCACCAGGTCGTTGCCGTCGTCGATGGAGATGGTATGCCAGCCATAGGCCTCAAAGCGTTTGGCGCGGTCTTCGGTGAAGGTTATGTTCGTCCCGGCCGCCAGGGACACATGATTGTTGTCATACAGGTAAATCAGCTTGCCGAGTTTCAAATGACCGGCGAGCGAGGCGGCTTCCGAGGCAACGCCTTCCATCAGATCGCCATCGCTGACCAGCCCGTAGGTATAGTGATTGATGACCTCAAATCCCGGTCGATTGAAGCGAGCCGCCAGATGCGCTTCGGCAATTGCCATGCCAACGCCGTTGGCGAAGCCCTGGCCAAGCGGCCCGGTGGTGACCTCGACGCCGGGGGTCAGGCGGGATTCTGGGTGTCCGGGCGTTATGCTCCCCCACTGGCGAAAGCGCTTGATCTGCTCCAGAGGCAGATCGTATCCGGTCAGGTAGAGCAAACTGTAAAGCAGCATCGAACCATGACCAGCGGAAAGTACAAAGCGGTCGCGATCGAACCATTTCGGGTTGCGAGGATTGTGTTTCAACAGGCGCGTCCACAGCACGTACGCCATCGGCGCGGCGTCCAGAGGCAGGCCAGGATGCCCGCTTTCCGCCTTTTGAACGGCATCAACGGACAGAAAACGGATCGTGTTGACGCACAGGTCATCTAATGCGCTGACCTCTTCCGAGGCGGCTGATAAGATTTCCATGAAAGAACGCTCCTTTCCAATTCGCGGCGGAGGCTCGCCGCTTATGACTAATGTGACTGGCGCGATGGGCGAATTCGGGTTGAAGGGAGAAAAGTTGCCCCTTTGGGCGCTGTTCGCTTTAGCTGCTCTCGATCCCGGATTTGCTGGCTGGCATGGTGGGCAGCGAGCCAACCGCGTGCTTATCCAGCTTCAAATGAACGCTGCCTTGATCGATGCGATCGATTTGCGCGACGGGGATGGTCACGCGCTTTTGCCCCCACAGATGGCCCTCACGCAGGATGATGTGCGTGATGCGGCCGTTCCCTGGATCGACCAGGAATTCATCCACCTGGCCGATATCGCCATCCGTGGCGTTTACTCGCACGCCCTGGCGGATCGCTAACTCGCCCGGGGGAGTTTTTTCTTCAATGGTATAGTCGGCGCCTGGCGGATTAGGCAGTGAGTATTCCCATAGCAACAAAGTGTTGTCGCCGATAGCCGTATTATTCGGATTGGGAAAACTGCCCTGAACAAAGTGTTCCATTTTCGAAAATTCATCCGTGGAACAACGCAAGCTAATCCGGGCCGGCGTGCTCTTGTAGATCAAGTTGATCGGCACCAGACGTTCAACGCTGGGAAAGGCCGAGCCCTTGACGACGAGATGGGTGACCGCCATTGTTTTAGGATCCAGGATCAGGTTCGTGGAACGACCGCAAATCCCATCAGAACAATTCACTTCTGCATTTAAGGGAATATCCATAGAAAATGCCGCAGGGTACTCCCTCCTTCAGGGGGGAGGGGAATGCGGGCAGCCCGCCGGGCTGATACCCTCTTGGCATTCCCTCTAAAGTGGGATATAATTCGTTTATGGAGATTAAACGAACTCGCCACGCAGCCTATCAGATCAAGTACCACCTGGTGTGGTGTCCTAAGTTTCGCCGCCCGGTCCTCGAAGGCGCAGTTGGCCAGCGCCTGGCTGAGTTGATCCCGCCCCTCGTCAAGGAGCTCGGCGGGGAAGTGCTTGCTCTGACGGTAAAGCCCGAGCACGTTCACTTGTTGGTCTCGTTTCCCCCGACAATTGCGATCAATCAAATCGTCTTCCGCCTCAAGAGCGGCACGAGCCACCAACTGCGTCAGGAGTTCCCCGCACTGAACAGCCGCCTGCCGTCCCTGTGGACGCGCAGCTACTATGCCGGAACGGCCGGGCAGGTGTCCGCCGAGACGATCCAAGGCTACATTGAGCGGCAGAAGGGGCGTTAGGTGTTCCTGACCTACAAGCAGCGCCTGTATCCGACCGCCGAGCAGGCTGCCGTGATGACGGACATCCTGTGGGTGGGCTGCTGGCTCTACAATCGGGCGCTTGACTACCGCCGCAAGCGCTGGTCTGAGAGCCGCCACAGTGTCAGCTACTACGCACAGGCGCGCCTGTGGCGCGATTGGCGCAACGAGCAGCCCGACGAGAACCCACTGCGGGTGCTCAACATGAGCGCCGGTCAGCAGGTGCTCCGGCGGCTCGACAGCGCCTTCCGCGCGTTCTTCAAGGGGCAGCGCGGCAAGCCCCGCTTCAAACGCACCGACCGCTTCAATAGTGTGAACTTCAAGCCCGGCGATGGGGCGAAGCTCAAGGACCGGAAGCTCTACCTTCAGAACGTGGGCCTCGTTACCGTCAGATGGCATCGTGAGCTGCCCGACGCAGCGCAACTCAAGAACATCGTCCTGCTGCGTAAACCGTCCGGCTGGTACGTCCTGCTGCAAGTCGCGCTTCCCGAGGTTGAACCGCAAACGCACGCAGGCCCAGCAGTTGGCATCGACGTGGGCATCCACCATGCGCTGGCCCTGAGTGACGGCACGCTCATCGACAGCCCGCGCCACCTCGCACAGTCGCTCCGCAAGCTGCGGGTCTTGCAGCGCACGGTCGCCCGCCGCCGCAAGGGTAGCCACCGCTGGTGGCAGGCCGTCCGGCAGGTGCAGCGCCAGCAGGAGCGCATCGCCAATCAGCGTCGCGATGGATGGCACCAGCTGACGGCGTGGCTGGTCAAAACCTATGGCGTGATCGCCCTCGAAGAACTCAACCTCAACTGCATGCTGCGCAACAGCAGCCTCGCCCGCGCCGCCCACGACGTAGGCCTCGGGATCTTCCGCGAGCTGCTCGACTACAAGGCCGTCCGGGCCGGGGTCGAGGTTATCGCGGTTGACCCCAAGCACACCTCGCAGGTGTGCCACGAGTGTGGCGGTTTCGTCCAGAAGAAGCTGAGCGAACGAGTACACTGTTGTCCTCACTGCGGCTACACGGTTGACCGTGATGTGAACGCCGCGCTAAACATACTAAGTCGGTCGGGACGCGACCGTCAGGCGCTAACGTGGCCCGTTGGGGCGAGCGTAGCCTGAGAAGCTCCCTCCTTTAGGGGGGAGAGCCGTCACGATTTATCTCTGTTATTCTCGGCGATCCGGGATCTGCCCCCGGCGCACCACATCCCAACTGCTCGCGCCCGGGAGATTGGGCGGGTGAAGCTCGCCCAATCTCCACCATTTAATGCACCCTGCTGGTTTGAACTCACCAGCGCTCTCACGGAGCGCTTCCCAACGTCACCGGAATTCGAGCTTGAGAACCCTCGCGCAGCACGGTGACGTCTACCTGCTGGCCGGGTTGGGACTGGCTTAAAATCGAGCTCAAGTCAGCTTCGTTGGTCACCGCCTGCCCGTCGATGGCGATGAGGATGTCGCCGCCGAGCAAGATCCGCTGGTTGTCTACCGTGAGCGGCATGTAGCCGCCGCGTATTCCGGCCATGTCTGCCGGGCTGCCTAGAGCGACCTGCTCGACCAGCACGCCCGCCTGATCCGCGGGCAGGTTCTCCGCCTGGGCGATAGCCGGGCTAACCGTCAGCCCGTTTACCCCAAGCCAAGCGCCCTGGGACGGCATCGCCGCCTGGGTGGTCGTGTTCGGCATACTATCCGGGCGAGCCGCCAGGGTGACCTCGACAGCTTGCTCTTGCCCGTTGCGCAGGATCGTCAGGGAGACCTTCTGGCCGACTTCCGTGTTGTAAGTCAGGTAGCTGATCAGCTCGTCGATCCCTTTCACCGCTTGTCCGTCGACCGCCACGATCACGTCCCCACCGACGTTGATGTCCAGACCATTTACGCTAGTCTGCCGTGTGCTGCCCATCAGCCCCGCCTGGTCCGCCGGGCTACCGGGGACGACCTCTTCAACGAGCGCGCCGCGCTGATCCGCGTTGAGGTTCATCGCCTGGGCCAGAGCAGTCGTCAGGTTTGTGCCGCTGATCCCCAACCACGCGTGCTGGTAACTGCCTTTAGCGATCAAGGCAGGCACGACCCTTTGGACGATCGCTGAAGGGATGGCGAAGCCTATCCCGGCGTTGACGCCGGAGGACGATTCAAGCGCCGACGGCACGCCGATTACCTG
>CAYNWK010000236.1:0-5769 GCA_964400875.1 uncultured Anaerolineaceae bacterium | reverse complement strand
ATAATCGTAATCATCAACCCTGTCAGATAAACCATCCACGCGATCAAGGCTACATTCGGCGTTCTTCGCAGCATCAATGCAGCCAACATCGCCGTTAAACCCAAGATCATTAAGGTATTAACACCCCAGTACATTCGCGCACGTAGTATCCGGGAGCGTGTGGTGAATTTATTGAGGGGACCGAGCAATAAGGTCAACATAACGTGGGCAGGCTAAATTTGACCGAAGAAATAATAAGTGATTACCAAAAACAGGCATGCTCCCAGGAGGAGCCAGTTTCGCCAGCGCGATTGGACACGCCAAAATAGTAAACCCAGAGAAAAACTTGCCATGACGAAAAGCAACAGGAGCTTCATTCGGACTAAATATTGAGCAACCGGATAATCTGCTGTGGGGTTTTATGATTCACCTGGTTCATCACGGTGCCCAAGATGGGTAAATGGGAGATTTCATCCAGCGCTTGTTTTACATCCTCCATCGGGGTAACCCCCTCCATGATCACCATGCAGCAAGCTGTTCCTAATCCAGCCAAATGGACGGCGTCGCTGGTCGCCAGAATAGCTGGAATATCCAGAATCAGATGGTCGTAGTATTGGCTCAGGTTCTCGATAGTCAGGCTCAAATTGTTGCTGCGGGCAAAAACCGGTCGGCTTTGCGGTGGCAAGATACCAGCGCTTAAGAAATCCAGGTTATCCCAACCCGTCGAACTGATCGCTTCATAAGTTTGGCAGTCACCGGTCAAAACACCAGCCAGACCGTTGAAACCGTTGGATTCATTCGGCAGGGTCGACGGCCACCACCAGTTTAGATCCACCCAACAGACTGACGAACCCGTGTCATAGGCAAACTCAGCCGCCAAAGCGCGTGAAACGAAAGTAACCCCCTCACCGCGCAAGGCGGATAGGATCGCCAATCTCTTCGGAAAAGATCCTTCTCGGCTCAGGCGTGTGGTCAGATATCTTAAGCTATCCACGACGCCTTCATCCCAAGAGATTAATTCACCATTATTTTCGTTGGGAACCGTCAAGCCTCGTACAATGTCCGGTTGGATCACTTTTTTCTTTTTTCTGAACATCATTCACCTTCAGTTGAAACTAAGTAGCTCGGAAATCAGCGTTCCCTGCATTCGAGATCTGGCTCAATTGCTACCTGGCAAGTTCGCAGGAGAGATACGATTTCGCACGCGCCCCAACATCGATTTAGCGATCTCCTGCAGGGCGAGTAGCTCTTCCCGCGGCAGTACCCGCAACGCAAAGATCAAAGCGACGTATGTGACCACCCCGACCACGATGGGGACGAGCAGGAAAAGATCACGGAACAGCCAGACGATGGCCAACATGCCTGTTCCAGCGAGGAAAACTCGAACAGAAAACTCGATATCGCGCATTCCCAGCGTGCTGCGCGGCAACAGGAAGATCATTACAATGGTCATACTAAATTCGGTCACAATAAATGACAAGGCTCCTCCCAAAGCTGCATTTTCATACAGGCGCGTACACAAAGGTACAAAAATTAGATCGAGAGGAATCGTCGCCAGAGTCGCTAGAGCCATCACAATTGTCAAGGCCCGCTGTCTTTCCAAACAAATCAGCGTCTGGCCGAACAAAATATTGAGATACATAAAGATCAAAACAATCCCAAGCGTGTCGAGCACAGGTCCACTCTTGGCAAATTCCTCGCCATACAGCAAAACAGAAAAAGGCGTTCCCACTACCAGGACACCCAAACCAATCGGCACGCCGATCAGCAGCATTAAATGAAAACTGCGCCGGACCATCTGAAGGAACTCAAGGTAGTTTTCCTTCAGCAACTTGGATAAGGTTGGGTAAGCGGCCGAGGCGAAGATCGTGGGGACAAATAGCAAAGTACCAAATAATCGGTCTGCCGCGCTGTACCAGCCGATATTACGAACATCGACCAACCAGGACATCACGACCACATCGACTTGCTGATATAGAATGATGAACAATTGAGCGATGAGATATGGATAACTTATTTTAATGATCTGACGGGCTAAACTCCGATCGAATTGGAAACGGATGACGGCCACCCGACGAAGGGAGACGTACATCAATAGCATGGCTAACAGCCCGCTCGAAGTGGACACGAAAGCTATCGTGTAAAAATCTTGTTTCAAAATAACTGCCGCCAGAATCGCAGCTGTTCCGACCAGCTGTGAGACCATGCTTACAATCGATATTGGCCCCATGCGTTCTAATCCCTGAAGACAAGCTTGAACGACCCCTGACACTTGTAAGAACAAGGCGTTCAAACCTAAGATCGCAGTGATTACCAATACCTCCCTGGTGTAAAAGACACCGGCATACATCGCGAGTCCTATAAATGCGGTGAAGAGGAATGCCAAACGCAGCACGACGGCTGTGCCAAATAAACTTGAGAGCCGTTCCGGGGCTTGAGCAACCTCTTTCGTCAGCATCAGATCAATGCCAAACGTAACCAATACAGCTGTGATCGCCCACAGTGACCCGGCCAGATTGAACTCCCCCATGACCTCCACGCCCAGGTAGCGAGGTAAAACGATCATCGTGATCAAGGAAAGCCCCCAAGTGACCACCTGGGAGATTAATAAGAATCCGGCATTTTTAAGAATTGTCCTGCCCGATCGATTCATTGAAGTCAACTCATCCGATCAAAAAATGAAAATAGAACTGAATTATCAGCGTTTAGCGTGGGAGATTCCCTCAGTTATATTGGGCTTCGTTCTCCAGGAGGATCGTTTTAGGCTCTGGAAGCTCATCGGCAACAAGAACTTGCTCGCCCGGCTTCTGGCTTTGGCGGAGGGGGATCATCGCCAGAACGGGTAAGTCCAATCCGATCTGGATGTCGCTGGAAAACCGAAAAGTCCGGTCCAGCAACGCATTACTCAAGATCATTAATATGCTTAAAACCATCCCGCTGACGGCGAAAATGCCTACTTGTAAAGCAATTTCCTTTCTGGAGCGTTCTGGATTATCCGGTATCCGCGGAGCATCAATGAGAATATAGGTCTGACGGGCATCACTCTCGATTTGTGCCAGCGAGAGCAGGGCGCTCTCATCTTTATCCAGCAAGGTCGAAACGCGGGAGGTCGTGAAATCCACCTGATTTTGCAATCGTTGGATTTCCAAGGTTTCTGACACCGGCCGGTCTCCCTGCAACGGCTCCGGATGAGCTGCCAAGTATGCAGTAAGTTCGTCGCGGGCAGAATCCAGATCGGCCTGGTACTGGCTTAACAGGTCAACAAAGAAATTATGCGCCGATTCACTTTCGGCACGTTGGCCGTTGATGCGCCACTGCAAGTATGATTCGATGATCGCGCTGACCAGCTGATAAGAAATTTTGGGATCATCTGTGGCCGCCCCAACAAACACCTGGTTATTCCCTTGTGGAGCCACGCGGACACTCTCACGAGCTGCCTGAAATAGAGATTCGATGGCTTCATCTCCTTGATCCATGGAAACCTCCAAGTCCGTTTGCTGGATCACCGCACGCAAAAACGCGTCTGTATACATCAGATCATTAATTTCCTGGGCGGTCGCCTGCGATGCAGTCAGCCACACTGGGGCATCAGGGGCGCGCACAGCGGTGAGGGAAGCCAGGTAGGATTCGTACTGCACGTACATGATCCCCTGGGAGACATATTTCGGCTTCTGGATCGAAACATAGACAATTCCCACTGCCAGCAGTAGCACTAATGGCAGAAGATATAACCACCGGTGTCTGAAATAGCTCTCGAAAACACGCAACAAAATTAGCCTGAACATCTCCAACTCCTTAAAAGTCAACGAGACAGTTGTAGAAAGCATCGCCTCGCAGTTTGCGGAAACGCTTTGCGTCCGATCAAGAAGTTAAAGCGGACAACAAATAGGTCCAGAAACCCCACGTAACCGCACCTTCGGAATCCAATTTTCTTAAAAGATCGCTGAGAGGCTTGGTTGTTTAATCGAATGAAAACAAGGGCGCAAATTGGAAACCCTAAATTTCCTGACAATCGGGGCATTTCCCTGATCAGAGACTCGAGCACGCCTAACTTGCGGAACTCTTTTTTTGTATAGGCCCCCAAGAAGTAGCGTTCATGGTTAGCTAATTTGAAATCTTGCTGAAGATAACCATCAAAAAAACCACCACCTGTCATCCAAAACGCAGAAATTACTTGCCCATTGTATTTGGCAATGAAACACTTTTCCCCCTGCAGGAGATTTTGCTTTACATCCTCTTCTGTATGAGTGTAAAACCCAAATTCAGCCAGAGAGCTTATCTCATCTTGATCTGCTAAAGTGAGTTCTCGTATCTCCAAACCGGTCAGTTGTGGAGAGTGTTTCTGAGCAGCTTGGTAGTCGAACTTCCAAACCCCTACAAGCAAGAATTCTGGTTTGCGTAAAACCCGCCGGACAATTTGAATTAATGAATGATGCCCCCTTTTTGACTTTCGCTGAGTGAATAAAGATCTTGCCATCTGGACTAAATCTCTGCCCGATCGCATTCTATGAATGCAAGGTTTATCTAAAGCTCATCCGGGCCCCTCTTCGCTTTTCTGCACGGTCTACGTAGTTTAGGTAAAGGTTTACAGACGACGCTTCCTAAGTCTCCTCACCCCCTTCACGCGCTGGTCAATTCACTGGCTTACCAGTATAAAATTCTCGGTTTTAAATCTTAACAACGAGCGCACAACAGGAATATAGCGGCGGAGAGCGGGATTGGTAGGTGCCGGCGGAAGCTGTGAGAGGTGGAGCACTGCAGAACCAGAAAAAGGCGCTACGAACTTGTAATTTCCACCACCGCTGATCGAACCTTTCTGGAGAACTTTGCCGGTTGACGGGTTTAGCCACTCGATATACAGCTGGCCTACCACTGGCGTCAGGTTGACCTCCACTGACCCGCCCGATGGAAGGAATACCAGATATTCCGCCCCCCCATCTGCGGCCGGATTCGCCAGGCAATATCCCGAGGTGCACAAGTCATTCCGTGGAGTCATCCATTCCAGCTTCATCCGGTTGGCATAAGCCATGGCATAGCCTATATTTCGACGGATGTCATTCCAGATCGGATCATAAAGATCCTTTGGATGCATCTCGAACCAGTTATACGGATCCATCAAGATTGGGTTTTGTCCGCGCGTCAAACTTCTCCATACCCAGGCCACATCGCCACATGTCCCACACAGGTGGTCGGTATCACCCAATATCACCTTTTTCCCGTCCGCAATAACCGGGTCATTAACGTCTCCATTCGGTGATATCCAATCTGCTGGGCTGGCGTATAAATCTGTGTTGCTACCGTTTGGATATGCCACCGTCATCCCCACAGGGTGCTGTTTCGGTTTGCCGGCTTCGTACGCTTTAATATAATTGATTAGATAATACTGCCAATCTTTAGAGCTTGATTGACTCTCATTGCTGATCTCGTAGAGCACATTATCCAAATCGTTGACCGTATCAATCACCTTCCGAACGTAGGCCTCCTGAAGAGCAAGTATGGCCGGATCAAGCAAAGTGTGAGTCTCAATCCCACGACCGTCCGTGTTGGGGTCACCATTAATACCGTTGACGTTGTTTGCTGGATTAAAGGGGTGCCCTGGCCAGGGGTTATGAACGCCATCTTTGTTCTCGACGCTCCAGCCGTTGAATAACATGATCGAAACATAGATCCCCCGGTCACCGGCTGCAGTCACGCGCTCTCGCAAGCGGTCAAAATACGCCTGATTAAATAGAGCTAGATCGAATTTCGGTTTACCGTCTAGCGCAGCACCAGGACCCGTGCGCAGGTAAG
>CAYNWK010000235.1:1654-5795 GCA_964400875.1 uncultured Anaerolineaceae bacterium | reverse complement strand
GATTTTTCACAAATTGACTAGTACTTTTGGGGGATTTTCCGCCTCATTTCTGATCGTTCATCCGTTCGCGGTATAATTCACATGTATGTCCCATCACGGGTGCAGTTCTTACAGTTCCCTCCTCCTAAGGACTTTCAGCCAAATTTGCTCATGGATGGTGTTGCTGCAATTGGTCGCCTGCAGCCCAATTTCCACCCCGTCCAAGATACCGGCAAGCGTCACGCCGGAGACAGCTCCCATCTCGACGCATACACCGATCGCCTCACCCTCCATATCCACCACCATACCTCCAAAAGCAGCGACACTGACCCCTCTACCCTCACCCGGCCTGACGAACACACCGCCCGGCGGCGGCGAAGGTCAACTTGTGTTTAGCTCCAATCGTGGGAGCGTATATGACGGCCTCTACAGGATGAACCTGGATGGCAGGGAACTCACCGTGTTGGCGCAGGGCGACGCGAACTTCTTTGCCGGTCCCTGGTCGCCGGGTGGACAAAAGATCGTCTTTACCGGATTTGGTCTAACCCACAGCTATGTGGGCGTAATGAATGTTGATGGCAGCGGTCAAACCGACCTGACCCAGCAGCCAGACTCCGATGAGGGTTTTCCAGCCTGGTCGCCGGATGGTCAGCGGATTGCTTTCACCTCGCGGCGTGATGGGAACAACGAGATCTATTTAATGGGTGCCGATGGCGCTGACCCTACCCGCCTGACCAATGCCCCGGGTGACGACTTTGCCCCAGCCTGGTCTCCGGATGGGCAGCAGATTGCCTTTGTCTCCGACCACAATAAGGAGGCGGGCATTTACAGCCTCTACCTCATGTCCGTGGATGGGGCGAACATCCAACGACTGGCAGATATTGAGGGCAGCGTTTATTCGCCGTCTTGGTCGCCAGAGGGCGGTCAGATTGCCTTTCGCATGGATCGCGATGGTTCTTCAGACATTTATGTTATAAATGCCGACGGTAGCGGGTTGTACAACCTGACGAATAATCAAGGCGCTAACTGGTCGCCATCCTGGTCTCCGGATGCGCTGCAGATCGTTTTCCAGACGAACCGCGATGGGGACTGGGAAATCTACATGGTCGATAAAGATGGCAGCAATCCGCGCAACTTGACTCAAAACCCTGCCGATGACCAGTATCCCCATCTCAGACCTTAATCGAGCCGGTTGACAATTGGCATGTTTGACCCAGGTCCAGGCGATCGGTGAGCCTCTATCCTTGGGCGATTTCATCTGCCTATTTGGGACAACCACAAACCTACAAATTAGGAGGTCGGGGGGTTCAAGCGGGGTAATACTGCGCTTGAACCCCCCATTTCTTACCTCGGGTGGAGGCAATCGCCAAGAAGCGATAAACTTTGCCTTTAATCTGATCACAGTTCCTGAATCGGATGAATCCAGGTATCATAAAGGGCGTTGCCGGACCTGCACTTCACGTACTTACTGCTCGTGAGTTACGCAGCCGTTAGGAGGGTGATCTGCTCACCCGAATTCACACATCGCTGCAGTAACTCCTATAACCATCTGCGGAGCTGAAAATGGACCCTGCTCGTTTCAAAGATTTGAACCCCTCCCCTCGCATCCTGTTGGGCCCCGGCCCAAGCACGGCGCCATCCCAGGTCTTGCGGGCGATGTCCGCCCCCCTCGTCGGGCATCTCGACCCCGAATTTCTGCAGCTGATGAACGAGGTCCAGGAGCTGCTGCGTTTTCTTTTCCAGACCGAAAACGAGCTGACCATTCCCATCTCCGGGACCGGCAGCGCCGGCATGGAAGCCTCGCTGTGCAATTTCATCGAACCGGGAGACCGCGTCCTGATCGCCGTCAACGGCTATTTCGGAGAGCGCCTGTGCACGATGGCCCAGCGCTACGGGGCAGAGGTGGACCGCCTGGAGAAACCCTGGGGTGAGGTCTTCGATCCGGCTGAGATCGCCGGCGCGCTGCGGTCTAAAACCTACAAGCTGCTGGCGCTGGTGCACGCCGAGACCTCTACCGGCGCTTTACAGCCAGATATCGCCGCGATCGCTGACGCGGCCCACAGCCAGGGGACCCTGGTCGTCCTGGATACGGTGACCTCCCTGGGCGGTTTGCCGGTGGAGATTGACCGCTGGGGCGTGGACGTCGCCTACAGTGGCTCGCAGAAATGCCTGTCCTGCCCGCCAGGGCTGGCGCCGCTCACCGTCAGCCCGCGGGCGCGGGAGGCGCTGCGCCGCCGGGCTGCGCCGGTCGCAAACTGGTATCTCGACCTGTCTTTGCTGGACCGCTATTGGGGCAATGAGCGCACTTATCATCACACCGCGCCGATCTCGATGAATTACGCGCTGCGCGAGGGCTTGCGCCTCGTCGCCGAAGAGGGCCTGGAGGCGCGCTTTGCCCGGCACCGTGCCAACGCCGAAATGCTCTGGGCCGGGCTGGAGGCCCTGGACCTGCCGCCGCTGGTCCCTGAATCCTACCGCCTGCCTACCCTGACCACGCCCCGGCTCTCACCTTCGATCGATGACCCCGCCGTCCGGCGCCGGCTGCTGGGCGACTACAATATCGAGATCGCCGGGGGGTTCGGACCGCTCAAGGGACAGATCTGGCGCATCGGGTTGATGGGCTTCAGCAGCCGGCGGGAGAACGTCGTACTGCTCCTGGCCGCGCTGGGTGAGATTTTACGAGGCTGAGCTGCATGTCTCGCTGGTTGCTCTTCCTGATCGCCATAGGAATTGGCATCGCCGTAGGGCTGACCTACGGCTGGGTGATCAACCCGGTCGAATATGTTGACACGACGCCCAACTCCCTGCGCGAGGATTACAAAGCCGATTACGTTTTAATGGTCGCCGAGGCCTACGCCGCCGAAAAGGACCCTGCCCTGGCTGCGCGCCGGCTGGCCTTGCTGGGAGATACGCCGCCGGTGGAGATCGTGCGGCAGGTGATGATCTACGCCACCCAGGTGCAGCCCGGCTATGCTGAAGCCGACCTGGATTTGATGAGCCGCCTGGCCAGCGCCCTGCAAAGCTGGGACCCGCTCTTTGACTCCGGTCCGCCGGTGAACACGAGAGTTGGACCAACCACCGGCCCGGCGGCCGGGACGGAAGCGCCGTGAGAGAAGAACGCGGGCCCTGGTATCTGCTGACCGGTTTTCTCATCGGGGTCGTCCTGGGCGTGGTCTATGCCTGGGTGATCTCGCCGGTGCAGTACGTAGACACCTCACCCGCCTCCCTGCGCGCCGGTTTCAAAGACCAGTACCGGGCGTTGATCGCCGCCGCCTACCTCGCCAATGGCGATCTTGCCCGGGCTGAAGCCCGCCTCAACCTGCTGGGGGATGGGGACATCGCCCGCGCCCTGACGGAGCAGGCCCAGCGCACCATGGCAGAAGGGAACGACCCCCTCCAGGCGCAGGCTTTGGGCTTGCTGGCGGTCAGGCTAGGCCAGGGTCCTGAGCCGGTAGGTCCCGAACCCAGTCCGACGGATCTACCTCCTTCCCCGACGGTCCCGGCTGTCACCGCGCCGCCCGCCGGGGAACTTACCGCTTCACCGCAAGAAACCAGCGACCAGGCGCTTGAGACGCCGGGAACTCCGGGCGCTCCCGCTACGGGCCTCCCGGCCGCTACCGGCACGCCCGGCGGCCCGACTGCCACCTCCACCCGGACGCCGCTGCCCACCGGCACGCCTTTACCCACCCGGACGCCTACGCCTACGCCCGGCGCGCCCTTCGTCTTTCAAGACAGCAGCTTCCTGTGCGAGCCGGACTTGAACCAGCCCCTGATCCAGGTATTAGCCGAAGACGCCGCCGGAGCAGGTGTGCCCGGCGTCGAGATCATCGCCAGCTGGTCCGCGGGAGAGAACAGCTTCTTCACCGGCTTGAAACCGGAGCTGGGCCCCGGCTACGCCGATTTCACCATGACCCCCGGAGAAGTTTACAGCGTGCGCCTGGCGGCGGGCGGCTTGCCGGTCACTGACCTGACCCCGGGCGAGTGCGAAGCCGCCGACGGCTCGCGCTATTGGGGCTCCTGGCTGCTGGTCTTCTCCCAGCCCTGATTAATTTCAGGGGATTTTCGCATATGGGGAAGAGTCCGGGGGTTGGGGGGGGGGGGGGCCGCCCCCGCACCCCCCCCCCCCCCCCCCCAGAACCAACAAACAAAAAAAAAAAAAAAG
>CAYNWK010000235.1:0-1644 GCA_964400875.1 uncultured Anaerolineaceae bacterium | reverse complement strand
CGGGGGGCTGGGGTTTCCCCCCCTCCTTTTTTTATTTGGGGTTTTTTTTGGCTTGGGGGGTTGCGGGGGGGGGTGGGGGGGGGCCCGCCCCCCCCCAACCCCCGGTTCCCCTCTTGAAACGCGCAACTTCCATTTCAGACAAATCGGGTCAAATGTACCGATAAAAAGATGTCGATCGTCCCTACTACCTCCGTTTAAATCCTGCTAGAGTAATAGTCACACAGATCCCGCGAAAATGCGTGCAAGGACGCGGTTTTTTATTTTATATCCGCGTCATCCGCGTTCCCAGCATCCCCTGATTCATGGTCAAGATAGCCATGACCACGACTAAATCTGTGTAATCTGTAGACGAACCTACGACCAAGGAGCACAGCATGAAGATCGTACTCGACCGGCGCAGCTGCAACTGCTGGGATCCCGCCTGCGAATCCCATTTTGGCTGGCACTTCCTGCGCGAGGAGATCACCCCCGTAGACTGCACGGTGAAAGTCGTCGAAGACGGCCAGGACGCCAGGACCTTTTTAATCAAAGATCGCGACGGCCAGGACAAAGAGCTGGTCGTGGACCAGGACAACTGGGCCCAGGCTTACGACTCCTGGCTGTTGGCTTGGGAAGCACAGCAGGACGCTTAGTTTTCGCTACCCTCGGGCCACCCGCCGCGACGCCTTATTGTAGCGACCACACCCAGGTGTTATCGAAGGTGCAGGTCGTCTCTCCCGATTCCTGGTAGGCCAGGAAAGCGAATAAACCCTCCAGGCGACTTTTTACGTAATCGAAGTACGATCCAATTCGCCTATCGTTGATGAACACCGTGAATTTTTCACCCTCTGCGATCAGCAGCAGCTTGTTCGTCGCGCCCTGTTTTTGATCGATCGCCCTCGTCGCCACTTCTCCGGTGACGTTCTTTTCGAAAACACCATCCTCAATATAAATAATATCCCATTGCGGCTGGCCGGATAGCCGGATCGTTTCCAGGATGTACTGGTCGCCCGCCCCGAAGTCCGGCTCCGACCGGAAGATCAAACCACAGCCCGCCAACCCGCTGGTGGACACCCAGGTGATCTCTGTATAAAGGGCGAAATCGGAGCCCTGTGGTTCACCTAGAAAAGGACTGTAAGTTGCGCCTTCGAAGCTGCTCAACCTGAGGGGCACGAAATCACCCTGCGTCCACAGCAGGCTACCCGTATCGGTCGATAAGCCAGCCATCTGCAAGTTCCCTTCGATCTCGGGTAAGAGAGCCTCGACTGTCTGGGTGGATTGGATTGCCGCGGTGGCGGAACGATCGGGCGTGCTGGTTTGGGTAGGTTCGGGTGTAATGGTTGGAGAGGGCGTGGCTGTTTCTGTTGGGACTGGCGTATCGGTTGGCTCGGGTGTGTTGCTGGGCTGTGGGGGGTCCGTGGCTGGAGGTGCGGTGTTTGTAGGGTTCGCCAGACCGCCTGGCGGCGCGCAACCACTACCAAGCACAAGCATGAGGACCAAGTAGAAGGACAAAACGATCGTCGATTTGAGAAAGCGCGGAGATATAAGCACGAGAATCTCCCCTGGTGTGGCCTAGGGCAGGGGTGCTTGGGCAGGGGGAGCCAGCCCAAACCCCCCCCCCAACCCACCGAAAGCGTAAGTGTTCAATGAACTGATAGGTGTGTG
>CAYNWK010000234.1:0-5805 GCA_964400875.1 uncultured Anaerolineaceae bacterium | reverse complement strand
AAACGTGACCCGCGGGGGGCGCGCCTTGCTAACCGCGTCGGATTACCGCGCCTGGGGGTGTTCCGGCTGGCATAGCCTGCCGGAACACCCCGGGTCAGCTTAAGCTGGATATAAGCTCCTGATTAGCACTCGATAAAGATTTATCAAGGGGGATCCACAATAATTAAGGCATGTTGCGTTCAGCCGTAATCAACCTACGTTGCCCCACCGGCTGCGCAGAATCTGCCAATTCTAGTTGGCATCCCTTCATCAAATTTCACAACTATGCTCTCAGGGAGAGAAAGGAGGCGAAAGCCATTGTCCTTTATCGCTGAGAGAGGAGAATGCACACAGGCGGAAGGGGTCGAAAAGCAGGCTTCTCAACCCTTACTAATTCAAAAAAGCGAGGTTTTCTCGCAAATTACACCTTCGTTTAGGAGAGAAAGATGCGTAATTTAAGAATTACTATCGTAACGATCGTGTCCCTGGGCATGATCTTGACCGCATGTACCGGTGGAGCCGCGACCACACCCACGTCCACCTCGGTGCCTTCGGGAGCCACGGAAGCGCCTACGACGGCTGCAACCGAGGCTGCAACCATGGGCGCCACGGAAGCCGCCACCATGCCTGCCATGGAGACGCCGACAGAAGCCTTACCCAACACGGGAGGCTTACGCACCCCTGAAGAGGCAGCCCTGGCGGCAGCCGGCGGCCAGCAGATCGGCGGCACCGTTTCGGTGCTCGCTGTTTGGGGTGGCAACGAACAAGATTCTTTCATGGCGATGATCAAGCCGTTTGAGGACGCTACCGGCATAAAGGTTGAATATACCGGCACGCGCGACCTCAATGCGGTGCTCACGACCCGAGTCCAGGGCGGCAACCCGCCTGACCTGGCTGGCCTTCCGGGCCCCGGGCAGATGGCTCAATATGCCCAGCAGGGCAATCTAATTGATCTCAGCAGCATCCTGGATATGTCCACTTACAACAACGAGTACGCCAAAACCTGGCAAGACCTTGGTACAGTAGACGGCAAGCTGGTCGGCATTTTCATCAAGTCTTCTGTCAAGGGCTTAATCTGGTACGACCCGAAAGTCTGGCAGGATAACAATTATCAAATCCCCACCACCTGGGATGAGATGATGAGCCTATCCCAGCAGATCGCGGACAGCGGCAGTACCCCTTGGTGCGTTGCCCTGGAGGGCGGCGCGGCCAGTGGTTGGCCGGGCACCGATTGGCTGGAGGACATCGTCTTGCGGCAATCCGGAGCACAAACCTACAACGATTGGTGGCAGGGCAAGATCGCCTGGACTTCACCGGAGATCAAACAGGCTTGGCAGACCTGGGGGCAGATCGTCGCCGATCCCAATATGGTTTATGGTGGGGCGAACAACATGCTGACCACCAATTTCGGCAATGTCGGCGATGGTCTGTTCACAAATCCACCCAATTGTTACATGGCCCACCAGGCTAGCTTCATCACCGATTTCTTCCAGCAGAACAATCCTGGCGTGCAGCCGGTGCAAGACTTCGATTTCTTCGGGTTCCCGGGCTTCCAGGCTGACAGCCCTGTCAGCACGGAGATGGCGGGCGACCTTTTTGGCATGTTTAACGATACGCCCCAGGCGGAAGCATTAATCCGCTACCTGGTGACCCCGGAAGCGCAGGACATCTGGGTGAAGCGCGGCGGCGCCATTTCACCGAACCAGGATGTGCCCACGGCCGATTACCCGGACGCTCTTAGCCAGAAAGCAGCCGCAAGGTTAACCAGCGCGGAGATCGCCGTTTTCGACGCCTCTGACCTGATGCCTGAAGCTATGAACAACGCCTTCTGGCAGGCGATCCTCGACTATGTCCAGAATCCGCAGAACCTGGACAGCATTCTCCAGAATCTAGACTCTGTTCAACAGGATGCTTATAACCAGTAAGGATCCTTCTCCGGCCGGGCAGCGCCTTGGCGCTGCCCGGCCATACCTAAGGGAGCTTTAACATGTTCGCCTCCAGTCGGATCATCACTGCCTTAATTGTGGTGGTTGGCGTGCCTGCGGTAACGATTGGCTATATTGCCCTGATGGATTGGGTGGTGACGAAGTTGCCCATCAATCTGCGCGCCCCCATCCGCCCCTGGTTATGGGCAGGTCCGGTCCTGCTCTTTTTGGGGATCTACCTGGTGTATCCGACGATTAACACTCTGTATCTGAGTTTTTTCAATGCGGATTCCTCGCAGTACGTTGGCTTGCAGAATTACCTTTATATCTTCACCGACCCCAATATGCTGACCTCCATGCGCAACAACTTGTACTGGCTGATTTTGCTGACTGGAGTCACGGTTACTTTCGGTTTGCTCTTTGCGGTCTTATTCGACCGGGTCAGCTATGAGGCGGTTGCCAAGGCGTTGATCTTTATCCCTATGGCAATCTCTTTTGTGGCCGCCGGGGTGATCTGGAAGCTTCAGTACGATTATCAGCCCGCTAATGCCATGCAGACCGGCACGCTGAACGGCCTGGTAACTGCTTTTGGAGGCCAGCCGGTCCCCTGGCTGGTCGATCGCACAACCAATAACCCGGCGCTCATCTGGGTGGG
The DNA here is from genome assembly GCA_964400875.1 of uncultured Anaerolineaceae bacterium. Classification (GTDB taxonomy): domain Bacteria; phylum Chloroflexota; class Anaerolineae; order Anaerolineales; family UBA4823; genus CAYNWK01. The sequence goes on along the minus strand of CAYNWK010000234.1, from coordinate 3,246 downwards.
CATTTGGGTGTGGACCGGTTTTGCCCTGGTGATCCTTTCCGCCGGCTTGAAGAGTATCCCTACCGAGATCATCGAAGCCGCCCGGGTGGACGGCGCCGGGGAATGGCAGATCTTGTTCAGCATCACCATCCCGATGATGGGCTCCACCATCGCGGTCGTTGCTACGACGATGGTGATCTACGCACTTAAAGCTTTTGATATCGTTTACGTGATGACCAATGGCAATTTTGGTACGGACGTTGTCGCAAACCGCATGTACAAAGAAATGTTCAATTTCAATGATTTTGGCCGGGCCAGCGCTATCGCAGTCGTCTTGTTGGCGGCCATTATCCCGGTGATGGTGATTAACATTCGCCGGTTCCGCGAACAGGAGATGATCCGATGAGCGCAGAAACCCGGGCAGGCGTTGTGCCTCAAGCTGCCCCTCCAAACACCCATAAGCTGGCCCGTCTTGTCGGTCGCGTGTCGATCCATCTCGTCATCTTCATCGTCGTGGTGATCTGGATGGAGCCTACCATTGCGCTGCTGGTGAGTTCTTTTCGCCCTGCCAACCAGGTTGCCACGACCGGGTGGTGGACGGCGTTTCAGGCGCCCTTTCAGTTCACCCTCGACCTCTATAAACAGGCGCTTGGCTCCTCAGGGATGGGGCAGAGCTTTGTGAACAGCCTGTTCATCGCTATTCCGGCAACGGTCCTTCCGATCATGGTGGCTGCCTTTGCCGCTTTCGCCTTCGCCTGGATGGATTTTCCGGGACGAGACCTGCTCTTCGTGATCGTGGTCGGCCTGTTGGTGGTCCCGCTGCAGTCTACCCTGATCCCCGTTTTAAAAATTTACAACCGCTTTCATCTCACCGGCACTTTCCTGGGCATCTGGTTGGCGCATACCGGCTATGGCCTGCCTTTTGCCGTGTACCTGCTCAGAAACTTCTTCGGCACCCTGCCGCGCGAGATGATCGAATCGGCCTATCTGGACGGCGCTTCACCGTTCACGGCTTTCTTTCGATTGGTATTGCCGCTTTCGATCCCCGCAATCGCCTCGCTGGCGATTTTCCAGTTCATGTGGGTGTGGAACGATCTGCTTGTCGCTTTGATCTATCTGGGCGGCAACCCCAGCGTGGCACCGATGACGGTATCGATCAGCAATTTAGTGAACTCTCTAGGCAGCGGTTGGCAGCTGTTGACGGCTGCCGCCTTTATTTCGATGATGCTGCCTTTGATGATCTTCTTTACCTTACAGCGCTATTTCGTGCGCGGCATCCTGGCCGGCTCGGTCAAAGGATAAACTCGGCAGACCCCACCATGCTTACAAAGCGCGTAATCACCAGCTAATTTTTGGAGGTGAGTCCATGCAAACAGAATCTTCCACCCTCAAAGAAAAACGCAGCCGGGCGCTGGTTTGGCTTTCCAGTGGACAGAGGGCTTATTTGGACCCTTACAAAAAACCGATCGAGCAGCGCATCGACCAATTACAGGCGGAGAAATTCAGCGAACGGCTGTGGCGTAAAGAACCAGATTTGTGGAAAAGCGATTCGCAACACCAAGAGATCATCGCCAATGCCCTGGGCTGGCTGCAGGTTGCCGAGAAGATGGAAGGTAATCTGCCGGAGCTGATCGAGTTCGCTGCAGAAGTGCAGGACGCCGGATTCCGACGCGTCGTCCATATCGGCATGGGCGGCAGCAGTCTGGCGCCGATGGTCTTTGCGCGCAGCTTCCCGCCCGGCGGGGCCGGCCTGCCGCTGACGGTTTTGGACACCACCGATCCTGGCGCGATCCTGAATGTTGAGAGAGAACGCCCCCTGGAAGATACCCTTTTTATCATCGCCAGCAAGTCCGGCACGACCGCGGAAACACGTGCCCTGGCCGATTATTTTTACCACTGGGTTTCCAAGCATAAGAACTCCCCGGTTGGCGAGAATTTCGTCGCCATCACCGATCCCGGCACGCCTTTGGCCGAGCTGGCTCGGGAGCAGAATTATCGTCGCACTTTCTTAAATTTCCCCGATATTGGTGGGCGTTATTCGGCGTTATCCTATTTCGGGCTGGTGCCGGCCGCACTGATGGGCCTGGATGTCGAAGAACTGCTGGCCCGTTCGCAGCGTATGCTGCACGCCTGCGCTGCGAGTGTGCCCGCCAGCGAGAACCCCGCTCTGTCCCTGGGCGCCGCGATCGCCGAGCTCGCTCTGCGCGGCCGAGATAAGCTCACCTTTCTGGTGCCGGATTCCATGGCCACCTTCGGGCTCTGGTTGGAGCAGCTGATCGCCGAAAACCTGGGCAAGGAGGGCAAGGGGATCGTCCCCATAGCAGGCGAACCGATCGGCGTGCCCTTGGTCTATGCTGATGACCGGGTGTTCGTTAATTTCCGGATTAAGCACCAGGACGATCAAGCCCGCGATGAACTGGTGGGGGAGCTCGAGAATGCCGGCCACCCGGTGATAACGATCCTGATGGACGATCCCCTCGACCTGGGGCAGGAATTCTTCCGGTGGGAGCTGGCGACCGCGGTCGCCGGCGCGATCCTGGGGGTCGACGCTTTCAACCAGCCGAACGTCCAGGAGAGCAAGGATAATACCAACCGCCTTCTGGCTCAATTGAAGCAAGACGGCCACCTCCCGGAGGTAGATCCCGATCTGATCCAGGGTGGAATCAGCCTCTTCGCCGGGCAGGTCGGTGATGACTTGCCGGTGAGCCTGCATTTGTTCCTGGCTCAAGCCCGGCCGGGCGACTACGTTGCACTGATGGCTTATTTGACCGAAAATCCGCAGACGACCCAGGCTTTGCAGGAGATCAGGACGACGCTGCGCAACAGCCTGCACTTGGCGACCACCCTTGGTTATGGACCCCGCTTCCTACATTCAACCGGCCAGCTGCACAAGGGCGGTCCCAATACAGGGCTCTTCTTGCAGATAACCGCGGACGATGACAGGCGCCCCCGGGTTAGGAACGAACCTTACACCTTCGACGATTTCAAGCTGGCGCAGGCGCTAGGGGACTTGCATGCGCTGCGCCAGCACCGGCGGCGGATCGTTCGCCTCCACCTGGGCGCGGGCGTACCGCGGGGTTTGCGATCCTTGAAACGCGCTGTGGAAAAGGCCTTTTCGATCCAGGGTGAGATTGTATGAGGCAGACGCCTTGTTTTCCTGTCCAACCGCAGCAAGCCTTATCGCATGGCGGAGGTCCGCAAGCATCGTGAGCCGATCAATATCCACCCTGTTCCTGGATATCGGGGGCGTCCTGCTGACTAACGGAT
>CAYNWK010000233.1:0-5962 GCA_964400875.1 uncultured Anaerolineaceae bacterium | reverse complement strand
CAAAACCTGGCAGCCGCAGAGGCAGCCGTCCTGGCGGGCCAATTTAACCTGGCAAAAGTCTTTCGAGCGACAGCCCATGCCCGCCGAGCGTTGGCCTTGAATGCAGCTCGGTTGCTTGCTGATCAACGCGATGGGGAAAAGCTGCTCGAAGCAAACCTGCTTGAAATTTAAATCGGAACCTGGCTGACCAACCAAGATGTAGGCCATGTGGTCCAGATCAAGCACTACCTTCCATAACATCATTGCGGCGACGCCATCCATCAGGATGATTTTGCAGCGATGGACGCCGAAGCCCACTTTGTAATTTAAATCGTATAATATTCACATTGTTGACCATCAACCTCATATAAAGCCAAAGGAGAATTCCCATGCAAGGGCTTATGATGGACTACCCGCTCACGTTGACTCCCATTCTGGAGCGGGCAGAACGTTTATATGGGAAGAAAGAAATCGTGACCAAAGCCGGACCCACCCTCGAACGCTATACCTATACGGAGATGGTCGAACGTGTAGGGCGGCTGGCAAATGCGCTTGAAAAACTGGGCGTGCGCCGAGGTGACCGAGTCGCCACTCTGGCGTGGAATAACGCCTACCACCTTGAGATTTATTTCGCCGTGCCTTGCATGGGCGCTGTTCTACACCCCCTCAATCTGCGTCTGCCTGGCGACCAGCTTGCGTACATCATCCAACATGCCGATGACCAGGTGATCTTTGTTGACCCAACCCTGCTGCCCGCAGTTGAGAAGCTGGCCCCACACCTGAAAAATATACGCCATTACATTATCATGGGTGATTCTGTGCCCGATGGTACTTCCCTTAGCCCGGTAAGCGCTTATGAAGACCTGATCCAGTCTGTGGGCAGCGATTACCCCTGGCCGCGCCTGGACGAAAATGACGCTGCCGCGATGTGTTACACCTCAGGCACGACGGGAAATCCCAAAGGCGTGGTCTATTCCCACCGCTCTATCTTCCTGCACTGCTTGGGTCTGAGTATGGCCGATTCCTTCGGCATCTCCGAGCGGGATATCTTCCTGCCGGTTGTCCCCATGTTCCATGTGCTGGCGTGGGGCACACCTTTCGTCTGCACTATGCTGGGCACAAAGATGGTCTTCCCCGGCCCGCACATGACCCCCCGCGACCTGGCGGAGTTGATCCAGGCTGAACGCGTGACCCTCACAGCCGGTGTGCCCACCCTGTGGATCGGCCTGCTCAACCTTCTGGATAAGGAGCGCTATGACCTCTCCAGCCTGCGCGGCATGATCGTTGGCGGCGCGGCTGCGCCCCAGTGGATGATCGAAGACTTCGAGCGCAAACACGGGCTCACGGTCATGCACGCCTGGGGTATGACCGAGATGTCGCCCCTGGGAACGGTCAGCCGGTTGAAGAGCTACCAGCAGGATTTGCCAGAAGCAGAACGCTTTGCCATCCGCGCCAAACAGGGCACGGCAGTTCCGGGTGTGGAGATCCGCGCTGTAGATGAGCAGGGCGGGGAAGTGCCCTGGGATGGCAAAGCCGTTGGCGAGCTGCAGGTACGCGGCCCGTGGATTATCAGCAGTTACTACAATGACGAGCGATCCGCAGATGCCTTCCAGGAAGGCTGGTTCCGCACCGGTGACGTGGTCACCATCGACCCTGAAGGCTTCATCCAGATCGTGGACCGCACAAAAGACCTGGTTAAAAGCGGCGGTGAGTGGATCTCGTCAGTGGACCTGGAAAACACGATCATGTCGTACCCCAAGGTGCTGGAGGCGGCCGTGATCGCCGTGCCCCACCCAAAGTGGCAGGAACGTCCCCTGGCCTGTGTGGTCGCCAAGCCCGACTTCAAGGAAGATATCACCAAGGAGGAGCTCTACGAGCATATCCGTCCACATTTTGCCAAGTGGGCGCTCCCGGATGATATCGTCTTTGTCGACGCAATCCCCAAGACCAGCGTCGGCAAATTCGATAAGAAAGTCCTGCGCGCAGAATACCAGGATTACATCCTCCCCGAGCGTTAATCAAGGAAACCCTCATGACAGACGAAATCACACCGAGTCAGTTCGATGAGGCCGAGGGCGTCGAGGACTGGCGTCTGACCAGCGAAGGCGCGACCGCGTTCTTCCGCACCCAGTCGTTCGCCGAAAGCGCTCGGTTCGTGCAGGCGATCAGCGAGCTGCAGGGAGTCGAGGATCACCGCCCCGGCGTCGACGTGCGTCAAGACGGCGTGACCGTTCACATGATCACGTATACCGAGAACTACTTCGGGCCCAGCCAGCGTGACGTTGAGCTGTCCAGGCAGATCTCGGCAGCAGCGCGGAAGCTGGGCCTCGCCGCTGACTCGTCCGCGGTCCAGAGCCTGCTCATCATTCCCGGCGCGACCAACATCGCTAAGGTGATGCCGTTCTGGCGAGCGGTGCTCGGATACGAGCCTCGGCGCGACAGTCCTGATGAGGATCTCGTCGACCCGCACGATCGCGGGCCTGCGTTCTGGTTCGAGCAGATGAACGAACCACGCGGCGACGGCGGCGGCGCCATCCACGTCGCGATCTGGGTGCCGTACGAGCAGGCGGAGGCCCGCCTCGCGGCGGCGCTCGCCGCGGGTGGCCGGATGGTGCGCGACGATTTCGCGCCCGCATGGTGGACTCTGGCCGACGCGGCGGGAAATGAGGCCGACATTGCCACCACGAAGAGCCGCGACTGAGCGCCTCACCGTCTGGCGGCTGTACATCCCTTGATGGCGGCCCGGCACCCCAGCTGCGACGGCTCCCACCAGGATCGGTTAAGCGCTGATGACCGTCGCCGCCAGGGCCGCGCCGCGGCGGAGTCCCGGGGCGCGCCCAAGCAGGGTCACCCCTGAGACTAATCCGTCTCTTTCCAGATCGGGTCGCGCAGGATCAACAGGATGACCACCGCCCACAGCGCCAGCGCCGGGAGGCCGATGCCGAAGGACATGACCATGCTCACCGGCATCACCAGGGCCGACATGAAGAAAGCTAAGGCCTGGTTGTTGAGCGCGTGCAGGTAAACCGCCGTCCATACACCTTTCGACTTGAAGACGGCGTAGGCCAGGAAGTAGGACAGCGCCACCGTGTAGGCCGTCATTAGCAGCGAGCCAAGCACCGGTTGGCCGGGGTAGTTGTAGCCCATCCAGATGATCGGCCAGTGCCAGATGCCCCAGATGATCCCCAGCAGCCCAACACCGCGGATGCGCCCCAGGCGCACCAGCTCGGTTTGCAGGAAACCGCGCCAGCCGTACTCCTCACCGAAGGTGATGATCAGCCCCAGGAACGGGCCGATGATAACCATACTGAGGAAAGTGGTTGCCAGCAGCGCGCTCTGCGGCATGGCTGGGGCCGCGCCGCGCGGGAACAACTGGGTGACGTCGGCGAGCGTGCCCATTTTGAAGACGTAGTTAAGCAGGGTGTGCAGCCCGTAGAAGAGCGCCATCCCGAGCCCGAACAGCAGCCAGTAGCGGATGCCCCCGAAGGCCATCCCGGCCCCGGCGAAAGACTGCGGGCCGCCGCGCCAGCGCAGTACCAGCAGCAGCGCCAGCCCAACCACGCTGACGATCGAGAGGCTTCCGCTCACCGTACCGATCAGCGACGGCTGGACCAGCGCGGCGACCAAACCGCCCAGGTAGAGCATGGTCATCAGGAAATAATAATAGATGAACCAGCGCGAGGCGTTGCGGTTCGTCCGGTAGTAGACCAGGCTATCTTTAAAGAAGAATACGCCCAGGAGCAGGGCGGAAAAGGCCGGCATCAGCATCTGGAACTGCAGCATCAGCGTAGCAGCCGGGTTCTGTAGGCCGCCGTTCAGGTACAGCGCCAGATCGACCAACCAGGCCAGACCGAAGGACAACCCGATATAAGCCCACACGTGCGGCCAGTTGACTGCCCGCCGTTCGGCTGGAAGCGCTCTCGGTCCGGGCATAACCAGATCCGGCTCTACAGGATATGTGTGCTCCATATACCGCTCCTTTCTCCGGAACTCTTTTTATTTGACCTCAAGTGATTGCACCATCGCATCCAGCTTGCCCAGGTCGGGGAAATAGTCGCTCGCAGCCTGGAGATTCAACTGGTTGACAGTATTGGCAACATAAGTGGCGAAATCGCTGGTGAACTCCAGCGGCAGGTTGGACGTGTCCGTCGAATACGAGGGCAGCCCGTTCAGGTAGATTGGCAGGACCGCGGCTGCATAATATTGGCCGTCATCGGTCAAACCCTGGAAGGTATAGAACAACTGCTGGTTGTTGATTGGCGCCAACCCATTCGCGTACTGGGTCAGGTAACGCACGCCCTTACCGTTTTTGAACTCCAACATTTTCATCTGGGCGTGCATCACTTGTACGGCTTTGTTGGGTGGTAGGAATGGTAAAGTCTCACCCTCCTGCTGGCTTTGCAGCAGGGCTTGCAAATCCCCGGCGGCCTGCGCCGCAGCATCATTCATCGCCAGGTCATCAATCTTAAACAGGAAGATCTGCGGCTCCATGATGTGCCCGACGATCGGGTAGCCGTACAGCCAAAGCAGCGTACGCTGTGGCATCGCGACCGTATTCGGGTTATCGGACCCAGGCTGCTCAGCCGGGAGTACCAGGGTGGCGACAGCCTGCGCCAGCCCATCCAGGTCAAGCGTCGCCGCAGGCTCGGAAAGCCCAGCCGGTGCTGGTGTTTGGGTGGGCGACTCGGCAGGGAGGGAGGTGGGCTCAACGGCCGTCGTAGCAGTGCTGGATAACGCGCCGGAGGCGGTTTGAGTTCCTGTGGCGCAGGCGGAGGCCAGCAGGGCAAGGCATAGCAGACCGATCAAAAACGCAAATGTTTTCATTGGAAAACATCCTCCGTTTATGGATGATGCAAGATCAGCTTTGCCATTGTACAAATGTTATCGGCGCGTTGCTATAGCATACATAATCATTTTTTCTTGACAAATGTCATATTTTTCCCCAAAAACTTCACCAACCAAAAACTGGCTGACGATCGCCGTCAGCCAGTTATAAAGTTCATCTTGGCTCATCTTCGCCATAATTTAGATGTACATTTTCTCGTTGATGTCGATGAATTTCGATTCCATGGGTCGATACCTCCAGATTATGGAGTCGCAGACGCGGTCGCTGCCTCGGTTGCCGTAGCGGTTGTAGTCGGAGTGGCTGTGGGTGGATTGGCGACCGTGATTTCCAGGTAGACCGGCTGCTTAAAGTTGCTTTTGAGTTCGTTAGACAAGACCCAGTCGCTGCGATAATCTCCCAGCGCGGTGGGCGCCTTCATCGGGATGGAGATGTCGACGGTCTCGCCAGGTGCCGCCTCTTGACCCAGAAGGATCTCCTGGGACGCGCCAAAGGCATTGCCGCTGTAGAAGCGGAACAGGTATGCAGGCGTCCAGGTAGAGGTGCCCACATTTTTCAAACGCCAGGTGATTGTGAAGTCCTCTCCCGGCGTAAAAACGGTTCCATCCGCCACGGATTGGGAAACCCACTCCGCCAGGTCAGCGGTTGGCGTCCGCGGCGTCTCGCTGGTTGAGGTTGCCTCCGGGCCGGTTGAAGTAGTGTCCGGCTGGGCCGGCGTGGAGCTGGGCGCGAGGGTTGCGGTTAGACTCGGAACTGGCGTGACGGTGGGACTCGGGATTGGCGTGGCCGAGGGAGTCAGAGCCAGATCCCGGGTTACCTCCGCCAGCACGGTGGAGGCGACCTCTGTGCGTAAGGGGTTCAAGTCGACGGTGGGAGTGCTGGTCGGCGTCGAGGCATTACAGGCAGACGTGAGCAGCAGACCCAACCATATTCCAATCATCGCGATTGTTTGCTTTGTGCGGGCCATTTGACCATTCCTTTGCCAACGCTGGCTTAAAGCGGTATGCGGGGAAAGTGGAGGCGTTCGATCGAGCTTTACCAGCCCAAACGCCCCCGTTCTTCCCTCAAGCGCGTAAATCCTTCAAGAATTGATTCTCCATCGGCTGGCGGAGATTGTCAATAGGTATCTCAAACCCCGCA
>CAYNWK010000232.1:0-5973 GCA_964400875.1 uncultured Anaerolineaceae bacterium | reverse complement strand
GATCCCCCGCCGTAGATATCGCCTAACCCGTAGCCGATCTTCTGCCAACGGGTCATTTTTTCGCTGTCCGGGGTCGGTTGCTGCTTTGCTGGCGGCGTGCTTTGCATGGTAAGGCCCTCCTGGGGTTTATGATGGCTGCATAGAATGCCCGCTGCGACTTATTGGTTGGCGGGAACCTGCCGATCCCGGCTGGCGATCGGGACGCGCTGCCCGCCGGCTGCGGCACGGTAAATGGCGTCCACGACGCGCAAAGTTCGCAGGGCTTCGGGGACGGTGCACAGCGTTGGCCTGCCTGCGACGGCAAACTGGCGGAAAGCCTCCAGGCTGCGCTGCAAGGCATGTAGCCCGCGCACGGGCGGGCGCGACGCGCGCACTCTGGCGCCGCTGAAGGATAATCGCGGGATCAGGCCATCCCGATAGTGAGCGGTGGCGCGCTCACCGTACAGCTCGATGGTGGCAGCCTGCTCGGTCGCTGCAGCCATCGAGCTGGCGATCTCGATCGCCGCGCCGTTGGCCAGTTCGACGACTCCGAAGGCCAGGTCCTCCACTTCCACCTTCCGGAAGCGGCGCTGGGCACGGTAGCCGAGCGCGCTGACAGGCGGGTCGCCTCCGGCCCACAGGGCTGCATCCAGGAAATGACTGCCCTGGGTGAGCAGCGTTCCCCCGCCGGAGCGAGCCAAGGAGCTGTGCCAAGCTCCGCTGCGCCGGAAGTAATCCGCCTGGCGGCTCCAGGGCACGTTGATGCGGGCGTACAGCAGGCGGCCCAGCGCTCCGGACCGGGCGGCCTGCGCCATGCCGTAGCAGGCCGCGTCGTAGCGGTATTGGTAGTTGACCGCTACTTTCCCGCCAACCCGTGCGATGAAGTCCGTTAGCGCCTCGCCATCCTCCAGGCTGGCAGCCAGCGGCTTTTCCAGGAACACTGCAAGGCCGGCATCCACGGCTTGCTCCGTCATCGGGCGGTGCAGGTCGTGCGGCACTGCCAGGTAGACGGCGTCCAGGGGCGCGTTCGCCAGCATCGCCATGTAGTCTGAGTAGGAGGCCGGGATGGCGAACTTCCTGGCGAAATTACCGGCGATCTCGGCGTCCAGGTCGCAGCAGGCGGTCATGCGGATGCCCCGGTTCAGGCGGGCGAACCAGGCGGTGTATCCGGAGATGTCACCGCAGCCGACGATGCCCAGACGGAGCGCCATTAAGCTGCGCCCCCGGCGCACCATTCCAGCCCGGCGAGCAAGAGGCGCCGGATCGCCGGGTGACGCATGCTGGCGGCGGTGTGCCCCGCCGCACAGTAGCACACCCGCCCATCGTCGTGGCGGCGCGTCCAGGCGAAAGGTTCGGTCCTTCCTCCGGCCCGCGAGACGAAATGAACCCGGATCGACGGGTCTGTTTCGTGCAGGTAGCGTTCGTCGTGCGCGGTGAAAGGCTCGAATTCCCCAAAGATTTCCTCATAACCTCCAACGGGCTCCACGCGGAAATCTCCCACTTTTCCGTGGGAGACGAAGCGACCACCCAGCAGGGCGGTGTAGTCCTCCTCCTCCTTGAAAGAGGCCGCCGCGGAATGGATCGCCAGCAGCCCTCCGCCCCGGCGCACGTACTCATCCAGGGATTTCAGGGCGGAGGGCGAGATCGACTTGTGATGGAAATAAAGCACGACTGCCCGGTATTCATTTAGGGATACCTCGGGCAGCCGTTCTAAGCTGGGTAGTTCGAGCGAGGCTACGCCGGCGTCTTGCAGCGTCTGGCGCAGCGCCCTCCTGGCGAAGAGGTCAGGGTGGATCCAGCCTTGCGAAACGAGCACGATAGGTTGGGCCATGTCGGATTGTGCACATTATAACAACCTTTTAACCGCCGGTCTTCAATCTGTTACCGGCTTTTATGGGGTCAGCGGCCAGAAAACTGGCAGCACGAACAGCACCACCAGCAGCACCACCAGGGTAAGCGGCAGGCCGGCTTTGAGGTAGTCGGAGAAGCGGTAGCCCCCCGGGCCCAGGATCAGCACGTTGGCCGGATGGGAGACGGGACTGAGGAAACAGGCCGATGCGGCGATGGCCACCCCCATCAACAGCGCGTAGGGAGAGATGTTCAGGTTGCTGGCGGCGTTCAGCGCGATGGGGGCCAGCAGTACGGCGACCGCCGACGAAGGCATCGCCTGGGTTGCCAGGGAGGTCAACAGGAAGATCCCGGCGAGGACCGCCAGGGGCCCCCAACCGCCGATCAGGCCGATCACGCCATCGGCCAGGTAGCGCGCCGCCCCGGTCTGCTCCATCGCAACGCCCAGCGGCAGCATGCCGGCGATCAGGAAGACCGCCCGCCACTCGATCTGCCGGTAAGCTTCGTCCATGTTCAAGCAGCCGGTCAGGATCATCAACGCCGCGCCGATCACGGCCGAGATGGCGATCGGCAGCCAGCCGAACAAGACCGGAACCAGGACGCACGCCAGCACCAGCAGCGCCAGGGGCGCTTTCTTCGGGTATAGCGCTTCGGCAGCCTCCCGGATGAGCACCAGGAAATCCGGGTCGCTGTCCAGTACGCGCAGTTTCAAGCGCGGGCCGTAGAGCAGGAGTGCATCTCCGAACCGCAGGGGAAAATCCTGCAGCTGTGAGCGGTAGGCGCGGCCGCCGCGCCAGATCGCCAGGACGTTCAGGCCGTATTTCTCCCGGAAATGGATCTCGCTCAGGGTTTTATTCTCCAGGTTATTGTGAGGGGAGAGCACGGCTTCTGCCAGGCCGATGGATTCCGTCTCGAGTTCGTCCAGGGTCGGCTTGCTGTCCCGGTCGATTTCCAGGCTGCGCAGCGCGTGTTGGGAGTGGATCTCCTCCAGCTGCCCCTCGACGAGCAGCACGTCGCCCTCTTCGATCTGATCGGTGGGTTCCGGGACCAGGTTGGATTGTCCCTCGTGTACGATGCCGAGCACGGACACCCCGGATGCGTCGCCCAGGTTGCTTTCAGCCAGCGACTTGCCGGCCATGCTGGAACCCTCCGGGACGCGCACCGCGAACATGCGCTCGCTCAGGCGGGCGATTTCCGAGACTTCCACCTCCTCGGAGACCTGGAAGTCGGCTTGATCCCGGAAGCGCATTTGCTGTTCGAGCGAACCTTGCAGCAGCAGTTCGTCTCCCGCCTTCAAGTGGATATCCTGAAGCTTCGTTCGGATGATCCGGCCGTCGCGGCGGATCGCCAGCACGTTCACCCGGAAGCGGCGCCGAAAGTCGCTCGAACGCAGCGTCTGGCCGATCATCTTAGACTGGGCAGGTAGGGTCAGCGCGAAAATGCTGACCTCCCTGGAGACCAGCTGTTCGATATCCAGGCGGGTGTTCTCGACGACCAGTTCGCCCTGCTTGCGCAGTTCGGCGAGGCGGTCTTCTTTCCCGGCCACCAGCAGCTCGTCGCCAGGGTGTAAGATCGTCCCCGCTTCGGGGGAAAGTTGGGTCTGGCCGCTGCGGGTGATGGCGATCACGTTGAGCCCCAGTGTGGAGCCGATCCGGCTGCTGGCCAGCGTGTTGCCTACCAGGGTCGAGATCGCCGGAACCCGGATGACGAACAGGCGCTCGTGCATTTCGTAAACTTTTTCCAGGTCAAGGTCCGTTCCCGAGAGTCCTTTCGCTACATCCCGGGCCGGCAGCAGCCGGCGGCCGAGGAAGGTCATGAAAAGGACGCCTACTACCAGTACGGTCAGCCCAACCGGCGTGTAGTCGAAAAGCCCAAAGGGGCGCAAGTTATATTCATTAAGGATATCGCTGATCAGGATGTTGGGCGGCGTGCCGATCAGGGTGGTCAACCCGCCGAGCATGGAGCCGAAGGCCAGCGGCATCAGCAGCTTGGAGGGGTGGTTCTTGGTCTTGCGGGCGATATCCATCACCACGGGAAGGAGCAGCGCGGCTACCGCCACGTTGTTCATGAAGGCCGACATCCCACCGGCGATGAACATTATGGCGGCCACCAGACGCAGTTCGCTGGTCCCCCCAATCCGGGTGATCTGCCGGCCGATCACGCTGGCGACTCCAGTTTGCGCCAGGCCCCCGCTGATGATGAAAACGGCCCATACCGTGACCACAGCCGGGCTGCTGAAACCGGATAAGGCTTCCGCCGGGGTGACCAGCCCGGTGATCGCCAGCGCACCCAAGACTAATAGGGCGACCAGGTCCATGCGAATCATTTCGGAGATGAACAGGACGATGGCGATCAGCAGGATGGCTAAAACGGTGGCAATTTGGGGGGTCATGAACCTCTGGCAGTATTCTTGTTTATTGAACGGCGCTGGTTGACAGGTTTTCGGTTGCTCTCGGTATTATAACCAACCCGGCTATTCATTCGTTCCATAAGCCAGCCAGACCACTGCCAAGCCCGTGGACATGGCCGAGACCCCGCCGTACAGCAGCCCCAACAAGTTTACGCCGGGCTGGTAGGCTATCAGGCTAATGCCCCACCCGATCCAGCTGGCCAGGACCCACCACGCGTTTCCCCTGCCTTTGGCCCGCAGCGCCAGCCACTGGGCCAACCCCAACACCAGCCCGACCGCTGTTCCCACTACCGCGCCAAACGCGAATTCCGTTAACCCCCAGAGATAGGCGACCTCGGAGCCAATGAAAAAGCCCAGCGCCCAGCCCAACGCGCTGGCCAGGGTCCACAACCCCCGGGCGCGCGCGACAGGGTTCAGCACCAGGCTCTGCACGAGGCCCAGCGTCCCGCCGGCGATGCCGCCGATGACCAGGGTGGCAGGGAGGCTGGTCAGGAGGAAGCTCAGCCGCCAGCCGAGCGCCCAGCCAACCCCCATCCCAACCACGTTGGCCAGCACCCAGGACCCCCAGAGCAGGTAACTCCCGCAGCCGGAACCGCCTTGAGCCGGGCTTTGAGAGGGTGGTTTATCTTCCATAGGGTCGCCCTTCTACTTTCTGTGTGGATAAGTCGGGGTAATTGTACTCAAGGAGGCAAGAAAGTATGGGAAAATCTGCTACAGTTGAATCGCGGCCATAGTTCTTTCGGGTTAAGCAGGCTGCGCTCGTATGGAGGAGTTATCCCGTGACATTAACCGATCATGACCAAATCGACATCCATGTGCCTGTACGCGGCAACGAACTGCTGCAAAAGGCCCTGGCGAATATTAACCGCAACGAGGAGATCAAAACCCTGTGGCGGGTGATCAACGTGAACGCCATCGACCGGCTGGGGATGAGCGATCACGGTCCGGTTCATTTCCAGATCGTGGCCAACATCGCCCTCAAATTGACCCGGCTGCTGCTTAAGAACGGCGTTTCCATGTCCATCACCGCCAACTACGGCTTGCCCGATAAATTTGCCGAGCTGGTTGTGTTGCTGGCGAGCCTGCTTCACGATCTGGGGATGTCCATCAGCCGCGAGGGGCACGAAGAGTTCAGCCTGTTTTTAGCCAACCAGCACCTGCGCGAGATCCTGGCATTCCTGCCGGTGGAGGACAGGACCATCGTCACCTCCGAAACGTTGCACGCCATCATCTCGCATCGCAGCGGCGGGACGCCCTACACCGTCGAGGCCGGGATCGTCCGCGTGGCCGACGCGCTGGACATGAGCGAAGGGCGCACGCGCATCCCCTACGAGGCAGGCAACGTGGATATCTACTCGCTTTCCGCCGCAGCGGTGGACAGCGTCGAGATCGTGGAGGGTGAGGATAAACCCATCCAGATCAATGTGTTGATGAACAACTCCGCCGGGTTGTTCCAGGTCGATGAGCTGCTCAAACGCAAATTGCTCGGTTCGGGGATCGAACGCTACGTCAAAGTGAAAGCCTTGATCGACAGTCCAGTGGAGAAGCGGCTGATCAAAGAGTTCGAGATCGGTTAACTGCCGGCGCTGTACACTCGTGGAGCCAAATTAGTCTCTATTTACCCCTTCCCTTGATTCTTACAATTACCGTAACTCTCGGAATTCCCCCCATTATCACTCAACCCAAACCAGGTTTCCGCATTCCCCCGTGTCGTAGCCTCCCAATGCGGCGATAGC
>CAYNWK010000231.1:0-6008 GCA_964400875.1 uncultured Anaerolineaceae bacterium | reverse complement strand
ACAGGGTGACCTTTTCTGTCAATCCAATTTACACCACTTTATGAGACATTATCGCTTTTTTCAGCTCTTCTTGATGTGAAACAATCAATTTAGGATTTACGTAATTGGGGGAATAACCAGGCGCTTGGGCGCGAAAAGCCCTCCCAAACACCACCACTTCCTCGGCGGGCTACCTATTTCCAACAATTTAAAAAAAAGATCGACTTTTTGAGTGATTTTTGAGTCTGTTTTTAGTGGGTCCTGGTAAAAACTTGCGTGTACCCGAGTTTAGAGCGCTCATGTATGGGTAAAACCTGAACAACTATTTCAACTAAAGGAGAAAAATGATGACTGCACAACCTGCTGAACGTGTTCGAACGGAAGAGCGAGAAGCCCCATCGGTCCAACGAGAAGTTGTCGTTAAAGCGCAACCGCGCATCCAGGCGGTGACCTCGATGGATCTGGGTGCCACCCAGACTCAGGGACCCAGCATCGAGATCCCTGAAGAGTACAAAGAAGATGCACTGAACCTGATGGACGAGTACAAAGCGTTCCTCAAGGAAAGCGCGGGGCTTTATGTGGAACGGCATGCGGCCATGAAGTCCAACGCACGCCGTGGGCTTTCCCCGGAAATCGGCCAACCGACTGTTGGGCCGTATGTCGCCTGGGATATCCTCACCCTCTCGCCCATCGAGTTGGGTGCCGCACCTGCCGAACAGCCCAACAAGATCATCAGGAGTGGAGCCCCCAGCCTGGTGTTGGCTGTCATGTGGACCAACCCGACCGTTGACGTTCCCAATGGGTTCGCTGTCCCCGCCAACATTCAGTTGGGTGGAAGACAGGCTCGGGTGAGTTTCGACCGGCTGAATTTGACCACCGGTGTCGGTGGGCCAAGCAGCGCGTTGACCTTCACGCTGCCATCGCCCGTGCCTCCCCTCATCCTCATCCCCATGTTCTTCTTGGCGCCGCCCGTGACGAATTCAGAGCTGTACGAACTGAATGTCACCGCCGACATCCTCGATCCCACTCAGCCGTATGCTGCCTTTGGTACCTGGCATTTCGATATCGATGCGGAGCCCTCCTGGTTCGCTGGCTTTCCCCCATCGATTCCGCCTCAACTGCAGCACGACATCCCCAACCGCTTCATGGTTTACCAGCAGTAGTCGCGTCGGATGCTCGAGATTGCATGAGGTTTACGAGAGCTGGCTCCAACAGACCGCTTGTTGGGTATTGGAGCCAGCCCCCTCCATTCAGGAAGCATGAATTCCAAGCAAAGGCAAATCATGTATGCTATAGACCCCGCAGAAGTTCGTGCTGCGCTTCGAGCAAAGAAAAGAGCCGAAGCCATACATATTAGAGACGAAAACGTTTCCCTTATCGATATCGGCTGGAAGATCAAGGAACGCGAGGACCAACGCATTACCCAGAAACTGGAAGTTCGCGTCCATTTACGCCGGAAACTGTACGGCCCAGCTTTCAAGGCTTTCTCGGAACTGTACCCGCACAGGGTTGTTCACGAAGAACGGATTGGTTTTCCTGTGGATATTATCCAGGCAGACTACCGGTTGAATCGAAGCTGGTCATCGCCCTGGACACAACTTCCACGCGCCACATACTTCGATCCACTGCAAGGGGGAATCAGCATTTCAAATGAGTACAGGTTTGGCTCCGGCACGTTAGGTGGTCTAGTCCAGGATCGCTCAACCGGCGATCCAATGATCCTGAGCAACTGGCATGTGCTGGCAGGTTTCTCCTATGCGCCTAAAGGCACCCGCATATTCCAGCCGGGCTATGGAGAAGGGGGCTGGAATCAATACACCATCGGATATTTAGAACGCCATGGTATGGAGGCTGGCTTCGATGCCGCAGTGGCCAAACTAAACAACCTGCGGTCGTGGAAGATCGATCAATTGGAAATCGGGCCGATCTTGGGAGTAACCGCACCCTATCCTGATATGCTGGTGACGAAATCCGGGCGGACGTCCGGAGTTACCCGGGGCATCGTTACAGGTATCGGCGGCGTCAAAAAGGTCTATTATGGTCGTTTCCCGCGGATCGTACGCAACATCGTTCACATTGCTCAGACCTCTGAACGAGGCCAGGTAAGCGCGCCGGGAGATTCGGGGGCCTGGTGGCTTGAGCAAGGCTCTAATCTGGTTGCCGGATTGCACTTCGCGGGCGATAATATGCCGGAATACGGGTTGGCCATCGACATGCCTACAATACTCGAAATCCTCGATATTGATCTGATCATTCAATAACTTTCGATCCATTCAGAATTCGCATCGGTTGCAACGGATCGCCCCATCCCTATTGGAGTTTGTTTAATGAACACAAATCCCGAAACTGAGGCGTGGTCCAAAGTAACAAGGGTCCGCGACATCCTGATTGAAAAATTGCTCGACGATCCCCGTGTGAGTTTGATCGATATCGGTTACGACCCGGCCGATCGAGCCGATTCGAAACAAGTTGTCGTCCGGGTGCATTTCAGCCAGGAATCCGATTTACAAGCGGTGGAATTACCCACCGAAATCGATGGAGTTAACATTCACAAAATGGTAGGGGACTATAAGCTGGAATAAAAAGACATAAGGAGTTTAGGATGACGCATTCTAATCAATCGACGGGATCTCCCCCTCCGAAACGTGATGACCTTCAGAAGATCAAAGGTATTGGTCAATCCGTTTCACAAACGCTGAATTCCCTGGGCATTTTTAAGTATGCCGACATAGCAGCGTATTCGAACGTGCAATTAGCCGAGCTACTCAAAGATAAGCTTGTCGCTTACTCACCGGGAAGGATCGAACGGGAAGATTGGATAGGACAGGCCAAATCGTTAGACAGAAAAGATCGGGCACGTGAAGAGCCTCAACAACCCAAGCAGATTAAAACGGATCAGGCGAGCGCCCCTGACGAGTCTACCAATGGCGAGATGGAAGACCAGCCCGGAAAATGGCATGAACTGGCCGATTTTATCGTTTCCTTTGGCTATCTTGTTGAGCAGGATGGCGAGGAGCGGTTGCAGACACGCGTTTACCACTCGCCGATTGGGACTTCAAGACACTGGGATGGCATCCAATTGCAATTGATGAACGACTGGATGGTCTCGCAGGCTGATCTTCCCCTCCTTGAAAAACCAACTTCCAGGCCTGAGGCAGACCTCAAAACGGAAAAACCCCGTTTTTCAACCATTGATTCCAGAGCGAGCGAAGTTGAACTAAAAATCAGTGATCTTTGGTTATCCGAAGCCGAGAACAAATCTCCCACTAAGAAAGGAACACCTGCGAGCAGGGTACTCCGTTTAAAAACCGACTTAGCTTTGGTGGGAAACCAAACGACTGAACTGGATTTTCCGTCGCAGTTTCAGCTGGAAATCTATGTAGTTGACTTGGAGAGCAATGAATCAAAGCTTGTCGCCGTGGAAACAGGCGAGTTGGTCCCCACTGACTATGCGAAAAGGGTTGAAAAGGATTTCGATATCCCCCCTACAGGTCGCTACCAGCTTTATTTGATCGCCAAGATGCTGCCGCCAAATACTTCTACGATATATCTACAAGGACCCATCATTAAGGTGGAACCTTACTGAAAGTTATCGAGGCTACCAGGTATTGTCCACCCGCGCTAAAATTTCCATTAACTGCTCTTCAAGGTGGTCTGGTAGTGGGACGTATTCCATCCCCTCGTCTTCCGCGCTGATCTCCATGAGCCGCACCTCCCTGGAAGGAGCAGGTTTAGCCGCAAGTTGATTGCCAGTATGGCGCGCATTGGGATCACCGAGGTTTATGATTTCCAATCGCTGGGTCTGGGCTACATAGCGCGCCTGGTAACTGCACTGTGGGCAAACGAATTCCCAGCCAATAACAGTGCCTCCGGGTTGCTCGTGTAACTCGTAAATCTCTGTGTGGTGAACAGATTGGTAGTTTGCCGACATAGTATTCTCACTTTTTTATGAATTAATTGCCATATGCTCAATTTACTTTATTCATTTAGCCATGTCAACACAAAAACCTAAACGATAATGACAGCTAACACCTTAGCGAGTGCCAAGTAATCATAGGTGATCGCCAAACTCGCGACAACTAAGGATTTCACTACTCCGGGTCAGGGTAATCCCTAGAAATAATTGGACAGCTACCTTTGTTGAGGTATTTTTAACAAACTTTTTACACAAATTCCCCCCTGAGGGTAAAGTTTTCCGATATAATAAGGGCGTATCGGGGATGATTGGCTTCGACGGAAGAGGCTGAGCCCGTATTGCGAGCCGAGAGGCGCCGACCTCGATAAATCAGCGCACCACATAAGTGCCAACCGCACGAGTGTATCCGCTCTTCCTCTTGCTGCTTAGTCAGTAAGATAAGAGTCTGATCCCAAAACGGATCACGTCCGCCTGCACCGTTCTCCGACCGGCGGCAGGGCCGGGCGACAGAAAGTCGGAGTGCCGCACGCGACGTCACTAACCGTGTGAAAGAGGAGCTTTCGGGCTCCAGTGGCTAACCGGAGGATCGCCTTTGTCGATTGTGGGTCCTTTGGTGAGATCAACAAGCGACTACGCTCGTAGATATTCGAGGTTCTATCCTTTCGGACGCGGGTTCGATTCCCGCCATCTCCACCTGTTACTACCCCATTCTGGTCAACAAAGAAACGGCGCCAACGCCGTTTCTTTGTTTAACTGAGCTTCCGCAGAATGAACCCTTTGAGGTAAGCGCCTTCTGGAAAGTTCAATGCGACCGGGTGATCCCAACCCTGGTGCAGCCGCTCGACGATTTGGACCGTAGCTCGGGCATCCAGTGCAGCGCCGGCCACGATCTTTTGAAATAAAACCTCATCGATCCCGCCGGAACAAGAAAATGTCACCAATAGGCCTTGCTCGCGCAATAGTTTCAACGCCAGTAAGTTGATATCTTTATATCCGCGCGCCGCTGCCTGAGCCTGCGCCGCCGTGGGAGCAAATTTGGGCGGGTCGAGGATGATCAGATCGAATTTTCGATCCTGATCACGCAAGGTTCGCAGCGTTTGAAAGACATCCCCCTCTACCCAATTCACTCGCTCTGGTCGGAGACAGTTTAGCAGCAGGTTCTTCTCCGCCAGCCTCAGAGCATATCCCGAACTGTCTATCGCCATTACCGAGCCCGCGCCCCCGGAGAGGGCCGCGATGCTGAAACCTCCAGTATAGGCAAAACAGTCCAGCACATCGCGATTTTCAGCCAACTCCCTGACCTTTTGCCGGTTGGCGCGTTGATCTAGGTAAAATCCGGTCTTATGACCCCGGCGCACATCAACGTAATAGCGTAGGTCGCCCTCCTGAATCTCGAGCAAGGCTTCCGAGACCGTGCCGCGCAAGATATTGTTCCTCTCGGGCAGGCCTTCCAACGCGCGCACTTCGACATCAGACCGTTCGTAAATTCCGTTCGCTCCGGTCAATTCCATGAGCAGATCCGCCAGGACCTCTCGCCAGCGCTCGATTCCGCAGGAAAGACACTGCATTACCAGCTTATCTGCATAACGATCGACGATCAAGCCTGGCAAGCAGTCCGATTCGGCGTGAACGAGCCGGTATGCATTTGCGGGGGTGAACTCGAGAGACCTCTGCCGCGCCATAAGAGCAGTCGCCAGGCGCGACCGGAAGAACTCAGCATTGACCGTATCCGAGGTGTCCCAGGACCAGACTCTGGCGCGAATCTGCGAGTCGGGGCTGTAAGCTGCGACCGCAAGCGCTTCGCCGCGCGCATCGTGAACTTCAACCGTATCTCCACATGCGATCCCAGCGGAAGTCTTTGCCACCGCCCCGGAGAAAATCCAGGGGTGCCGGCGGTGCATAAATTTTTCTCGCCCGGGTTTCAATTGGACAGTTTTCATACTTAGAAAAATAATTCGTGAAACCGAATTTCAATGATTTCACGAATTACGATGGAGCTTAATGTGTTTCGATGGGGGCTGCCAATCAAAACACAATCTATCTTCTCCCAAGTGTGTAACCTTGATTTTGCGCAAAAACCGTGCATTTCTATGCGTTAGTGCAAAAACAGGCC
>CAYNWK010000230.1:0-6039 GCA_964400875.1 uncultured Anaerolineaceae bacterium | reverse complement strand
TAAATCCACCAGCGTGAAACCCAGTGGCTCTGCACAAAATCGGCAGCGCGGCTGACCTGTATTTTCGATTTCCATAGCTTCAGATAGGTGCTCAAGTAGTGTCATGATATGCTTGGCTTTCTCAAGATTTGCTGGTGGCTGCATATTGCGGCATCCAACGCAGGTCCTCGCCCAGCCGACCTGCTTTCATTAACTTTTGGATGTGATCGATCCGACGGTAACGAGAACCCTCAAAGTCCTCCCGCTGAAGATGCACCTGCTGATATGCCTCAAAGAGTTCTTCAGCTCCTTGACGGGCAGTCCACTGGGGTTTGAACCCCGGCAGCATGCGTTGAATTTTGCTGAAATCTACTCGATAGGTACGCTTATCTGGGCCGGCATCCGGGGCATATTCAATGCGGCAGCCGGGCACCACCTCCGCCACAATCTCTGCCAGTTCTTTAATCTGGTAATTTTCATCGTTACCGCCGACGTTGAAGGCCTGGTTGTGGACAACTTCGCGCGGCGCTTCCAGGGCAGCCAGAAAGGCATTCGAGATATCTTCGATATGCACCACCGGGCGCCAGGGAGTTCCATCACTCAACATGTAGACCAATCCACGGGTATACGCGTGCGCAACCAAGTTATTGATAACCAAATCGAAACGCAGTCGCGGCGAAACGCCATAAGCTGTTGCATTGCGCAAAAATGTGGGACTAAAATCCTCGTCCGCCAGTTTAGCGACATCTTGTTCTACCAGCACCTTGGAGTGTCCGTAAGGGGTTACGGGATTGAAGCTGGCTTGTTCGGTGAGGAAATCCTCCCCAGCCGCGCCGTAAGTCGAACAACTTGACGAGAAAAGAAACCGCTGGCAGCCGGCTTCCTTGGACAACTCCGCCAGGCGCACAGATGCCTGATGGTTGATCTGATAAGTCAGCGCCGGGTTGAGGTTGCCGATGGGATCGTTGGAAATACCCGCCAGATGTATAACTGCATCGAATCCTTCCAGATCCCCAAGTTTTGCGTCCCGCAAGTCCAGGCGCAGTTCTGGGATGGCGGGCATATCCTCGTAGAATGCACATTCAGCAAAGATGTCGCTATCCAGGCCGACCGGGTCATGCCCATGCTCGAGCAGCTTGTTCACCAATATCGGACCGATGTAGCCCCTGTGGCCGGTTACTAAAACACGCATTTTCTAATTCTCCTTTATTGCCCTCAGTCTGCCGAAATGCTGGTTGCCTTGGCGACCTTCGGTTGGGCTAAACCTTGATAAAGCATCGTTGATTTATCCATCGGGTGAAATAAGCCTCGGAAGAACCCCTCCCAGAAGAAAACAAAATTGCGCAAACCATGTGGTTTCTTCAATCTGAAAACAGGGTTGACCGCTTGCCATAATCCAACAACGAATGCTTCATAGGCGATGATCACCCAGGCGTCCCATCGTCGGCAGCGTAACGGTTTTACATACGCAGCGCCAATCCCCACCCAATTTCTCCGCGCCAGGCCTTTCCCCTGCTGCCAGGTCCGGAAGCCCTCATGAACCACGTGGGTCTGGTTCGTTTCCAGGACTGCGTAGCCGGCTAATATAGCCCGTACAGCCATGTCGCCATCTTCACAGGAAGGAAAATGCCCGCCGGCTCCTAAGTATTCGTCAAATCCACCCAACGATAAAATATGCTCTTTTCGGACGGCCATCCCGGCTCCAATCCCACGCGCGCGTAGCTTACCCATTGGACTGGTAACCATTATTTCACTGGTACGAATATAGGCGGGGATGAATCCTTTGGCAGCATCATAGGGTGCAGCCTCGACATTACAAAACAAAACCGCAATACGGGGGTCGTACGCGAACCCTTTTTCTATCAGGTCTAACCAATCGGGGGGCAAGATGCAATCATCGTCCGAGTAGGCCACAATCGAGCCACAGGCGTGATGCAAGCCCAGGTTGCGTGCTCGCGACAACCCCTTTTCGCCTGAGCGGATATAGCGGAAATCCTCACGCGCCAGATATTCACCGATGGCATCGCGAGTATCCGGACCTACGCTCTGATCAACCAAAATCACTTCAAAGTCAGGATAACTCTGAGAGAAGGCTGATTTCAAGGTCGCCTCAACGCGACTGCCGCGATCACGCGTACAAATGACGATCGAAATGACCTGGTGTGAGGGTTCCATGGGTACAATCGAAGCTACGACCAGTTATTCGTTTCGGCATAGCGCTGCTTGCGCCAGTCTTTGGAACGAAGCAGCATGATTGCAGCCACCAGAAGATCCTTGGCCATGCGGGGAAAATACTCGGTGAGAAAACGCTTTCCGTAGACGAAAAAGCACCTGAACTTTTCAACCAGTGGAATTTCGGCCGTCGAAATCACCCGCAGATAATCCACAAATTGGGCCCAGTAGGGGAAGACCAGTTTTCCGGCCATGCTCGGATCGAACCAGGCCATCCTCGTTCGCCAATCCACATACAAGTTGCCGCGGTGATAACGCTTATAGAAAAGGGGAGCCTCGATCTCGTAAAAACTACCTTGCAAGGTCAGTTCGCACAAAAAGGTTCGATCAGAATCAGTGTAATTTTTTTGTAAACTTGTCTTGCGCAGCACGGCTGAGCGGATCATCCCATACATTGGTTCACAATGATGATTGCGAGAACACAGCTCATCAAAGCGAACGTGGGGGCGCGCGGAAAGCCCTAACCCTAACGAACGGGTCCGATTTTCGACGCCGTTCTCATCGATCTCGACCACCTGGGGATAGGACAGGATTACCTCAGGATGTTGATCGAGCACTTCGACGCACTGGCGGATCAGATCGGGGTGAAGCCGGTCATCATGGGCGGCAAGACGGAAATACTCTCCGTTAGACAATTGGAAAGTAAGATTCTCGTTATTCGCCCCCCCGATGTTGGTCGTATTGCGGTGATAGCGGATGCGAGGATCGTCGCAGGCGTATTTCAGACAGATCTCCCGGGTTTTGTCGGTAGAAGCGTTATCTGAAATGATTAATTCAAAATCCGGGTAAGTTTGCTGCAGAATTGAGATAATCGCTTCTTCCAGATAAGTTTCCCCATTATAGACCGCCAGCCCGATGCTGACTTTAGGGTTTCCAGAAACACCCATAGACGAACTCCTATACATCCTGGTACATAATGCGAGCTGCATCAACCGGCGAAGTAATTCCGGCTACAAATCCCTCCAGGACGAAGAGAAAATTTCTAACGCCGCTGGGTTTTTGAAAATTGGCGAGTTTAGCCAGTGGTTGAAACAAGCCGCGGAATAACCAATCATAGATCATCAGCGGGATGATCGAAAATTGGGCACATTTCAAGTATTTCGCAAAAATGCCTCCCAACGCAAACCAATCGCGTCGGGCCACCTTGCGGTATTCATCAATGGTGCGGAATCCATAGTGAACCACTTTGATCTCGGGCGGCTCGTAGATGTTCCAACCGTTGAGTATAGCTCGCACACCGATCTCATAATCTTCCCCAGATTGGAACTTCGATCCCGGGCCCAGCATATCGTCGAAGCCCCCCAATTCAGCAATCGGCTGTCGGCGCAGAGCCATGCCCGCGCCCATTCCCAGACCCTGCTTGCAGTCGTCCAAGTTATCAATGATACGTGCCTGATCGAATAAGAAGACGGGGGTATGCCCACTAGGTGGGCGGTCTGCTGGCGCAATCACTTGACAGTAGATTACCGCGGTCTTCTCCTGCTTTTGGAAAGCATTCTCCAGTTCACACAACCAGGTCTCCGAAACGATGCAGTCATCATCGGTGTAGGCGACGTAATCGCCGCGGGCCGCAAACAAGCCGATGTTACGACTTCGCCCAGCACCTACGGTATTGGAGCGAATGTAGCGGACGCGCGGATCAGAAAGGAATAGAGCAACGGCGGCTTCTGTGCGATCGTCGGTGCTCTGATCAACGATAATCACTTCAAATGCCGGGTGCTGGTTTTTTAAGACCGATTCAACCGTTGATATGAGCCCATCGCCTCGATTTCTGGTGCAGATAATGGTTGATATCCTGGGTATTAATTCCATAGCTTGTTTCGTTGACTTAATGCGTGTTCAGAACGATGCGCTGTGGAGCTTCTGAGGCCAGGACGATCGAATTACTGCGTTTTTCAAGCGGGCGACCGCTCTCCTGGTCCCACTCAGTTCCAAGGCAGTCCACCACAATGTTGCGCAGCTCCCACGAACTGAACGGCTGAGTCAGAAACCCCCTGGCTCTACTGCGTTCAGCTTGAGCAGCCACCGATTCACGCCCGCTGGCGGTAAGGATGATGACCGGCAAGTCTCTCAACTGAACGTCTTGATACATTTTATCCAGGAGTGTAAAGCCGTCCATCACCGGCATGCAGATATCAGCGATTACCAGGTCGATGGGATTGCAGGTCAAATAGTTCAGCGCATCCAGGCCGTTCTCCACGGAATTAACCGCGTGGTTGTCCCGGCGCAGCATGAGCGTCAGTAATCGGCGGGTCAGGGGATCGTCGTCAACGACTAGAATATTCGCCATTATGCTCCTCGATGTTTATTCCAATGAAATATTTTTGATCAACCGCCAATGGTTCATTCCTGCTTCTTTTGTATAAATAACCTGGTCCAGTAGTTCTTGAATTAGAAACAGGCCATACCCGTTAGTCTGGTACTCTTCCACCTTAGGCGGTTTGATGTCGGGCATATCAAATGACTGACCGGTGTCTTGCAAGTCAACGATTATCCGTCCCGGGTTTTCCCACAACGCGATGCTGATCTGGATGCGTCCCTGCGAACCTCGATAAGCGTGGCCAACGATGTTAATGCAGGTTTCGTGGACAGCCAATTCGACTTCATGGGTTAAAGCCTCCCGATTAGCTATCCCCTTCACAGATTCCAGGATCGTCTGGATACACGCCGGAACCAGGCTGAGGTATTCGTATTTAGCCGGAAGATCCAGTCCGAGTTGATCGATCATGCTGCCTTCCAAATCTAGCAGTTCTCGATCCACAAAGCCTCAATCAATGCCCTTGAGTACCATTACCGTTTGATCGTCGTCCGGCTTGTCATGGGAGGCGAACTCTCGCACAGCTGCATATAAACGATCTGCAATCTCCCTGGCCGTAAGATGGGAACAGGAATCAATGATTTCCAACAACCGGTCATAACCAAAATGTTCGAGATGGGCATTGCGGGCGTCATTGAGTCCGTCCGAACCCACCATCAGGATATCTCCAGGCAAGAATTCCAACAATTGATCGCGAGAGCTTTTTTCAAGCAAGATCCCCATTGGGGGACCATCGGCTTCTAACAGTTGAGCTTTGCCGCCCACCGGACGATAAATAACCGGTGAGTGACCGGCGTTGGCGATGCACAATTCCCGATCTCGGGGATCGTATTGACCCGCGAAAACCGTAGCGAACATATTCACTTCACCGAAGTCATCATATAGATCTCGGTTTGAGCGTGCGATGATATCTTCTGGGGTTATCGGCTTACCATTTAATTTACTGCGCAGAACCGTACGCGTCATGGCCATCAAAAGAGCTGCCGGCATCCCTTTTCCAGAGATATCCCCGACCATAAAAGTGAATGGATACAACTGGTTGTTGACGAAATCGAAGAAGTCTCCACCTACCTCCATCGCCTGGTGGGATTCTGCCCACAGATCCAGACCAGGGACCTGTGGTGGCTTTTTGGGTAGCAGGCCGATTTGCACACTGTGAGCCAGTTCAAGTTCAGCTTGCAATCTGGCTTTCTCCAGATTTTCACGGGTCATCAGCACGTGCTCAATGCGCGTACCGGAGAAATCAGCGATGGCTGAGGCCAGTTTGATATCCGGCGACATAAACTCAACGTTTAATGAATTGAAAATACATAACGTTGCTACTTCGGCATCCCGCACTTGAACCGGAAGCAGCAACAGGTTCCTCACTGGAGCAGGCCAGCTATCGTGAACCTCTAGGATAAAGTGTTGTGCGTCTTTGGCGATTAACTCGTTGTAAATTCCATTAATCTTTTCAACCGATAAACTTTGTTCTGGAAAATGGGATATGTTGATGTCCTGATCCGGCAACT
>CAYNWK010000229.1:0-6095 GCA_964400875.1 uncultured Anaerolineaceae bacterium | reverse complement strand
GATCCGCGGTTTGTCTTGAGTCGGGGCGCTGGGATTTGAACCCAGGGCCTCTTGCACCCCATGCAAGCGCGCTAGCCGGTCTGCGCCACGCCCCGAACCCGAGGGGATTATAGCGCGTAAGCCTTCTTCTGGCAACCCCTGTCGAAACTAGGCCGGCTCGGCCAGCAGCGGCACCCGCTCGCGCACCAGCCAGAGCGGCACCACTGCACAGGCCAGGCTTAGCCCGCCTCCCAGAACTAACCCGACTGCATTGCCGGCTGCTTCGCCAATCCCGAGCAAGCCTAAGAGCACCGGCGGGCCGAAGAACAGCGTCAGGCTGATGACCAGGAAGATCCCGCCTCCCAACGCTCCCAAACACCCCGCGCCACCGGCTGACATGCGGCGCGGATCTACCCAATCAAATTTTGCTCCGACGATGCCAAAAGCAAGGTTGAAACCGGTGACCCCCGCGTCGCAGAAGGCCACGACGACCATGCTGAAGAGCGTGGTCGTCAGCGAAGCGCCCTGGAGGAACGAGATCGCCAGCAAGAACGCCCAGCCGATAACCAGCGCGGGGAGGTAGGCGACTAAAAACTTGGCGTTCAACAGCTGGCGGGTGCTGGCAGGCGCCGCTTTCAGCATCCAGTAACTTTGACCCTCCTGGGAGAAGCCCATGGCGGCTAACCTGGAGAGCAGCGACCAGCCGACGAAGAGTGAAATACCGACGTTGGAGTACACCGCCAGGTTTTCCAGGACCTGCTGAACCCACACCGGTGCATTACCGCTGCCGGAGGGGGTATACCCACCGCCCCGGAGCAGCGTGAATGCGTAGATGATTCCAAAGATGAAGGGGGTGATCAGGTGGGACAGGTTACGCAGGTCGCGCCGTAAAACCAGGAAATCCTTGACCATGATGGCGCGCACGACGGGAGAGATCAGGCGCTCGGCCAGGCGGGTGAACGGGTTGGCGCGGACTGCCCTGCGGCTTTCCTGGCGGGATGTTTTCTTTTTCCGCGCGCTGACCTGCACGTTCGACCAGCCGATGAAGTACCAGCGCTCAACCAAGCCCAGCGATAGGAAGAAGATACCCCCGGCGAGGACCACCGTCAGCAGAAAGAGACCCAACCCGGCCAGCCAATGCCCTTCGCCGATGGCGACCAGACCTCTCCCAGCCCAGGACAGCGGAGACCAGGGCTGATTGAGACGGCCGAGGGCGTTCAACGCCCGAGCGGCATCCTGACCTGATATATTTTCCGTGTTGGCCAGCTGCCCGGATTGGGAGCAGATGATCGAGATCAGCCCGACGAATAAACCCAGCACTTCGGCAACCCGCCGGGCTGGGAAGACGCGCACGATCAGCATCACCAGCAGGCTGGAGATCCCCGCAGCGGCGAGGGCTAAAGCGGCGAACAACACCAGCGCAAGCGGGTAGTACAGGATCGAATACCCTTGAGAAGCGCCCAGGCCGAAGAGCACCGGCAGCGCGAAGAATAAAATAAGACTGAAATTGGGCAGGATCGCCTGGAGAAGTTTTGCAAGGAAGACGGCGCGGATCGGCACCGGCGTGCTCAACAGAAAGTCCATGTCCCCCGCCAGGTACAGCGCCTGGAGCAGCAAGCCGAAGCTGGTCAGCAAAACGCCGAAGAAGGCCGCGGCGACGATCAATACAGGAATGGAATCCAGCAAGATCTGGAGATCCCCGGCGACCTGAGCCAACTCAGGCGAACGCAAAAAACCTAACAGCAGCCAGCTCAGGACGAAGGCGAAGGCCAATCCACCGATGGTGAGGAGAACCAGGAAGATGATGCCGAGCTTCCTGCGCAGCCGGGCGCGGCGGAAGGCGCCGTACCAGATGACCAGCCTCAAGCGCAGCAGCTTCCAGACCGAGCGCCAGAGAAAACCTGCGGAATCGAAATTCGCGGTCGTGGCAGCCATCAGCGCAGCACGTTGGCGATCTCAGCGTATTCGGCGCCGCCGGTCAGGTTCAAGAAGATGTCCTCCAGGCTAGTCTCGCCTTTGCCCATGGCGCGCAGCTCGTCCATCGTGCCGATGGCGATCAGCTCGCCCTTGTTGATGATTCCGATGCGGTCGCACATCCGCTCGGCGATCTCGAGGATATGGGTGGAGAGGAAGACCGCTGAGCCGCGGTCGGCCAGCTGGCGCAAGATGTCTTTGATCAGGCGGGCCGACTTGGGATCCAGCCCGACGGTCGGTTCGTCCAGGATCAGCACTTTGGGATCGTGCACCAGTGCGGCTGCCAGGGCGATCTTCTGCTGCATGCCGTGGCTGTACGAATCGATCGTATCGTCCCCAACCTCGGTCAGGTCGAACAAGCGCAGCAATTCCTCGATGCGCGCTGGGATTTTGTGCGGGTCGATCACGTATAGATCTGAAACGAAACGCAGCAGCTCCCTGCCCGTGAGCTTGGCGTACAGGTTTGGCGTGTCGGGTACATACCCGTTAGCCGCTTTGGCCTGCAGAGGTTGTTTGAGGACATCGTACCCGGCGACGTTAACGCTGCCTGAAGTCGGATGCAGCAAGCCGGCGATGATCTTGATAGTGGTGGTCTTGCCGGCGCCATTAGGGCCTAAGAAGCCGAAGATCTCTCCGGGTTCGACGGCGAAGGTCACATTCTGGATGGCGGTCTTCTCGCCATAGCGCTTGGTTAGCTGATTGGCGTCGATTAAGGCGTGGTTGGTGGACATAGTTTTTCCTGCATGAATGATCGATTGACGTATGTTCCCGTTCTCAGTAACAATGCTGAATTATAATCATTCTGATGCGATTTTGGTCGGCCTCCGGTTTAATTCTTCTCCTGATTTTGGCGATCGCCTGCACGCCTTCCCAGCCGGCACTTGGTTCAGCCAGCGCGCTGGTGCCTGATGAGGCGGGCAGCGCGTCCCTCGATGAGGTCGGACTGACCGAACCGACTCCTACGGCGCCCACAGAAATCCCTCTCGAAACTAAAGCTACGCAACCACGCGCCACTGCGGTGGTGCCTCCCACGCAGACCGCGACTCCACCCCCGCCGGACATGTGTTCACCTCTGGCACTGCACCCATTGGAGGAGCTCGAACAAATCATCGGCGACCCGTATAACCCGCCGCGGCCCGGACGCGAAGAGCGGCACCATGGCGTGGATTTCGCTTATTACCATTATCAAGATCGCGACAGCATGCTGGGCGAGCCGGTGCAGTCCGTTTTCCCAGGGGTGGTCGCCAGCGTGCTCACCGACCTGTTTCCTTATGGCAATATGGTGATGATCGAGACTTCGCTGGATGCGCTGCCGGCTGGATTATCCAGCAGGCTCGCGCCGCTGGAACCAGGGTTGGATGAGTCGCTATACGTGCTCTACGCCCACATGAACGAAGCGCCCCAAGTCAGTTTAGGGGACAGCGCGGAAGCCTGCCAGGCGCTCGGCGAGGTCGGGCTGAGCGGCAACACCGATATCCCCCACCTGCACATAGAAATGCGCCTGGGCCCTGCCGGGTCGGTATTCGAGAGCATGCGCTACTACGACACCCGCGCAACCATTGAAGAACTGGAGACATACGAATTGTGGCGCACCAGCGGGGTGTACCGCCACTTTGACCCGATGCTGCTGCTCACGCCTTAATAAATTAAATTCTTACTCAGGGGAAAAAACGGATTTGCCGATATTGCTCGCTTAATGACCCCCAGGTGAATACCGGACTAATGGCTTTTCGCTTGAGTACCGATCAGCCTTTCATGCGCTGACATTTCACCTGGGCCTGAGCTCGTAGGACCCCAGAGCCAGCCAGGCTTTCAGCGTTGCCCGGTGCAGGGCGCGTTCGAAATAGTCGCCTTCAGGCGAGAGCTGTTCATACCCTTTTTCAAACAACACCTTCATCATCGGTTCGAGCTGCTGGGCGTAAAGGCGCATGCAGGCTTCCGGATGGATTCCCGGCCACGAATAGCACGAGACAGTCGTGCGGCGATTATTCGTGGGGACGGATGTGGGGACAGTATCAGCCCATTTAGGGTCATCTGGTTCGAAGACGTACTGGTCGAGGTTTCCCTGGGGGATGCCTTCCACACCACGCACAACCTGCGGGTCCACATCCAGCGTGTAGGGGTCTACTGCCAGATCGACGATTACGGCATGTTCCGGCAGTGAGGCGAGCCAATCGTTGGGCACCACGGGCAAGGATGGATCACGGCGCTGCGTGGCGTCTACCAAGAGATCGACCTGGCTGAATAGATTAACCATCCTTTCTGCCTGATAGCTCAGGTTCCGCCCGGTGGAGAGGGCTATCGCGCCCGGTCCACCGACTTCGATATGCTCATTATTGCGGATCACGTTCCCCATCTTCACGGTAGCAGCGACTGCGTGTTTGCCAACCATGCCCGTGCCCAGGATCAAACCGCGGATCGGTTCATCATCGGGACGCCTCAGGCCGGGCCAACGTTCTTCCAGCACATCATAGGCGGCTTCCAAACCGTTCCAGGCGACCGCGCGCATGTTCTCTACCAGGCGCACGTTGTTGTCGTCCACAATGCTGTCCAGGGATATGCCTTTAATATGCCTGTCTTCGAGGATCTTGACCCTCTTTGGACGCGTGGGGTAATGCAGCATCGAGATCAGAATCGTCCCGGGCGGAAATTCGTCGAACTCATCCAGGTTTGGCGAGCGCAGCACCAGGACGACATCCTGTTTGGTAACAGCCTCTCTCGAGCCCATACGCACGGCTTCGTTTCCCTGACGGTAATCATCAAAAGTGAAGCCGGAACGAGAACCATATCCTTCTTCGACGTAAACGGTGGCGCCCAGGGTTGTCAGGTATTGAGCAAACTCAGGTAAAAACACCCGCTTTTCCCCTGCTTCCTTCCGCATCCGCAGCAAGCCAATCGTTTTCGGTGTGTTCATTCTATTTATAGCTGTCCTAATTATTCCACAGGGATAAGCGCGCCCGAGTGATGGCGCGCTCGAAGTAGCTGCCTTGTGGGTTGACGTTATCCACACCACCTCTGGAAATCAAGACGCGCATCAACGGAGCGATCTGGCGGCCATATACTTCCATGCATTGTTTTGGATAGACCCCCGGCCAAGAGTAGCAGGAAACGGTATGGCGCCGATGGGTAGTGTCAACGCATTGCGGGAGCAAATCGAATTCCGGATCCTGAGGTGAGAAGGCGAATTTATCCAGATTTCCTTGGGGGATGCCCTCGATCCCTTTGATGTAAGCGGGATGGTTGTCGCAGTTGTAGGGGTCCACCGAGAGATCCAACAACACGGCGTGCTTTGGCAGATATCCAACCCAAGCGTTGGGAATAACCGGCACGCTCGGATCGGGGCGCTGGGTGGCATCCACCAGCACGTCGGTTTTCCCTAAGAGATCCTGCATGATCGGCTCGTAGGGTGTGATATCGAAGTCCACCACGTTGACCTGCACACCGGGGATGCCGTGGGCAACCATGCGCTGGCGGGCGGCTTCATCGCCGTAACGGACGGCTGCTTGAACAACGTTAGCGCCAACGGCGCCGGCGCCCATCAAGGTCACCTGAATAGGTCCTCGCTCGGTACTGCCAAACCCAGGTGCAGGATAAGTTGAACGTAATACTCGAAAGGCGGCTTCGATCCCGTTCCAGGCGACCGAGCGCAAGTTCTCGACCACGCGCCTGCCAGAATCATCTTTGACCGAATCCAGCGAGATCGCTTCCAGGTCTAAGGACCGCAGCAGCTCTACTCTTTGTGGGCGGGTGGGGTAGTGCAGCATGGAGATCAAACAGGCGCCGGGACGCAGCGAGCGGATCTCGTCTTCCGTAGGGCAGCGCAAAACCAACACGTAATCTTGTTGGTAAATCTCCTCCCAGGAGGCAAATTCCACTCCAGCGGCAGCTTTCGTGTAGTCGTCTTCGACGAGGCCCATTCCAGCACCGTAGCTGTATTCCAAAACGACTTGAGCCTCAGGCGAGGCTAGTTTTGAGACAAAGCGAGGCAAAAAATCTCGCCTTTCGCCGGGTTCTTTGTGCATTCTTGGGAGTCCGATACGGATGGGTTGGCGCATGGGTGAGATCCCTCCCAGATGTCGTTCCAATTGCGCGGGATCAGGTGAAGAAACGTCCGGTTGCTCGTTCACTGAATAGGTTAGATT
>CAYNWK010000228.1:0-6100 GCA_964400875.1 uncultured Anaerolineaceae bacterium | reverse complement strand
CCTTCGCTTACGTTCGTTGCCACAGCAGGCACCAGAACGATTTCCAATGATGGGGCAAGAAAACTAGCACATGGAGGAGAAATGCAGAAAAAAGCAATAACGATCTTCGCGATCTTAGCCATACTGGCGCTGGCCTTCCCTTCCTTCATCACCAGCTCCTCGGCCGCGAATGATCCAAAAGTTGATTTTCTACTCACCTTACTGCATAACAATGACGGCGAATCCCAACTAATCGATCTCGGTTCGGACTTGGAGGATTATGGCGGCGCGGCTCGATTCAAGTCGTTGGTTGACGAATTGAAGTATGCAGCCACTCACGGATCTCCACCTCCGGAAGCGCGCACTTCCAATCGCGCCGTACTAATGGTCTCCTCGGGCGACAATTTCCTGGCAGGCCCAGAGTTTAACTCCAGCCTGGGAAAGGGTGTGCCGTTCTACGATACTATTGCTATGGACCTGATTGGCTATGACGCCGTCGCCATTGGCAACCACGATTTCGACTTTGGTCCGGATGTCCTGGCCGATTTCATCGCCGGGTACAGGCTGACCCAGCCGCCTTACCTGAGCGCCAACCTGGACTTTTCCGGCGAACCCGTCTTACAGGCTCTATTTGATGAAGGGCGTATTGCCAAGAGCGCCATTCTCCGGAAACGCAGTGAGCGGGTCGGAATCATCGGCGCGACGACGCCCAACCTGCCCTTCATCTCCAGCCCACGCAACGTCGTCGTCGATCCGGATGTAGCCGGCGTCGTGCAGACGGAAGTGGACAAGCTGGAAGGATTGGGGGTCAATAAGATCATCCTAATCAGCCATCTGCAGAACATCAACGAAGACATCGAGTTAGCTGCCATGCTGGACGGCGTGGATATCATGGTGGCGGGCGGAGGCGACGAAGTACTGGCTAACCCAGGGGATTTACTCGTCCCAGGAGATGAAGCCATCGTCTTTGGCCCCTACCCGATCATGGCCACGGATATAGATGGCACCGAGGTACCCGTGGTGACCACACGGGGTAATTACAGCTATGTTGGTCAGCTCGTGGTTGGGTTTGACGAGGATGGCAACGTAATCGTGATTGGCGATGATAGCGGGCCGAAGCGCGTCGCCGGGGGCGACCAACCCGACGCGGTGGAACCCAACCGGCGAGTCCAGAAATCTGTGGTTGATCCTTTGATCGCCGCCCTGGACGCGCTGGCGACCAACGTGATCGGCACCAGCGAAGTGTACCTGGACGGTATTCGCGATGACGTGCGCTCCATGGAGACCAATGAAGGCAACCTGGTCGCCGACTCGTTCCTGTGGCAGGCAGAGGAGCTGGCGGGCAGCTTCGGCGTGCCCGTGCCGGACGTAGCCTTGCAGAACGGAGGCGGCATTCGCAACGACTCGATCATCTCTGCCGGCCCGATCACGGAGCTAGACACCTTCGACATGCTACCCTTCGCCAACTTCCTTAGCGTGGTGGAGAATATCCCTCGCGAGCAGTTCAAGGAGATCCTGGAGAACGCGGTGGCCTGCACTCAGGACCAGGACTTCACCGATAACCCCAACTGCGGCAGCGGGCGGTTTGCCCAGATCGGCGGCTTCTCTTATGAGTGGACGGCCTCTGGGATAGGACAAATCCTGGATCTGGACGGGAACGTCACGCAAGTGGGCACCCGGGTGTTGAACGCTACGCTGGACGACGGCACCGTGCTGATCGAGAACGGCGCGGTGGTGGCCGGCCCAGACCTGACCGTGGCGACGATTGACTTCCTGGCGAACGGCGGCGACCAGTATCCCTTCCGCGGGGCGCCATTCACCACGCTGGGGGTGAGCTACCAGCAGGCCCTGGCGAACTACATTGAGACTGGCCTTAGCGGGCTGATCAGCGCGGCCGAGTATCCGGAAGGCGGCGAAGGCCGCATCACGAGTCTGCCATAGTATGGTCGCAGCGAACTGGCAGAGAGAGCCAAAACGGCAGGGGCAGAGGCGTACGTACCTCCGCCTCTGCCGGACTTGGAAAGATCGCACCAATACAAGGAAAAAGAAATGATCAAGAGGAAATTAATTGCCATAATTCTGCTGCTGAGCCTGCTCGTCATAACGATTCCGGCAGCTGCAGCACCGTCCGAGCTTTTCTTCTCAGAATATGTCGAGGGGAGTTCAAACAATAAGGCCCTGGAGATTTATAACGGCACGGGAGCAGC
Source organism: uncultured Anaerolineaceae bacterium (assembly GCA_964400875.1). Classification (GTDB taxonomy): domain Bacteria; phylum Chloroflexota; class Anaerolineae; order Anaerolineales; family UBA4823; genus CAYNWK01. The sequence goes on along the minus strand of CAYNWK010000228.1, from coordinate 3,914 downwards.
GGTGGACCTGGCTGCGAGTGGCTACAACGTGCAGATGTACTTTAATGGCAACACCTCCGCTGGACTGTCGATAAACCTTTCCGGTACTGTTGCGGATGGTGATGTCTTCGTCCTCGCTCAGAGCAGCGCTGATCCAGCCATCCTCGCCCAGGCTGATCAAACTAACGGATCCGGCTGGTTCAACGGCGATGACGCGGTCGTGCTTAGAAAAGGCACGGATGTCATCGATGCCATCGGGCAGGTTGGCTTTGACCCTGGATCGCAATGGGGCACTGGTTTAATCAGCACCCAAGATAACACCTTACAGCGCATGACCACAATATGTGCGGGCGACACTGATGAGACTGACGCCTTTGACCCTGCAGTTGAATGGGACGGTTTTGCCCAAGACACCTTCGATGGACTGGGGGCGCATACGGCTAATTGTGATGGCGGCGGAGCCGAACCGGTGATCAACGAGATTCGCATCGATCAACCGAGCGATGATAATGATGAATATTTTGAATTAGCTGGTCAAGCTGGCGCCTCACTAGACGGTCTGACCTACCTGGTGATCGGCGATGGATCGAGTTCAGCAGGCAGTGGCGTGATTGAGGCGGTGATCGATCTGACCGGCCAGTCAATACCAGGCAGCGGCTTCTTTGTTGCTGCAGAAAATACGTTCACGCTGGGTACAGCTGATTTAACCACGACTCTAAATTTCGAGAATAGTGACAATGTCACGCATCTATTGGTTCGGGACTTTACAGGCTCGAATGGAGATGATTTGGACACGGATGATGATGGCACCCTGGACGTAACTCCGTGGTCTGAGATTGTGGATTTGATTGCATTGGTAGAAGAGGAAAATCCTCCCAGTGGGACTGAATTTCATTACGGACCACCCAGCGTAGGGCCTGATGGATCGTTCGTGCCAGGACAAGTATACCGATGTGAGGACGGTTGGCGGATTGGCCCATTCGATCCGATTGGGGGAGAGGATACTCCTGGCGCGGCGAATAGTTGTACTCCGCCGCCTGTCGAGACTGTGGTGATCATCAACGAGATTATGCAGAACCCTGCAGCGGTGTCCGACGCGTCCGGAGAATGGTTCGAGCTCTACAATCCCACGGACAGCGATATCGACATCAATGGGTGGACCATCCAGGACAATGGTTCCGATGCTCATGTGATCAATAATGGTGGACCGTTAATTGTTCCAGCCGGCGGTTACCTGGTGCTGGGCAACAACACGGATACCGTTACCAACGGCGGCGTCGATGTCGCTTACAGCTATGGAGCGAGCTGGTTCCTCGGCAATGGTGCTGACGAAGTCGTTTTGCTCGACGGAAATGGCGCCGAGGTCGACCGGGTTGAATACGATGGGGGACCTGCTTTCCCGGACCCCACCGGGGCCTCCATGGCCCTGAGCGACCCTGCGTCGGATAACAATGTTGGTTCGAATTGGTGTACCTCGTCAACTCCGGTCGGTGATGGCGATTTTGGGACGCCCGGTGCAGCCAACGATTGTGAAGTTGAACCCCCGCCTCCAACAGAGGTCTGCGGTGATGCCTTTACGCCGATCTATACGATTCAGGGAGATGGCCCCACGAGCCCGCTCGAAGGTAACGTCGTCTCTGTGGAAGGTGTTGTTGTTGGGGACTTCCAAGGAAACGATGGCGATTTCTTTGGCACTGACCTGAGTGGATTCTTCATCCAGGATGCCAGCGGCGATGGCAATCCTGCGACTTCGGACGGCATTTTCGTATTCGCCTCAGGCGGCATAGATGTGAATGTCGGTGAGCGTGTGCGCGTGCGCGGCGAAGTGGATGAGTTCTTTTCGAAGACCGAGATCACCAACGTGAGCCTGCTGCTGTCCTGCTCCACCGGCAACACAGTTTCACCGACGGCGGTTTCTTTGCCAGTGACAGACTTTGGTGAACTTGAACCGTTCGAAGGCATGCTGGTCACCTTCCCGCAAGAACTTTACATATCCGAATTCTTCAACTTCGACCACTTTGGCGAGATCGTGCTGACCACAGACCGCCAGTACCAGCCGACGGCTATCTTCGAGCCGGGCTCGCCGGAGGCGGCGCAGATGGCACTGGATAACCTGCTCGGACGAATCACCCTGGACGACGGGCGTTCCAGCCCGAATCCCGACCCGGCCCGCCACCCGAACGGCATGGAATTCACCCTGGACAACCGCTTCCGCGGGGGTGACACCGTGCAGAACCTGACCGGGGTGATGGACTACGACTTTGGCCTTTACCGCATCCAGCCCACCGACGGAGCAGACTACACCCCTGCTAACCCGAGGCCGGAACAGCCTGCGGAGGTAGGCGGTGGCTTGAAGGTGGCTTCCTTTAATGTGCTGAACTACTTCACCACCCTCGACTTGGGACCCGACATCTGTGGTCCAGATGAAGACCAGGAATGCCGCGGCGCCGACAATCAAGAGGAGTTGGTGCGCCAACGGGACAAGATCATTGCGGCCCTCTCGGAGATCAACGCCGACGTCGTAGGGCTGATCGAGATCGAGAACCATCCCGGCGATGTGCCCACGGCGGACCTGGTTAGCGGGCTCAACGACGCCCTGGGGGCGGGGACGTATGACTACATCGCCACCGGGGCGATCGGCACGGACGCGATCAGGCAGGCCTTGATCTACAAACCCGCCACGGTTTCGCCGTTCGGCGGCTATGCCGTATTGGCCAGCGACGAATTCGTCGATCCGAACAATACAGGTGAGCCGAAGAACCGCCCGGCGCTGGCACAGACCTTCATCGACAAACAAACCGGCGGGATCTTCACCGCCGTGGTCAATCACTTCAAGTCTAAAGGGTCTGAATGCGGACCTGGAGATGATGACTCGGAGCAGGGCAGCTGCAACGTGACGCGCACCCTGACGTCACAGGTATTGGCTGACTGGCTGGCGACCGATCCAACGGGCAGCGGCGACAGCGACTACCTGATCATCGGCGACCTGAACTCCTACGACAAAGAAGATCCCATCGACGTGCTCGTGGCGAACGGCTTTAACGACTTGCTCTTCCAGTTTCAAGGTGAGCAGGCTTACTCCTATCTCTTTGACGGCCAGCTGGGATATCTGGACCATGCCATGGCCAACGATGCCCTGCGCGATGAAGTCACGGGCGTCACCGCCTGGCACATCAACGCCGACGAGCCCGACCTGATTGACTACGACACGAGCTTCAAAGGTCCGAATCAGGATGCCATCTACGCTCCAGACGCCTACCGCTCCTCCGATCACGACCCGGTGATCACCGGGCTGGCTGTGTGCGACGAGATCGCCCCGACGCTGGGGGTCTCGGTGTCGCCGGACACGCTGTGGCCGCCGAATCACAAGTACGTGACCGTGCAGGCGAGCGTGACGGCGCTGGACAACTTCGACCCGAACCCGGTCGTGATGCTTGTTTCGGTCACCTCGAACGAGCCCGATAACGGTCTGGGCGATGGGGATAAGCCGAACGACATCGTGATCGTGGACGACTATACTTTCAAGCTGCGCGCCGAACGTTCGGGCAAAGGCGACGGACGAGTGTACACCATCACGTATCAAGTCACCGATGCTTGTGGAAATACGACCCTGGCCAGTGCTACGGTAACCGTGCCGCACAACCGCTAAAGCGAGCCCAGGTTCGAACTAACCACGTCCTTTAGGGCCCCCGGCGCCGGCAGCAACCAGGCACCGGGGGCCAAGCGCGTTTGGGGCGTGGGTTTTAAGCTGAACTGAAAGGTGATTCTTCGTTATAATTACCCCCGCGTTTTGTGAACGCATGTGCGAATAATCATCGCCAATCCAAGAAGACGCCATGATCCCTCTGTATCTCTCCCTTTCCGGTTTTCTGTCCTACAGGGAACCCGTCGAGCTCGATTTCTCCACCTTCGAACTGGCTTGCATCGCCGGGGCA
>CAYNWK010000227.1:3812-6122 GCA_964400875.1 uncultured Anaerolineaceae bacterium | reverse complement strand
CGCAGCTTACCTCTTTGTGTGACCACCTGCGTTGCACTTATGAGTTGAATCTACAGAGTTAGAAAACGTCCAGAAATGCAAAAATCGAAACCGAATCCTCCACTGAAAGATGGAGGACTACACAAAATTATACCTTCTAGGAAAACAATGCCCAGTAGATAAGCCCAGTCGTTGCTCCGCGCATTAGGAAAATCTCCACCGCCTCGTTGGGAATCGATGATCCTGCTCTCTAGCCCGAACTTCAACAACAGGCCTTCTTGGAAATAAGCAAGTCAATCTCCCTAGATGGCTATGATCCGAGCGTTTGCAAAAAAAACACTGATAAAGTTGTCATAGTGTTGCCCGATCTCCATCTTTTCGCTCAGAAACACTTCACGAGCGACCGTTATTTCTCGCCTAGGCGTCCCACTTCTCGTGCCCACTCGACGATCTCCTCAACGTCAGCCGTGGCCACCCAGTCCTAAAAGGTCGGATCCCCCCAATCGTAGAGCAAAACATGTTCAATGTCAAGAATGGCTCAGAATGGTGTTTGTATCATTCACGGTTGGCGAATTGGGAAATTAGATGACATGCAATTCTCCAGGGTTGGTTTGCAATCCTACCAGGCCACACCTGAACCAGCCAGCAGCAGGGCGGCCTATATCCCTCGCAAGGATTTGTAGCCTACCAAGACGCCGCAGCCCGCCGTGGCCATAGTCCGCCGCGAGAACTAACGTTCGCGCACGTAATTCCGTAGCACGACTAAGAGAAAAGATGCCTCCGGGGTAGAGTGGTAATTGGTTGTATGGATGGTGGGGTTGTTGATCAGGGTATAGAGCGCCCGATCGCAGTCACGCTGTCCATCCGTAAATCATTCTTATACCCAATCCAGGAGGTTGAAATGTCACAGGCACTATATAACGTAATGGCTAACAGTTCGCTTATCAACACCAAGCCGCTCAATGCGCAAGCGGCGTATGCGCTGGTCAAGGCAGCCCGGCTGCCTATTGATCTCAACAAAGCCTCAATAAGTTGAAGACCTATTGACGCGTTAAGGAGTATTTTCAGCGAAAACCCCCTCACCTTCGCCGGATTAAGGTTCACACCAGGAACGCCGGCGTCATCCTTAATTTGGAGTACTATATAGGAAATTGCGCAGTTCACGAGGAACTGGGGGAGGGGTGCTATGAATTCAATCCTTAAACTCTATTGGAATTTGATCTTCAATTTAACCGGGCTGGATGTCTCCTTCGACGCCAGATATCACGACTGGTCCTTTTACTTTCTAGAATTCAAGGCAAGTTATCAGGGGGTGAAAAAGCTGCTCGTAGAAAAGCATTTCGTACCAAGGGAATTCGCTCCTGGCGAAACCAGGCTGCAAGTTATCGGCTGTGAAATGAAAGCCGTACAAATTTCAGGACCCTATAATGAAGTCTCGTTCCAGGCGCCCGTTGAACCGCTGGAGGATAGCCCCGGCGATAAATTCGCACATCTTTACCTTCCCGTCAGTACTGAAGCGGCAAGGTGGCCGGGCGTTAATATTTATGGTTTTCCGAAATTCCTGGCCCAAATAGAATTCGAAAAGGATGAGGAACGAATTATCTGCCGTTTAAGTGCAAGTAATGAAGCGATCCTGGAATTCAGCATGGATGATCGGATGGGTACCAAGAAACGTGAAAAATGGGGGTATTACGGGGATCGAAAACAGCAAATAATCAGAACAACCTTTGAGCTGGAAGGGTTAATCTGGGAAGAAGCCGGGGAAAGCGCGAGCTATGTTTTGGGAAAGCATCCTGTTGCCGAGACTATCCAGGATTTATTGCTTTCAGATGAAGTGGTGCGAACGGTGATAGGGCACAATATTTCAGGCATTTTGAGGAAGCCGGCCCGCATCAAGATCGAGTAAACGCCGGCGCGACTCGATCCGGCATAATGTTTCGCAGTTTCCCTGGATTGAAATCGCTCTAAACGTCGAGGGGGGTCGTTTCCCCTAGAAGGCGGCATAAACGCTGGTAAATCAGCGTGCCTTCGAGGCGGCGGCATAATTTGACGATCGTTTCGTGGGGGATCAGCTCGTCAGGATCCTCGCTGTCGACGGAAATCTTTGAGTCGACTGTTCTCAGGTAGGAGCGGACCACGCGCTCGGCGCAATTCAGGACATGGGCAATGTCTTTGATAGGGGTGGGCTGGGGCATGGAAGACTCCCGGAGAATAGAGCGGCTTTGGAGGTAGCAGATGTTTGCTGAGCAAGACGGCCATAAGCCTGCTCGGATCTAGCATACTATGAAAAATGACCAGGTCCATATCGAGTAAATTTTCAGTTCTGTTAGG
>CAYNWK010000227.1:0-3712 GCA_964400875.1 uncultured Anaerolineaceae bacterium | reverse complement strand
AACGCCTGCGCCCTCCACCCACCCACAGGGCTCGCTGAAAGGCGGGCCTTTTCGATCTGTCCCACTCCAGGCGTCTGTCTCGTACTTTCCATGGGCGCTCGTAACGGTTTTCGTAACGTTTGGGGGACGCTCGCCTGATATGCTTATGTCATTGAAGTTGTCATGGGGCGACGTTTCTCTTCCCGGCAGTCAGGGGTATGTTCGGGGGTTCAGCCTTTGCCGCAAGGGAGATCGCCCTCTGGTGTGGTGGTTTTAGCGGTGGAAAAATGAGCGCACGAACAGCTCGTTGGATAGCCTGGTCGTTGGTGGTCCTGTACGTCAGCCTGGTGACGGTTGGCCTGACCCTCCAATTCCTCACCGGCAGCACCTACTCCGATATCGCCTTTCCCATCTTGCTCATCATCATTCCCCTGATAGGGATATGGCCCGCCATCGGCGCCCTGATCATCTCGCGCCGCCCGCACCACCCGGTTGGTTGGCTGCTCAGCCTCGGGCTGTTGGCTGCCGCTTTCGATATGTTCTTCTCCGGCTATGTCTCCTACGGCACCAATATGTTTGCCGGTACGCTGCCCGCCATGCCGGTCGCCCTCATCTGGCTCAAGTGGAGCGGATTCCCATTTGCAACAACAGCCTTCACCCTGATGATACTGTTGTTCCCCGATGGTCGTCCGTTTTCCCCGTTCTGGCGGGTGGTGGCCTGGACGGCCCTGGGGACGTTATTCTTCTATTTACCTATTCAAGCAGTAGAGCCAGGCCCCGTTGACCCCTTCACTGGAATTTTCCTAAACAATCCCCTGGAGGTTAGCCTATCCCTTTGGGCCATCCTGGAACCGTTCTGGTTGGTCGGCTTGGCGATGTTGGCGCTGTGCAATCTGGCGGCAGTTATCTCCCTTATTCTGCGACTGCGCCGCGCCAGGGGGAATGAGCGCCAGCAAATTAAATGGCTGATTTTTCCAGCCGTAGTATATTTTGTCAGCGTCCCCAATACTGCTGTTGGGTTGCTCGAACCCAACGCCCAAATTCTTGGGATAGGCATTGCCCTGGTTGTTCCCAGCGTGGCAGGCATGGTCATCGCTACCGCTTTTGCCATCTTTAAGTATCGCCTGTACGAAATCGACCTGATCATCAACCGAACGCTGGTCTACGGCGCTTTGACCGGCGCGCTGGCATTGATCTATTACTTGGGTGTTGTGTTCTTGCAGCAGCTCTTCCCTTCGGCCTCTCAGTTCTCCATCGTGCTCTCCACCCTGGCTACCGCGGCGCTCTTCTCGCCGCTGCGCCGACGCATCCAGAACGCCATCGACCGGCGCTTTTACCGCCGAAAATACGACGCCCAGCAGACTCTGGCCGAATTCAGCCTGCTTATGCGCGACGAGGTGGAATTGGAACGGCTGTCTGCGACTCTAGTGGATACGGTAGAAGGAACTTTGCAGCCCAGTCGGGTTGTTTTATGGTTGAAAAAAGTGTGAGAGCAGAGTTATGAAAGCAAGATGGGCGCCATGGTTGGCCTGGGGCCTCGCCGGTCTTTACGTTGTCCTTACCGTGAGCGGCCAGGCGCTTCAGGTCCTGGCAGGTAGGCCCTGGGAGCCCGCACTCGGCTTCTCCGGGGTAGCCTTCCTTTCACTGGCTGTTGTTATTTGGTCCGTGATCGGCGCGGTGATCGTCTCGCGGCAGCCGGGCAACCCGATCGGCTGGATCTTGTGCCTGGTACCCTTGACGGGCGGCATAGACGATTTCGCCTTTGGCTATGCCGTTTACAGCCAGGGCTTGCCCAACGGATCGCTGCCCGGCGTGAACCTCACGGTGGTTTGGACCGCGGTAAGTGGTGGGCCCTTCGTGGTCGCCTTGCTCATGCTGCTCTTCTTGTTATTTCCTGACGGCCGGTACTTGTCTCCCCGCTGGCGTCTGGTGGCCTGGCTGGGGATCGGGGCGCTAGCCGTGGTTGTCCCTCTCCAGGCATTAAGACCGGGTCCGCTTGAGGAATATCCCTTCCTCACCAATCCCATCGGGGTTGGCGGGTCGATCTGGATCGTTTTGAACCCGTTGCAATCCATTATGCTCCCCCTGGCGATGCTGTGCTTCCTGGCGGCGGCATTTTCTTTGCTGTTGCGGCTGCGCCGGGCGCGCGGGGACGAGCGCCAGCAGATCAAGTGGTTGGCCTACACTGCCGCTTTCTTTCCGTTTGGCATCTCGTTATTGCTCTTGCAGCCCACGAGAGCCTTCAGGATTGTGGCCTGGGTTTTGCAAGGCGTAACCCTCGTCGGTATGCCCATCGCCACGGCGGTCGCCATCTTCAAGTACCGCCTGTTCGACATCGACCTGATCATCCACCGCACCCTGGTCTACGGCGCTTTGACGGGGGCGCTGGCGCTGGTTTACTATCTGAGCGTGGTGTTCTTGCAGCAGCTCTTCCCAGCATCGTCGCAGTTCTCCATTGTGCTCTCCACCCTGGCTGTTGCCGCGCTCTTCTCGCCGCTGCGGGGGCGCATCCAGAACGCCATCGACCGGCGCTTCTACCGCCGTAAATACGACGCCCAGCAGACTCTGGCCGCCTTCAGCGCAGATATGCGCGACGAGGTTGAGTTGGAGCAGCTCTCGGAGACGCTGGTGTCCGTGGTCGGTGAAACGCTCCAGCCTGCCTTTACTAAATTGTGGTTGAAGGAGGCGGAAAAGTCGCAGGATTAGCTTTACGCATTCGAAGGATCAGGTTGAAAGCATAGGTATTGCTTATAATAAATTGTCGTAACCATAGTTTGAGGTTATAATTTAATCGACTGGCGTCTGGGTGCCCCCTCACCTAGGCGTTTGCCGTTTTAAAGCAGGGCAGCTATCGATGTCGAGAGCCGCCTTTTCAACTCCAGGAGTTACTGCCAGGGGATCTGCTTACGCTTTAGCCTCGTCCGGTGGTCATGCCCGGCTTATGCTGACGGAGGCGTCACCCCAAGCGGCGCCAATAATTCTTCTATTCCACCGGTAAGATCTTGGATGCTGGCGATTTTATCGCCTTCGGCTTTCCACTTGCTGTCTCCATCAGGCCACACGATCTTTTTACCACTGGCTGGTATGACGCCCATGCCCATCGCCGACAGGTCAAAATCGCCCGTATGCGTCCCTTCCCAATGACCCTTGACGATGACACCGTCACCCTCAGGGCGGAGATCACTGTACACAAACTTAATGTCTGGAAATGCGGCGAACATATGTTGGCCCATGCCCAGATAGGCCTGTTTGTCCATCACAACATTGCCATCCTTGTCGAGGTTTTGAAAGTCGTCCGAGAAATACTTCTCGGCCGCTTCCATAATGCTTACCGGAGGATCGGCCGATGCTACGTCGAAGTATGTCCTTATAAAGTCTAAACTACTGGTCATCTCGCTCTCCTTTGGGGGTTGCTAAGCGCTTCTTTAGAAGTGCCTATTCGATTGTTACGTGGATGGTTAGACTGCGGCGCGATATCTGCTAGAACCAATGGTTGGCTGAGATCGCTGCAGGCGTCATTCAAGTCTTTTGGCTGATTGGCTTACCCTCCCTTAACCGCCCACTGGCAGCTACACCCAACGCTGCTCACATTCGCCGCCAGATGGCGAGAACGTGACGGCCCGGTGAAAATTACCCGTCCGATGCGCTGGCGTTGGCTGGCCAAACCTGACTTGGAAATATTTTGTTTACGAGGGATTGGATGCTTGGGAGTAAAAACTCGGCTGCGCCGGGC
>CAYNWK010000226.1:0-6123 GCA_964400875.1 uncultured Anaerolineaceae bacterium | reverse complement strand
CTATTGGTGACTGTCCCTGTACCAAACGCTAAACACACTTGTTAGGGAGACTATCGGAACATTTAGGTCTCGCTTAACCGGCTTCGACGCGGCCGTGGATGCGGTTTTGCTTCTCCACGGTCTCGCGGATGATCTGGCGCACCGTCCCCAGCGGCAGCTCCTCCAGTTTCTTGAAGCGCACGCAGCTCTTGCCGCAGTTGAGGTGTGCCAGCGCGTCGCTGTGCTTGGCGACCAGTTCGGTGTCCATGTACAGGCTCATGTAATGCTTCTGCGAGGCCACGGACAGCACCACCTCGTCCAGCTCGTAGGTGGGCATGTTGTAGCGCATCGTCTCTTCCACCTGGGGGATCTCTTCGCGGATCAGCTCTCGAATTTTCAAGAACATCGCCTGCCGTTCCGGCGCCAGCTGGCTCAGGTAGTCGCCTGGGGTTTGTTCGGGGGACATTAATTTACTCCTCAAAATTAAGGTTTTGTCCAGTATACACTCTCAAGCTGCTTGAGAGTCAAGCTCGAAAATTCTAGGGAGTATCCATGCTAAAATTAGTATCCAACAGTAATGTAGAAAACGAAAGGAGTGCTGCGTGGAAGAATTGGTAAAACTTGTTTCCCAAAAGACCGGACTGTCTGAGGAAATGTCAAGGAAAGCGGCGGAAACGGTGATCGGGTACTTGAAAGAGAGATTACCATCGCCTCTCGCCAGCCAGATTGACGCTTTTATAAAATCCGGGGCCAGCAGCAACGCTGCGGATGACTTGATCAGCGGGCTCGGAGGTCTATTCAACAAAAAATGATCTGCAATTGCTGCTCTTGTCCCAATGCATTATTTAACTAAAAGAATGAAATTTGAATCTTCCCACAAACTTATTTGCTCAGAAAGGATTAGGAAATGTCATCAGATAACCAGGAAGCGATGGACCGGATTCAACGCTCGTTTGAAGAGAAGCGCAGAAAGATGGCCGGGGGGAAAGCTGAAAAGAAACACGTGGTTGCATCAGGTGAAACATTAAGCCACATCGCCCTGAAGTATTACGGTTCGGCTGCGAAAGAGAAATGGATGGCTATCTACGAAGCCAACAAAGGGGTAATTGGGGACAATCCGAACCGCATCAAAACCGGCCAGGAGCTGGTCATACCAGACATCGATTAACCGTCCAACAATCCTGCTAGATCTAATCAGGCTGCAATGCCCAGGCTGCAATGCCCAGGCGTCGCAGCCTTTATATTTGAACCTTTAGGACTTACGCATTTGGAGAAGGGTTGGGGTGTTCAGGCGGGCGTAGCCCGCCTGAACACCCCAGTTCCCTCGTGAACTGCGTAACTTCTAACCTTATGAACTTAGGCGAACTGCTGCATAATCCGGGTCTCCTGAAATCGAACTCAATCCAGCTCCCGCTCGAAGATCAGGATGACCCTATCCGGCTCGCCGACCACGATGGACGGCCGCAAGATCTGGTGAAAGCGCCAGCCGGCGCGCGCTTCCCGGTTTAACGTTTCTTCTAAAATCGGCGCTTCCTTGGACTGGTTGTTTCCCAGGGTTTTCTGCTCCAGGATCACAGTTTTGTATTCGTAGGCGGTCATTGGCAGCTCCTTTCTCGATGCGCTCGTTAAAAGCGTAACCCAGCAGGGCAGTTAAGCTCGATAGTCTGGCGATTATACATCTGTGGCTTTCTGAGGCTTAATGTACAGATTTTAGCAGATCAATCGAATTATCTGTGTCATCCGCCGACATATCTCAGTTGAAACCTGTAGTGGCTGAATGGGCTCTTAAAGTGAAGAAGCCGGACATCGCGCCGGCTTCTCAGGGTAATCTGCGCCTGTCGTTGGAAGGCTCAGCTGGCTAGTTCGAAAAATGGGCCAGAAGCTGGTCCAAATACAGCACCCCCTGAAAGACCAGCCCTGGGGCGCCTTTCTTAAGCGCCCCCTTTTCACCGTCCGGGTCGCCCAGCGCGGTGACGATCAGGTCGGCTTGGCTTAAATCTTCCCCTTCGGTGTACCCGTTGGTGGTCGCCACCACGTACAGCCCGGCGGCTTTGGCGGCTTCCACCCCATTGTGCGAATCCTCGAAGACGATCACCTCCTCCGGCTGCAGCCCGGTGCGCTCCAGCGCCAGGTTGTAGATCTCAGGGTCGGGTTTTTTCTTTTGCACCACGTCGCCGGCCAGCACGAAATCGAATTTAACGTCCACCAGGATGCCGTTTGCGACCGCCTTCGCCGCGCGCACGTTGGAGGTAGTGCAGATGCCGAGGATCAGCCCGGCCTCGTTGGCCGCCTCCATGATGCGTTTCACGCCTGAGCGCAGCGGCAGCGCCCCGCTCTCGATCAGCTCGACGAACTTCTCCGTCTTGTGCTTGTGCAGGGTCCTGATCAGCTCGTCCTCTTCCTCCGGCCTGACCTCAACGCCGAAGCCCCGGGTGTGCAGGTAATGGCGCATGCGCTCCTTGCCCCCGGCGATCTGCAGCAGCTGGTGGTATTCGTCCACGCTCCAGGAAAAATCATAGCCGAAGTCCTTGAAAGTCTCGTTGAATGCCACCCTGTGACCGTCGCGCTCGGTGTCGATGATCACGCCATCCTGGTCGAAAAAGATCCCCTTGATCGTCCCCATGCTTGCCTCCTGGATGGTTTGCGAATACTTTTAAAGACAGGTGAAGCTGCTAACCGAAAAACTCCCGGATCGCCTCGACCGCCAGGCGGTTTTCTTCCGCCGAGCCTACGGTCAGCCGGAACCAGCCGTCGCGCCCGTACATCGGCGCCTGGGGCCGGAAGATCAGGCCTTTCTCCAGGGCGAATTCGACCATTGCCTGCCCCGTTTTCCCGGCGTCCGTTCCATCCATTAAGATGTAGTTGCCGTGGGAGTGGTACACGTCCAGCCCCGGCACCTCGCTCAGCGCCTCTTCGATGAACGCGACCGCGCGGTTGTTGTGTTCGATCCTGCTTTGCAGTCCCTCGGCGTCATGCAGTGCGGCCAGCCCGGCCCACATCGGGATGGTGCCCATATTCCAGGGGAAGAGCGTCGCCGAGAGCTGGCCGATGACCTGCGCATCTCCCAGCGCGTAGCCAAAGCGCAGCCCCGCCAGCCCGTAAGCCTTGGAAAGCGTGCGGGTGATCAGCACGTTCTTAAAGCGTCTGGTCAGCCCCACCTGCGACCGGTCCAACCCGGCGAATTCGACATAGGCCTCGTCGATGACGAAGGGGATGCCGGTCTCGGCGATGCGGATGAAAGCGCCCTCTTCCATGAAGTTGCCGGTCGGGTTGTTGGGGTTGGCGATGGCGATGATCTTGGTCTTTGTCGTGATCGCCGCCAGGATGGCCTCGGGGTCGAATTCCAGCTTTTTATCCGCATAGCGCATCGGCACGGAGACCAGCTTGCCGCCCAGGATATTGCAGCGCAGCTTGTAGATCCCGAAGCAGGGCGTGTGCTGGATCACTTCTTCGCCGGGCTGCACGAAGCAGCGGAAGAGGTTGTCGAACACTTCGCTGGAGCCGTTGCCCAGCATCACGTTTTCGGGGCCCTCCAGCCCGTTGATCTCCGCCAACCTGGCGCGCACCACCAGGCCCTGGTCGGGATAGCGGTTGGCGAGCCCGCCGTAGCGTTCGAAGGCCTCCATTACCTTGGGGGAAGGCGGGTTGGGGTTCTCGTTGGACATCATGCGGTGCAGTTCCGGGCGCCGCCAGGCCAGCTCGATGTGGTCCGAAACGTACATCGGGATGCCCTTAAGCCACGGAACGTAGTACTCTTCGATGGGTTTCACGGTGTGTTCCTTATTGATGGATATTTTCAGGCTTTGCCGGCGCTGCCCAGCGCCTCGATCCAGCGCCCCACGACTGCGCGGATGCTGTCCTTGACGGCCGCGTCGATCTTGCCTGGATTGTATTCCTGGCGGTGGTCGCCGATATACGCGTAGGTCGAGTCGATCAGGGCGTGTTTGAGCTCGGTCGAGACATTGAACTTGGCCCCACCCAGCTCACGGAGCCGGGCGATGTATTCGTCTGGAAGCCCGGTGCCGCCGTGGACCACCAGGGGCACCCGCGCGCCTTCGCCGTTGACCAGTTTGAAGATCTTTTCGAAGCGTTCGAAATCGACCTTGGGGTTTTTGGTCTTGTAGATGCCGTGAGCGGTGCCGATCGCCGGCGCGAACAGGTCTACGCCGGTGCGCTCGATGAACTCCAGTACCTGGTCGGGGCTGCACAGCGCGCTCTCATCTTCGGCGACGCGAACCTGGTCCTCCACCCCGGAGACGGTGCCCAGCTCGCCTTCGACAGAGATGTCCCCGTGGGCGTGAGCGTAGTCCACCACGGCCCCGGTCTGGCGGACGTTCTCCTCAAAGGACTGGCGCGAGGCGTCGATCATGATGTTGGTGTACCCGGCATCCACGCACGTCCGGCAGTAATCGACCTCCTGGCAGTGGTCCAGGTGCAGGCAGATGGGGATCGGCGCAGCGGCAGCCAGCGCCCGGTATACGGCTACCAGCACCTCCTGCCCCAGGATTTTGGCCGGCGTCACCGAGGTCTGGATGATCAGGGGCGCCTTTTTATCCACCGCCGCTTCGATTACCGCTTCCATCTGGATCAGGTTGGTGATGTTGAACGCTCCCACGGCATACCGGTTCTCGGTCGCAGGGAGCAGGATTTCTTTCGCATTGACGATGGGCATGGCAGCCTCCTCGAACGAGCCTGACGGTCAAGAAGCGCTCCAGGGTTTACTTGAGCTCACCAATTCACCGGCTATACCCGAAGCGCCTTTAAGTGTATTTTTTCACGAACGACGATACTCACAATTATACGCTATTGTTTCTAAGCGTGGTGGTTTTTTGCTAGCAGTCCGTGAATCAGAAAGGACGGGCAGCGCACCCGTCCTGATAATTTCGCCTGATAAGCATCGATACGACCGGCTTTGTGGTTTGCTATTCTTCCGCAGCCGGCAAGAGCGTCCCCTGGTGAAAGCGCAGTTCCCAGCCGTCTTCCGTGCGCGACCAGATCGAACTGCGCCGGGCTTGCCGTGCGCGGCCCAACAAGCGATCGATGCTCCGGTAAGTAACCTGGGCGACGTCCGGTGAGAGCAAACGAGCTTCGAAATCGGGCAGGGGCAGGGTGGCGCGGATCTCGCGGACCTCTTGCGGCTCTATGTTGATGGTGGTCGCTTTGTCATAGGTCCGCCCGGAGGCGCCGAATTCGAAATAGTCCGAGGCGAGGACTTCCTCCATAAATGCTTGCGAGTAGCGCCACTCTTCCTGCCACAGCTTCTCTTCCAGCCGGCGCAACATTTCCTTATCTTCATCCCCGATCTTCATGACTGCCTCCGCGTTCAAGTCTTGGTCTTGATTTCGACCAGCTCGACCTGACCGGAACCGCCTTGCACGTGAGCTTCCAGCATCGAGCCATTTTCTCTCATCTCTTCATCCGCTGGTCTTGGCCAGTTGAATCCACTGTCAGCTTAGAACATTACTTCTTTTTTGCCGACTTTGGCTTAGGCGAACGGACGTAGTCATAAGCGGCGTCGAAGTACTGCTCCAATGCCCTATCGCCATCCAAAAGCGCTCGATTCCCAGCTTAACAGGTCGCCTTCAATGTGATCCTCCAGCCCCACTTTTTCCATCAAGAACATGACCTGGGCGCGGTGGTGCATGTCGTGGGTGATGACGTGCCCGATCACGCCGCCAAAGGTCTTCAATCTTGGCGGGTCGTCGAGGGTGTCAAGAAAGCAGTCGTCATATCGCTGCTCCCGGGCAATTTTGCGCGCCAGGTTGGCGAAATCGCGGCTTACCGCGCTCAAGCGATCCAGCAGCTCCGGGATGGACTCGCCGGTTTTTTTCTGGACAGGGCGCTCGCAGAGCAGGTCGGTCCAGACTCCCATGTTGTCGATGATGTGCAGGAAGGTCTTTCGTATCGAGCGCTGATCGATGTCGAACTCTTTATCCAGCAGCTCGTCCGGCAGTGCCTGGCAGGCGAGCAGCAGCTGGCGAGTCGTCCAGGTATCGTGAGCCAGCAGCCGGTCTAGAATATCCATAGCTAATACCTCGGATCAGAAGATCAATTTGGGAATGATTAAAACATAGAATTATCGGATGATAATACCCCCAAAATCGCACGCCAAAAGCAATATGCTGTGGTTATTTAAAAGTTGTT
>CAYNWK010000225.1:4871-6221 GCA_964400875.1 uncultured Anaerolineaceae bacterium | reverse complement strand
CGTGGCCCATCCAATACTCACCACGAAACTCTATATCCCCCCACCCAGGCCGGGACTGGTATCCCGTCCGCGTTTGATCGAACGGCTGAACGAAGGGCTGCAGCGCAAACTTATCCTGATCTCCGCCCCAGCCGGGTTTGGTAAATCCACCTTATTGATCGATTGGGTCCATCAGAGTAAATTACCGGTTGCCTGGATCTCCCTGGATCGGGGGGAAAACGACTTGGTCGGATTCCTGGCCTACTGTGTTGCTGCGCTGCAGACGATTGAGCCCGGCATCGGGGAGACGGTCCAGGCGATGAGCCAAGCTCCGCAGCCACCGCCGATCGAAACCGTGCTGACCGCGCTGATCAACGATATCGCTGCACTCCGGCAGGACTTCATCCTGGTTCTCGACGACTACCACGTGATCGAGGCCATACAAGTCCACGAAACCCTGGCTTTCATCCTGGAACACATGCCACCCCAGATGCTCCTGGTGATCGCCAGCCGCTCCGACCCCTTCCTGCCCCTGTCCCGCTTGCGCTCCAAGGGGCAGCTCACCGAATTGCGCGCCGAAAACCTGCGTTTCACCTCCGGAGAGGCAAGCGCTTTTCTCAATCAGGCGATGGGTTTAGGACTTTCCAGTGAAGATGTAGCGACGCTGGAAACGCGCACCGAGGGCTGGATCGCCGGGCTGCGCCTGGCTGCCGTTTCTCTCCTCGAACGCATGCAAAGCGGCGAGGATCTTACCCCATTTATCGCGGCATTTTCCGGCGACGATCGCTTCATCGTCGACTACCTAGTCGATGAAGTCCTGGCCCAGCTGCCTCAAGAAACCAAGGAATTCTTGCTGCGTACCAGCATCCTGGATCGTTTGAGCGGCCCGTTGTGCGACGCCGTAACCGGGCAGGAGGACGGGCAAAAAGTACTCGAGAGACTGGAAAGAACCAATCTGTTCACCATGTCCCTGGACAATCGGCGGCGCTGGTATCGGTACCACCACCTGTTCGCCGATTTGCTGGAACAGCGGCTCAAAGAAACCGCGACACCCCATGAGATCGAATCCCTTCACCAGCGCGCCAGCCGGTGGTTCGAAGAGAATGATTTTCTTGTCGAGGCTGTGGAACACGCCCTCGCTGCCCAGGACCACGAGGATGTGATCCGTTTGATTTATGAAGGCATCGAGGGGATATTTCAGCGCAGCGAATTAAATCTCTTATTAAAATGGCGGGCAGCGCTGCCTGACAAGTTGGTGGCGGCAGAACCCAAACTGGGCATCATCCTGGCCTGGGCCTGGATCGCCACAGGTCACTCACAGGAGGCTGAAACACAGATACAGACCCTGGAAGATGCGCTGGGCGCCCGGGT
>CAYNWK010000225.1:0-4771 GCA_964400875.1 uncultured Anaerolineaceae bacterium | reverse complement strand
GCCTCATGCCCGCATACCTGGGGTTGGCCCGTCTTCGGGTCGCTCAAAAGGATTGGCAGGCAGCCTGGGCCGCCGTTGACGAACTGCAAACCCTCAGCCAGAAATATGCTCATCTCGCTCCTGCCGTCGCATCTGCCCGGGCGGTCTTGTTGATTGCACAAGGGATAACGGACGCCGCCAGGAGTTGGGTTCAAACTGTAGAACCCGATCAAGCCGACGAACTAGACCGCACCCTCGAAGGTAATGCCCTCATCCTCGTTCGCTGGCACATTATGCAGGCAAATTGGAGGCAGGCTGGCGGCTTGATCGACCGCATGCTCGAGCTCGCTCAAAACGATGGGCGACTGGGACGGGAGATCGAGCTGCTGGCGCTCAAAGCCGTTGTTTATCAGGCTCTCGACCAACCTGAGGGTTCGCTTAACGCCCTGTCTCACGCCCTCGAACTGGCCGAACCGCAGGGTTACGTACGCACTTTTGTGGACGCGGGACAGCCGATGAAACAGCTGCTCCGCCTGGCTGTTGAACGCGGTGTCGCCCTGGAGTACGCCAGGACGCTGCTCTCCGCTTTTCCAGAGCCGGAAAGTGTGGGGACAAAGCCGGCTGCAATTCCCCCTCAAGCTCCCAGCCAGGAAATGGTCGAACCGCTGAGCGAACGGGAGCTAGAGGTATTAGCGCTGATCGCCAGGGGGTACTCCAACAAGCAAATCGCCAACCAGCTATATCTTTCCATGGGAACCATCAAAGTGCACGCTCACAACATCTACGGCAAGCTGGGGGTCAATAACCGTACGCAGGCCGTAGCCAGAGCCACGGAGTTGGGCGTACTACCCATCGAATGACGCTTCTCCTTTAGACCGCCTCTCAACCTGTGAGAATATATCCTCGCTATATCTTTCGATAGATGCGTTTATATCCCCTTTGCTGATATCTTAACCTTGCGAATAAGAATGCATTGGTCAGCAAGGTTGGGATGTCGAGTTGAGCGACTTGCGCCAACGTCCCAACTTCGCCGACACCATAAACCACGAGGAAAGGTATAGCAAGTGACTACCCACCAAACAGGTCTGCGACTGGACCAACCAGCGGTCTACCAAATCCAGGTACAGGGACGACTCAAGGAAAACTGGTCTCGTTGGTTTGACGACATGGCGATCGAAGTCGTCGGCGGCCCTGCGGAGACCACGAAAACCATCCTGACCGGCGAGCTCGCCGACCAATCCGCACTGCACGGCGCGCTAAACCGCATCCGGGATTTAGGCATTCCGCTTATTTCGGTGCAGCTGATCGGCGCTGGCTCGACAGAGGCATCAACCGAAAAGAAGAGGGACTCATCGATAGGAGGTACATTACCATGAACGATATCGTCATCGAAGTCAAGGATTTTCGTAAAACGTACGGAGATTTCATTGCCGTGGACGGGATCAACTTCGAGGTCAGGCGGGGCGAGATTTTCGGACTGCTCGGCCCCAACGGCGCCGGCAAGACCAGCACGCTGGAATGCCTGGAAGGCCTGCGGACGCCCAACGGCGGCGCCTTGCAGGTCGCCGGGATCGATCCGGCGAAAGAGACTCGCAAGCTGCACAACCTGATCGGCGTGCAGCTGCAGTCGAGCGGTCTGCCGGAGAGCATCACACCGGACGAAGCGATGAAGTTCTTTTGCGCTTACCACGGTGTGGATCCCCGCTTCGACCTGCTGGAACGCCTGGGGTTGAGCGAAAAGCGTAATGCCCAGTTCTTTGAACTCTCAACCGGCCAGCAGCGGCGTCTGTCCCTGGCCCTGGCGGTAGCTCACGACCCCCAGGTGCTCTTCCTGGATGAGCCCACCGCCGGGTTGGATGTCGGCACCCGCGTGGAACTGCATGACCTGATGCGGGAGCTGCAAAGCGGCGGAGCGACGATCATCCTGGCTACGCACGATATGGCCGAGGCGGAGGAAATGTCCGACCGCGTCGCCATCCTGTTGAACCGCCAGATCGTCACCACCGGCACCCCAATGGAGATCACCGCTACCGGCGCCGGGCTGACCAAAGTCTCCGTGCGAACCGGCAATGGCTGTCTGGCCGAGCCTGCCATCACTTTCCCGGCAGTCAGCCAGCACGCCGTCAAAGATGACTACAACATCTACTTCAGCACCGATACGGGTCCCACGGTTTCGGCCATCATCGCTCGCATCGAAGACTGCGGGGACACGCTGATCGACCTGCGTGTGGAAAGACCCTCGCTGGAAGACCGCTTCTTGGAAATCACCACCAACGGAGGCTCAAAATGACCGCCTTTCTCAACCACTTCTCCTTCGAATTCCGCACCGGCATCCGCAACCGAACGTTGTTGATGATGAACTACCTGCTCCCATTGGGTTTTTACCTGTTCATGGGGTTCGTCATGGTCGGGATTAACCCGCTGTTCCTCGAAACCCTGACCCCTGCTATGGTGATCTTCGCCATCCTGGCGGCTGCGTTTTTGGGGATCCCCGAACCCTTGGTCAACGCCCGGGAGAGTGGTATCTTTCGCAGCTATAAGATCAACGGTATCCCTTCGCTCTCGATCCTGGTGATCCCGGCGCTGACGACCATGCTGCACCTGACGATCGTCGCCGGTCTGATCACCTTCAGCGCCGGATTGTTCTTCGACGCTCCCCTACCGGTGAACTGGCCCAACTACGTGCTGATCTTCCTGCTGGCGGCCTTTGCCTGCGCCGGATTGAGCGTTTTGATCGGGGTGATCTCGGCCAGTTCCCGGATCACGGTGCTTTGGTCGCAGCTGCTCTTCCTGCCTTCGATGTTGTTGAGCGGCATGATGGTGCCATACAGCATGCTACCCGGCGCGGCTGGTAAAGTCGCTCAACTGCTGCCCGCCACACATGCGATGAACGCCTTCAAAGGCCTGGCCATGGGAGGCGCCGCCGATTTTTCGCCGTGGGGCTCGGTGCTCGTTCTGTTCACGACCGGGGTCCTGGCTTTCGGATTGGCCGTCTACCTGTTCAACTGGGACAGCCGCAACTCCGAGCGCCGCGGTCATCCGTTGATGGCGCTATTAGTGCTGTTACCGGCTGTGGTGGGTATCCTCGTGCTGTAATTCTTCCCGTCACGAAGTTTTAAGTCAACGCACCCCGAATCCC
Source organism: uncultured Anaerolineaceae bacterium (assembly GCA_964400875.1). Lineage (GTDB taxonomy): Bacteria > Chloroflexota > Anaerolineae > Anaerolineales > UBA4823 > CAYNWK01. The sequence goes on along the minus strand of CAYNWK010000225.1, from coordinate 1,653 downwards.
TCTCTCGGGGTGCGTTGACTTTTCGTCTGAGATCCTCAAGGTTTTATGAGGATCAAGGCGCTTTCATGAGCAGAGGCAGGAAGATCGGTTTTGGTTCAACCACCCCACTACCGCTTACTTCGATTTCAACTACGATTTCTTCGCTGTACAGCTGTCCATCATACGCGCAGTAGCTAAATTCGACTGCACCCACAAAGTCCACCTCTGGCGTATAGGTGAAAGACCCATCAGCGTTAAGCGTCAAAGCTCCCTTGTCGGGATTTTCGGCTAAATCTGCGTAGAAAGCATCACCATCAGCGTCCGAATCGTTTGCCAACAAACCCAAATCAGCTGAGATAATTAATGGCGTGTTCATCGCCGTTTCGTAATGGTCGGCAACCGCAACCGGGGCTGAATTGACCTCGGCAACATAAATCGTGAGCGTCTCGAAATCAGATAGTAAGCCATCGGATACGCGGACAGTGACCGGGTAAGAACCCGGCCCTTGCGCTTCGGAGGGAGTCCAGGCGAAGAAACCGGAGTCAGGGTCGATGGCAGCACCCGCGGGTGCACCGGGGTCCAGGGAAAAGGTTAAATCATCTCCATCGACATCGCTGGCTTGTGCGGTAAAAGCGAGGGTACTCAGCTCATCGACTGACTTATCACCAATGTCAGATAGCACTGGGGCATCGTTGATAGGCGTCACCGTGATGTAGACCTTGGCGGTATCCGTACCGCCATGACCGTCGCCGATCGTATAGTTAAAGCTATCTGGACCATTATAGTCATCATCCGGCAGGTAATTGATGGTGTCATCAAGTTGAAGCTCCGCTGTACCGTGCAATGGATCCGAGACATTGGTTATGCTCAACAGGCTGCCTTCAACCGCGATGTCGTTCGCTAAAACGTCGATGTTGATTTGAGAATCTTCGTCTGTCGTGACGCTGTCATCGACGGCCATCAGGGGAGTCATCTCCGTAAAGGTCGCGGTCACGGTCTTATCTCCTGTCAGGGTTAAGGATTGGGGATTTTCACTGCCAGTCAGGTCGCCGCTCCAGCTGGTAAAAACCCAACCCGAATCGGGAGTAGCGCTCAAAGTGACCGTCTCGCCACAGATATACTCGACTTTATCCGGCGTCTTTGATATCACTCCATTGCCAATACTATTTACCGTCAGCGTATGGTCCGCAGTATCACCTTCTCCAGGCATAATCGTATTGTAGAAGTAGTCCACCGCCACCGTAGTGGCGGCTTCGATGTTACCTATATAAATATCCGCGTTGGTAACTGTCAATGCATGCGTGAATATCCCAAGCACATTCCATCCGACCCCATTAAATGAGTAGCCATGCGTCCACTGATCTCCCACTCGCCTCACCCGCATATACAGGGTATTGCCATCTGTAACAGGGACATAATGCACGATATTAGCCACTCCCTCAGTAATGCTTACCGAGCGTACTCCTAAACCTGTACCATCATGGATAAATTCAAACCTTAAAAGATCATTCTCATCTTGCTCGATAAGCACTCCAGCCATCTGGTACCCCTGATCCAAAGTTGCTTCAAACTTGACCTCCAGTTCAAAATCTTCATCAGCCACTGACTGGACGAGGCGCGGCACAGTGTTGTAAAAGTCGGCTGCATTGGTCCCCCAGATGGAATGCATGGTCC
>CAYNWK010000224.1:0-6258 GCA_964400875.1 uncultured Anaerolineaceae bacterium | reverse complement strand
CGTATCTCATGCGCCGATTATGGCACACTTTTTACTTATGCAAGAGGTCTATTATGTTTTATCAAGCAGCTCGACGGCTAATTACCGAACCATTCTATTTCTAGCACCTGCCCCGTAATAAACTTTGAATCATCGCTTGCAAAGAATACGGCAGCCCCAACACAGTCTTCAGGAACGAGCATTTTGTCCTTATCTTCAGCTACTGAGCCTCGCATATCCGTGTCGACCTTTCCCGGCGCGATGGCATTGACGCGGATGTGATGAGGTTTTCCTTCCTCAGCAGCGGTTTTGGTCAGACCTATTTGTCCCCATTTACTGGCTGAATAGGATGAATACATCGGGTAGGCTCGCGTTCCCGAGAGTGAAGACACGTTGAGAATACTACCGCCCCCATTCTTCTGCATGGATTTCCAGACATGTTTGCTGCAGAGGAAGCTGGCGGTCAGGTTTACGGCCAGCATATACTCCCAATTGCTCAACCGTGTACCCCAAATAGGCCTGAACGAACCCAAACCCGCGTTGTTCACCAGGACATCAATGGATTGGAATCTGTCCAAGGCGGCTTCTACCATTCTAGCAACTTGCCTTTCATTGGTTACATCACAGGGTGTAACTAAAGCGCGTCGTTCAAGGGCTTCGATCTCTTCGGCTGTTGCTTCCAGCTCTTCGACAGTTCGTGCAGCGAGTACAAGATGTGCGCCTTCCCTGGCGAAACCAAGCGCGATCGCTTTACCAATGCCACGGCCTGCACCGGTTACGACAGCGATTTTATCTTTGAGACGCATTCTCCTCCTGGCTAAACGGATGAAAATGCCGTCTCCGGTTCTGGAAACGGCAAGATTTCGGTCTATGAAGCAATGATCGACTATTCGAAAGAACTAATTGAATGGCTTCCTGGTGAGAAGATCTCAGTTGGAATCCGGCTTATCCTCGTCTGGGTTATCCTTATCCTCGCCTTGAAGGCCATCTTTGAAAGCGCGGATTCCGCTGCCCATCTCGCCAGCAATTTTACTGATCCGACCAACGCCAAATAACACTAATACAATGACTAATATAATCAGCAACTCGGGTAATCCGAAGGATTGAAACATGGTCAACTCCTGTTTAGTATTCAACTGCAATTATAAGTTAAATTTTGAAATTCACCAAACCATTAATACACTCTAAAGTTTTCGGAATTACGCACTTGGCTGAGTAAATGTACTGGTTTGGTAAAATTAGCCCATCCAAATATAGCAGCAGGAATGACGTAAGCAGCATTATGCCGGACTTAATCATAGTTGGTGGAGGTTTAGCGGGAAGCGAAGCCGCCTGGCAAGCCGCTAATAGAGGGCTGGAAGTCTGGTTGTATGAAATGCGGCCTCGGGTAGAGACCGGCGCGCATACTGGCAGCTATTTGGCGGAACTGGTCTGTTCAAATTCGTTGGGTTCCGATCTCGCGGATAGAGCGTCGGGCCTATTGAAAAATGAACTACGCAGGCTGGGCTCATTATTAATTTCTATGGCAGAAGAAGCAGCTGTGCCGGCCGGCGGCGCGTTGGCGGTTAGCCGCGAGCGGTTTGCTGAGCTGGTCACCCGGCAACTGGAAAATCACTCGAGGATCCGCATCATCAGGGAGGAAATCATCGAAATCCCGAAAACTCCTGCGATCATCGCTAGCGGGCCGCTCACCTCTTCTCGTCTCTCCGAGGCGATCCAAAGGTTGAGTGGTCGCCAGCACCTGTATTTTTACGATGCGATCGCTCCGATTGTAACCCTTGAGTCGATCGGTTTTGAAATTGCTTTTCGAGATTCACGTTACGGTCGCGGCGAGCAGGAGCAGGGAGATTACATCAACTGTCCGCTCGACAAAAAAGAATATGCCCGCTTCGTGGAAGAATTAGCGAATGCAGAAAGAATCGAACTCAAGTCATTCGAGAAGGAACTGGAGCTGGGGGTTAACGCCGGGATGCACCACTATTTTGAGGGGTGTTTACCGGTTGAAATTATAGCCAAACGAGGCCAAAAGTCTCTCGCTTTCGGTCCGATGAGGCCGGTAGGACTCACCGATCCACGGACGGGGAGGCGACCTTATGCAGTGGTCCAGTTACGCCAGGACAATCTCGCAGGTTCGCTATACAACCTGGTGGGCTTTCAGACTAATTTAAAATTCTCTGAGCAAAAGAGAGTGTTTCGGATGATTCCTGGATTGGAAAAGGCTGAGTTCGCCCGATACGGACAGATGCATCGGAATACCTTTATCTATTCGCCCGATCTTTTGAGACCAACGCTGCAATTTCACGACCGGGACGATCTATTCTTTGCGGGACAGATTACCGGTGTAGAAGGCTATGTTGGCAATTTTGGCACCGGGCTTTTGGCCGGTTGGAATGCAGCACGATTATTCCAGGGTTTGCCACCCCTTGTTTTACCGGTAACCACCATGTTAGGCGCCCTCTGCCGATACGTCACCCAGGCCAGCGCGGCGGATTTTCAACCCATGAAGGCAAATTTCGGCATCCTCCCGCCCATAACGGATGGGGTCAAGAGAAATAAAAGGGAACGGGCAGCTGCTTACGCGTTCAGAGCAGTCCGAGACCTGGACGCTTTTCTTCAAAAGGTCGACCAAACGGCAAACTTTTCTAATCAATTAACTTCTGGCAATTTCGCATAGGCATCTTAAAAGCAGGTTGTTCTTTGAAAAACTCTTCATATCCACTCCAAGTCTCTGTCCTGGTGATGCTTGTATTCACCCTGGCGACCGGTTGTTCAACCCAAAGCTTCTTAAAAACCCCAACCCAGCAGACCTTCACAAGAACGCCATCTGAACCGCTCCCAACGATCACGCCAACCAAACCTCCAGAGTTTGATGGTTCTCGTGCTTACCAGGATGTCATTCACCAGGTCGAGCTTGGTCCACGATATCCGGGCAGCGAGGGGCACGAGCAAATTGTCGCATGGGTTCAAGAGCAATTAAGCACAGCCGGCTGGGATACATCCGTTCAGGAAACGACAGCCCTGGGCCATCCAATCCGAAATATCATTGCCCGCAAGGGGGAGGGAGATCCTTGGATAATTCTAGGCGCACATTACGACACTCGCCTCTATGCGGACCAGGATCCCGATCTGCAGGCGCGAGAATTACCTGTTCCTGGCGCAAACGATGGGGGGTCGGGTGTGTCAGTCCTCTTGGAATTGGCTCGCGTGCTCCCGTCGGACTTGGATAAGAAAATCTGGTTGGTTTTCTTCGATGCCGAGGATAACGGCAACATCCCAGGTTGGGATTGGATTCTCGGTTCGCAAGCTTTTGTTGAAAACCTGGAGGGGCAGCCCGATCAAGTTGTGGTCGTCGATATGGTAGGCGATGCTGATTTGAACCTATATCTGGAGCGGAACTCGGATCCATCGTTAGCGAGGCAGATCTGGGATATAGCTGGTGCGCTCGGCTATGCTGACCAATTTATCCAAGAGCCAAAATACCAGATGATTGATGATCATACACCTTTTCTTCAAGCCGGTATTACCGCCGTTGATATCATCGATTTCGATTATCCTTACTGGCACACAACCGAAGATACAACGGATAAGCTCTCTTCGCAAAGTTTGGACGCCGTCGGTGAGACTTTGCTAGCCTGGTTGTCGATGAGATGAGAGTGATACAAGGTTTTCAAAGCTCGCTGGCGCAAAAAGGATTGACAGGATTGTTAGGACGTTGGCAAAACCTATAAGCTGGCGTAAACTATAATCATGCACTCCGTTGAAATTTTAAAGAAGATCCGCGAACATTGGCTGGCCAGGGTTTCTCACAGCCTCGTCCGCGGAGAAGGAGTACGGGCGAGCTTCGAAGAGCAGTTAGCCCGTTTTTACGAATTATTGGAACAGGCGGTTGCCTCTGGCGATCCTTCTTGGCTCGATCACCTGCTCGACGATTGGGCGGAAGCGCGCACGGAGACTGAGCTGGACAGGCGGGAGACCAGCTTATATCCGCTGCTCAACCAGATCCTCTTATTGACCTTCGATGTACTGAGAGAAAATCTCTCTCAAGTCGAATCCATGGAGTTACTGGGCTCGATTTTACCTATCTATACTTATGCGTTTGAGCGGGTTGTCAATCGTGAAACTGAACTCCAGATTTATTATGTGTCCAATGACCTGGAAAAAGTACGTGATTCTCTCGAACGGTTGGATCGCAGTAAATCTGATTTCATCTCGGTGGCTGCACACGAACTAAAAACTCCTCTGACGCTGATTGAAGGTTATGCAGCAATGCTGCGTGATTACCTGCCTACCAGTCAGGATGTCCCCAAGACCGAGTTGTTGTTGCAGGGAATCGATAAAGGCACTCATAGATTACATGAGATCGTCGATGATATGATCGATGTCTCGATGATCGACAACCAGATGCTCGACTTGAATTATCAACCAATGCGGCTCAACCAGTTATTGGCGCTCACCGAAACCGATTTAACCGAATCGGTGCGAGATAGAAACCAATCCTTGCGCATCAATGAATTTCCTGGATTCGATGAGTTGATCTTCAGCGATACGGAGCGGATGTTCCAGGCGTTGCGAAACGTCGTATCGAATGCGATAAAATACACTCCGGACGGTGGATCTATCGAAATCGATGGTCGAAAACTTCCCGGTTTCATCGAGTTGACGGTTTCGGATACCGGGATTGGCATCGATATCGAGGATCAGCTGACGATCTTCGAGAAATTTGGCCGTCTTGGCAATGCTCAATTGCATTCCAGTGGAAAAACGAAATTTAAAGGCGGCGGTCCTGGATTGGGCTTGCCAATTGCAAGAGGCATCATCGAAGCCCACGGTGGCGCAATCTGGGTGGAATCTCCCGGATTCGATGAAGTTAATTGCCCTGGTTCGACTTTCCATATATTAATTCCTTTACTAAAAGAACCACCAGATGATAAATCCGCCGTGCTGTTTCGGGCAATATCCGAAAATGAGCAGCGTAAATCGCTAGATACCCAACCACTCAGCGAACTTGAATGAATAGGTAAATATGTCTCCAAGAGAACCTTTGCCGACGACTCGCCCGCGCGAAAGGGCATTTTTAGTCGGCGTCGATTTCCACCAAGAAGAGGATTTACTCACTTTAGACGATTCGCTCACTGAGCTGGCGTTGTTGGCCGACACGGCAGGTCTTAATGTTGTTGGCCGGGCAACTCAAAAGCTGGATAACCCCAATCCCAAGACCTTTATCGGTTCCGGAAAAGTAGAAGAAGTCAAGGCGCTTGTTGAGGAATCGAGAGCTGAGCTCTTGTTATTTGATGAGGAGTTATCGCCTCGTCATTTGAAGGAGTTGGAGCGTATCTTTGGGGAGAATATCCGCATCCTGGATCGTACGGCATTGATCTTGGATATCTTCGCTCAACATGCCAATACGAGCGAAGGCGCCCTACAAGTGGAGCTGGCGCAGTATGAGTATCGCCTGCCGAGACTAACCCGAGCATGGACTCACCTGGCGCGGCAAGCAGGTGGGGGAGGTGGCCGAGCCGGGAGTGTAGGAGGCGTTGGTTTGCGTGGACCCGGAGAAACTCAGCTCGAGGTAGACCGTAGGGATATTCGCAGAAGGATCGGCACGATCAAAGAACAGCTCGAAAAAGTTCGTACACACCGCCAACAGTACCGTTCTCGCAGAAAGCGCTCTCGAATACCTGTGGTTGCCTTGGTCGGGTATACCAACGCTGGAAAATCGACCCTGTTAAACCGCCTATCCGACTCCGAAGTTTACGTCGCCGATCAATTATTTGCAACTTTAGATCCGACCACGCGGCGCGTTGAGCTACCTGATGGCAACCTGGCGTTATTCACCGACACGGTTGGCTTCATTCAGAAGCTGCCCACGATGCTGGTGGCTGCTTTCCGGGCTACACTCGAGGAGATCGCCGAGGCGGACTTGTTATTGCACGTTATCGATGTTACTCATGCTAATGCGCAAGAACAGGCCAGGGCTGTTCACCACACCTTGGCTGAGATTGAAGCGGATCAAATCCCTGTACTGGATGCGTTAAATAAAATTGATCTGCTCAAGGACCCAGGGAAAGCGCGTCAGACCCTGGCCGATCACACCAATGCCGTTGCCATCTCCGCGCTCACCGGAGAAGGGATCGATGACATGTTGCAAACAGTTAGCGAGTTGCTTTACGAGAATCTAGTCAAAATAACCGTGCGGTTGCCGTACGAAAAAGGAGGATTGATCAGTACTTTTCACGAACAAGGTCTTGTCGAACGGATCGAGCATAAACGCAACGGCGT
>CAYNWK010000223.1:0-6293 GCA_964400875.1 uncultured Anaerolineaceae bacterium | reverse complement strand
GTCCAGGCTGACCGGGCAACAGGGTCATTTTGCGATTAATTACGTGTACGTCCCGCCAGACTTGATCCTGGTCCTCGCAGAAGATGTCTCGGAACGAAAGCAAGCTGAACAGGCTCCACACTTGCAAACCCAGATCATTGATCAAACCCACGACTCGGTCGTTTCCACCGACCTGGACGGCTACGTGACTGGCTGGAATAAGGGCGCTGAGAAGTTGTTCGGGTATTCTTCGGCGGCGGCGATCGGCCGGCACATCTCCTTCCTCTACGCTGAGGATCAACACGATTTCTTGCAGGAAGAGGTCATCGCGCCGTTGAAGCGCAGGGGTGCCCATGAAATCCAGGTTACGATGGTTAACCGCCAGGGCGATGAATTCATTGCTCACCTCTCACTATCTTTGTTGAAAGATGACCAGGGACAGTTAAAGGGGATGATCGGTTATTCCCAGGATATCAGCGAGCTGGTCAGGGCAAAGAAAGAGCTCGGTGTGCGGGCGAAGATGCATGCCGTCGTGGCCGAATTAAGTCAACAGGCGTTGTCGGATAACGATCTCAATGATCTGATGGCGGCGATCGTAAACCGGGTGGCTGCCGCCCTGGAAGTGGATTATTGCAAGATCTTGGAACTCCTGCCCGGCGAAGAGACGCTGCTGTTGAAAGCCGGGGCTGGGTGGAAGGATGGGTACGTGGGCAATACCCGCATCGACGCACGGCGAAATTCCCAGGCGGGTTATACGCTACTTTCACAAGAACCAGTGATCGTCGAAGATCTGCGTACTGAGACGCGCTTTCACGGCCCACCTTTACTGACTGAGCACCAGGTGATCAGCGGCGCGAGCGTGATCGTCCCAGGTCAGGAGCGGCCCTTTGGCATCTTGGGTGTCCACACCGCTAAAAAGCGAGCCTTCACCCACGACGACATCAATTTCTTGCAATCTATTTCCAACTTGCTGGCAGCTGCCCAAGAACGCAAATCAACGGAAACAGCGCTTAAGCAGAGCGAAAACATCTTCCGGCAGCTTTCCGAAAACATCCAGGAGGTCTTCTGGATGACCGATGCCGGCGGGCAAAAAATCCTCTACGTCAGCCCGGCCTATGAGCAAGTCTGGGGGCGCCCAGCGGAGGAACTCTACAAACGCCCTGAAAAGTGGCTGGAAGCCATTCATCCCGAGGATCTCGATCGCGTGACGGCATTGATTGCTCGAGATCGATTGGCAAGTGGTGAATATGATTTAGAATACCGCATCCTCCAGCTGGATGGCTCTGTTCGCTGGATCCGGGATCGCGGCTTCCCAATCCGCGATGCGGAGGGGGTAGTCTACCGGGTCGTCGGGGTCGCCGATGACATCACCAACCGTGTGCTAGCCGAAAAAGAACTGCGCTTTCAGGCTGAGCGTTTGAGCACGCTGCGAGAGATCGACCAGGCTATCTTGCAAGCTCGCACCTTGCCAGACATCGCACAGGCTGCTTTAACCCGGCTGGTGGCGTTGGAGCCATTTTTTGGAGCCAGCGTGGTGATCTTTGATGAAGACGACTCTTACGGCACCGTGCTCTACGATTATTATTACAATGCACCGGATCTGCATGTGGGGCCGAGAGTCTCACTGGCGATCTTCGGAGATCGCCAGAATTTGACGGCGGGGCAGGTATTTTCTGTCGAGGATACGGAGGGAATCGTTAATCCCGATCCGACCGTGCAGACTCTGAAAAACATCGGGTTAAGATCTTATATCAGCGTGCCCTTGATTACTCAGGAGGCGTTGGTCGGCGTGCTTAACCTGGGCTCGACCAGCCCCGGCTTGTTCCCTTCAGGATGGATCCAGCTAGCCAAAGAAGTGGCCAATTCGCTGGCAATAGCCATCCAACAAACCCGGCTGGTAAACCAGATCCAAACTGCCTCCCGTGAGCTGCGCGGCCTGAGCCGCCAGGTCTTTACTGCCCAAGAAGAGGAGCGCCGGCGGATCTCGCGTGAGCTGCACGACGAGGCCGGCCAGGCGCTGATGGCCGTCAAGATCAGCCTGGATATGGTCCAAAAGGATTTGCCGCCCGAAGCGGAATCGCTGCATCATCATATTCGAGCCGCGCTGGAACTGACTGATGAAACCATGGAGGGGATCCGTTTACTCGCTTACGGGCTCCGCCCGCCCGAACTCGACGCGGTCGGCCTGGACCCGGTATTGGAGGATTACTGCGCTGAATTCGCGAAGAGAACGCACTTATCGGTTTGCTACCAGGGGTCCCAGATTCCCTCGGTGCCGGATGATATCTCGATCAGTTTGTATCGGGTTCTTCAGGAAGCCCTGACCAACGCGCTCAAACATGCCTGCGCCCAACAGGTACAGGTCGTTCTGCGCTACGTGAATGATAAAATCCAGCTTTCCGTCACCGACGATGGGCAGGGATTTAGCTTGCGTCAGGGCGAACTCCCCAATCTGAGGGGACTGGGCATTGTCGGCATGCGTGAACGCTTGGAGCTCTTGGGCGGCCGGCTCGAAATCGATACCCATCCCAATGTGGGCACACGATTGAATGCCGTGGTTCCTTGGAAGGAGTAAGGATGACGAGAGTTATCTTGGCCGACGATCACCATATCGTGCGTAAGGGCATTCGCTCTCTGCTTGAAGGGGCCGAGGATATTGAAGTCGTCGGGGAAGCCAAGGATGGGCAAGAAGCGGTTGAACTAACCGAAAGCCTGGCCCCCGATGTCTTATTAATCGATATCGCCATGCCGCGCCTGAACGGCATTCAAGCCACCGCGCGAATCAGGGAACTGGGCTTATCCACCCAGGTCGTTATCCTCTCCATGCATTCCAGCGCATTATTGGTGCGCCAGGCGTTGAGCGCTGGGGCTAAAGGATATCTGCTGAAACGTTCTGTGATCGAAGAGCTGCTCCTGGCTGTGCGCGCTGCTTCCCGGGAGGAAATCTACCTCAGCCCAGCCATTTCTTCCATCGTCACAGAGGGTTACCTTTCCCAACTTGCTCCGGAGCAGGTTAATCCTATCGACCAGCTGACCGCCCGTGAGAAGGAAGTGCTGCAGCTGATCGCAGAGGGATACACCAGCAGCGCGATCGCACAAGAGATGCACATCAGCGTCAATACAGTCGATCGGCACAGGGCGAATTTGATGTCCAAGCTGGATGTGCACGATATCGCCGGGCTGACCCGCACGGCGATTAAGTATGGAATCGTGTTTATCGAGGATTAACTCGCCCGCAGCTACATATTTTCGACCCCAGAAATGGGGTCTTTTTTTGTTTAAAGTTACCTGAAGCCAGTATCGACGTGGTGTGCTCTTTCCTTTATTAATTGTAGCTGTTACAGGTTTCACAGGGGAATGGTGGGTAAGTCCTAAGAGGTGGGATTTGTGTAGTTGGGCGAAAAATGGAGGCTGGCATGGCCGATTTAACGACCTCGGATCAGGCAGCTAGGACCCGCGTCCTGATCGTCGCAGACAACCAGATTTTCCTCAAAGCAGCACTCCCTTTTTTGGACAGGGATGCAGATCTTCTGGTTGTGGATGTCAACCAAGGCGATCAAGATTCACTGGAAGGGATTGAGGGGCATAACCCGCAGATAATTTTGCTTGATCTGGATATTTCGAATCAAAAAGGACTCGAAATAATTTCCCAGATCCGGGAGGCATTCCCTCTGGTTGCGATCATCGCCTTATCCATGTTTGACGGCGATGGATGCCGGCGGGCGGCGCTGTCCGCCGGAGCGAACGCGGTGGTTCATAAACTTGATCTGAGTGTGAAGCTGCTCCCGACCATTCACCTTCTTAGTATGCATGGTCTCTTGGAAGGCGACGAGGACTGCGCCATGCAGAGAGAAATCGGTCCGAATTAAAGCGCATGGCGCTCAAACGCCAAGGAAGTTGGCTGGATTTCCAGCGGGAGGGGAAACGGACCGCCATCTTTCGGGATTGGGTTGGCGAACTAACTGGAACAGGAGGAGATATCCTATGCTCAGTACGTTGCGTCGGCGGCTGACACTGAGTCACATGCTGCCCGTCTTACTGATCGTCCCATTGTTGGGCATCGCGTTCCTCTATATCAGCCAACCTCGATCTTCCGCGGCCAGCTTGTCGAATGAAACTTTCTTCGGTCTTCAAGCGATCCTGGCGAGTCTGGAATACCGACTCGTCACGGTTGTTGGTCTGGGATTGCTGCTGGGCGTGCTCATTGGGTGGAGCTTGGCGGTCGAGATGGAACGACCCCTTGGCATGCTGACCCAATTCATCCGCAGTATGAAAGATGATAAGGTTTTGCGCCCGCATCCTGTGCACGGACCCCAAGAGATCCGCGAACTGGCCGGGGCTATTTATGAGCTGGCAGAACGCCGCTACGATTTAGAACAAGAACGGCGCAAGTTACTCGCGAATCTGGTTCACGAATTCGGCCGTTCCTTAGGAGCCTTGTCAACCGCGGTCCACGCTTGCAACCATGGAGCCTGGGAAGAGAGGGAAATGCGCCAGAGGCTGCTCGATGGGATGGAGACCGAATTGTTGGGAATGAAGCGGCTGTTGGATGATCTTTCCCATTTGCGCGATCAAGTAATCGGCGACTTTAATCTTTCCAAATGGGAAACACACCTTGAGCGGTGGTTGTACCAGGTCCTGCACTTGTGGCAGGAAGTGGCTGAGAAAAAAGGTTTGGATTGGGAGCTAGACATCCCTGCCGATCTGCCTCGAGTGCATTTTGACCCGGACCGTTTGAACCAGGCGCTGGGAAATTTGGTCGCCAACGCAGTTAAGTTCACCCCACCAGGAGGAAAAGTCAGGATTTTGGCCAGGCTGACACCCGACGCTGTGGGGATCCGGGTAAGCGATTCTGGTCCAGGCATCCCGGAAGAGGAACTCGAACAAATCTTCATCCCTTTTTATCGCGGAACTCCACTGGGCGAGCCAACAGAGGGTATGGGGTTGGGTTTGAGTATTGCCCGTGACCTGGTGGAAGCTCATGATGGGCGCCTGGAAGTCGAGACCGACATCAACCAGGGCAGCCACTTCACCATATGGTTGCCGTTGAGTGACGCACAAATAGCTGCGCCAGTTAGGTCGACGCTTGGGATCAGATCTACTGCTGGGAACGGCGCTGAAATTCCCGTTACGGCCTCCCGCCAGATTTAAAGAGGGACGAGGCAGTAAAAGGGAGGCTGGCTATGTCAAAACACATCCTTTTGGTTGACGACGACGCCCTGATGCGGCGCAGCCTATCATTTAACATCGAACAGGCCGGCTACCAGGTCAGCAACGCCGCCAACGCCGAGGACGCGCTGTCCATGGCGCGCGTAGAACCGCCGGACCTGGTCCTGCTGGATATCGGCCTGCCGGGGATGGACGGCCTGGACGCTCTGAAGCAGTTCAAGGAAAAGATGGGCGTGCCGGTGATCTTCCTCACCGCCCGGCGCCGCCACCTGGACGAAGTCCTGGGGCTGGAATTGGGCGCGGATGACTATCTAACCAAACCATTTGACGTGAGTGTGCTCCTGGCGCACTTAAAGGCTGTCTTGCGCCGGGTTAAACCATTCAAGGCTTATGGTTTGAGCTCGGCTCCTGTGGTTGCTGGCGATCTGACCATCGATCCAGGCGCCCACACCGTCACGCTGGGAGGGCAGCCGGTCGAGCTGCGACCGCGCGAGTTCGATCTGCTGCATGCCCTGGCGCTGCACCCTAACAGCGTGATCTCCGTTGATGATCTTTTGACGACCGTGTGGGGCGCCGAGTTCATCGGCGAACCGCAGGTGGTTTACGTACATATCCGCTGGCTGCGCAAGCGGATCGAAGCAGACCCGGACGATCCCCAGCGGATCGTCACCGTCCACGGGGTAGGGTACAAGCTGATCCCGCAAGCAGGGTAATGCTCCGTTCGCTGCGCAACCGCCTGATTCTCAGCCACATCCTGCCCATGGTGATTTTGATCTCCTTCATGGGCGTGGGTAACAGAAGCAGCGCATCGGGCAGGATCTGGTGCGCGCCCAATGCGGGCGGATCGAGCTGGACAGCACCCCTGGTTTGGGCAGCCAATTCACCATTCTGCTGCCCGTCAACTTCTTGGGAATGTGTCCAAAGGCTGAATTCGGCCTCAACTCAGCAGCCATATTGTTGGATTAAACGCAGGCTAAATCGGGCTTTAAGCTTTCTTTTAGGTTTTGGTTAGGTTTTTTTAGGGATTCTCAGGGGGTAACAGATTGAGAATGGTTAAGTAGATTCTCTTATGAGCGGTCGTTTGCCTCCTGGGGGATCACCCGGTAAACCAAAAAAAGGATTATTTAATGAGCGGATAAGGACTT